>JBBRMW010000027.1:0-33435 GCA_038230635.1 Aggregatilineales bacterium | reverse complement strand
TGCCACCCCCGGGGCCCCACCGCTCCTACCGGGCCATTTGCGTCTATTTTCGGGCCCTTTGGCGGCCGCGCAACCCCCTCGCCCAAAAAAACCGCGGGTAGCCGGGGGCCCCCGGGCTCCCCGCGTCCGTCTGTTTCCACGATTTTAGACGCAATCGCCCTGAAACGTCGAGATGGTTGACGCAATGATCCGGCAGAGACGGCCAACGCGATCGGTAATAGAGACTCGACCCGCGAACGAAAATGCGATCAAGCCACTGCGCCAAATGTTATTGCTAAGCAATGCAAGAGCAGTCGATTCAGTAAGGCTTGTAGTATTATCATGTGAATCGCCAAATATTAAGGCTTTTGGACAATATTGTATTTCAGATAGTAAGCAGTTGAATCCAGTGGGGCTATCAGCTTTATGGGCGCAGTGTGCCGAGACCCTCGTGCAGCGCAGAGTGGCGCACATAGCCGAGCCGCTCATAGGCGCGAATGGCGGGCGGATTATCCTGCTTGACGTTGAGCGCCACCAGATTCATGCCTGACGCGAACAAATGGCGCGTGACCGCTCCGGTCGCCGCCGTCGCGTACCCTTTGCCGCGCGCTTCGGGGCATGTGAACACATAACCGACCGTGCCGATGCCCTCACTCGCCGAGATAATATGCGTCCCCGCCAATGCCACCACGATCCCGCCCTCCTTGACCCCATAAAACACGCCGTGATCGAGTGTTTCAGGTTCCATCGTGGCGGGGCGCAAATTTCCGGGTGGTAAGTCGGTCGGCAAGCCGCTATCGAACACGGCTTGCGCGTCCGTCGCATCAGCACCGGTCAATCGAACCGCGCGATCGATCGAATCTACCCTGTGAAACGTGTCCGGCGTGACCGACATGCGCCACATCGCCATCACGCCAGACAAATCGTAAAACTGCGTCAGGACAGCAAGGTGATCGGGTTGGGCGTGAAATTGTAACGCCGGCAATTTTTCGTGGTCAGCCAAATGCGCGACGATGGCGGCCAATGCTGCCGGGTCGCCTGCGGTGATCACGGGCGGCGGATCGATCGGTGCGTATTTGAGCAGCACCGCACGCAAGCGATCCGCCTCGAATGCGCCGAAAAAGTGCGCGCCTGCCCAGTATGGCTCGGCCAAATCACCCAACATATACGCGAATCGACCCCGATCCGCGCTCAACCACGCCCGGATCAGGGCGCGATCGGTGAGCCGTTCAATGCGGATGCTGACCATTTTGGTTGTGTGCTATTTCGGGCTTTGCGATCTCTGGATTAGCAAGTGATACAGCGCCGCCCAGCATCGAATCGAGCATACCGCCGTCATCGTATTCGGTGCGATAGCGGGCGACAAACTGCGCGGGCGTGAAATGATGCTCCTGGGTGCCGACCGCCTCCAGCACATAGGCAGCGCACAAAGCAGCCGCGCGCCCCGTCAGCGGCCACGGCCAACCCGACGCCATGCCGTTCAAAATACCCGCGCGAAACGCATCCCCCACGCCTGTCGGGTCGGCAATCGCTTCATCAGGCACGGGAAACACGGGCGTCTCGAAATGCTGACCATCGGCGTAAATATCCGCGCCGCGCTTCCCCAACGTGATCACCAACACCTTGACGTGCTGCAACACATCCTCGCGGGTCATGCCCGTTTTGTTGACGATCATGCCCCATTCATACTCGTTGACGATCAGTGTGTGGCAGCGTTCAATACCGAAGCGCAGGCCGTCTCCTTCCAAGCGGGGTACTTGCTGGCTCGGATCGTACATAAACGGGATGCCCAATTGGTGGCATTCTGCGCATAGCTGGTGCATCGCCACCGGATCATTGGGAGAGATGACCACGTATTCTGGCAGCTTCGTGAGCGTACCCGCCAGCGTATAATTGCGCGCCGATGCCATCGCACCACCATAGAACGACGCGATTTGGTTATTATCCGTATCGGTGTTGGCAAAAAACGATGCCGTGAATACTTTCTCGATGGCGATCACCGCTCGCGTATCGACACCGACCGCTTCCAACCGCGCCCGATAATCGGCGAAATCCTGGCCGACCGTCGCCATCAAGCGCGGATGCTGTCCCAACAGCGCCATCGAATAGGCAATATTCGCGCCGATGCCACCCCAGTGCCGGGTCATCTCATCGACCAGAAAACTGACGCTGAGGTGGTGCAAATTTTCGGCCAGCAAATGATCTTTGAAATGACCAGGGAAGCGCATCAAATAGTCGTAGGCGACGGAGCCGGTGATCAAAATATCCATCGAAAAACGTCCTAGAATCATGGGTAAAGGGAAGTGTTTAGTATATCAGACGGGTACTGAAACGCCTATCGGGAATTTTTTTGGGGGGTGCATTCGGATTGGGGGCAGATCATAGAACCCCTCTATCCCCCCACCCCTTTCCCCCACGCAAGCGGTGGGAAAGGGGAGTCACACCCGACCACTGACCGACCTCGCCACGTCCTTCAGCCGGCGTCTGCTACCGAGCGCGTCACGCCGGCGTCTACTCCCTTTTCCACCTCCTGCGTGGGGGAAAAGGTCGGGGATAGAGAGGTCTGTCCATTCCGAAGCCTGCCCCTAAACTTGAATGCACCCCTTGTTTTGGGTCACAATGAGCGGACACGGCCTGCCGTATCCGTCCGTTCCCACGAATTGGAGCGCATTCGGATTGGGGCAAAACTCTTTGAAATACTCGGCGTGGTCACCGGGATCCAGATCAGAACGAACCACGCCCATCCGTGATCATGATGATCTGATACGGGCCGCGGCTAATTCCCACCTCATAGCCTGCGCGCCCCGCAATGACCGTATATTGGCCGTTGGTGGGCAGTTTGAAATCGACGATCTGCGCATCCACACCATTGCCCAGGACGCGACCAATATGCTCAATGAAGAAGTTGGCTTTTTCGCCGCCGCCGTCGTCATCGCTGGTGACAATTTTGCCCTTCGCATCCAGCACGACTAAATACGGATCGGTGGAGTCATCGTCGTTGCGGCCTCGTGCGCGCATACTGAGCGAGATCAGCGTCCCCTTCTTGCCGCTGAAGGTGTAAGTGTCATACGGATGCGCATCATCGAGCACGCCATAATGCTCGAAACCAGGCACGAGTGACGTTGCACCTGCGGATGTGACAGGTTTGAGCGGCAGCAGTGCCGCGCTCGGTTTATAGCTGCCCACGCCTGGATTCCTGGCGATCGTCTCGAAAAATTGCAGGGCGCGTTCGGTCATTTCGCCCACCTGAATCGCTTGGATGTTCCCGCCTGCATCGACCAGCACCGTCGTCGGAATCAGGTGAATGCCAAGCTGCGTGCTCAGATCGCTCGGTGGCACGTCGAACCACACCGTCAGCGTATCCGGCTGGCCCTTGAGGAACTTTGTCGCCCGATCTGCATTATCTAACGTGTTGATGAAAATGATCGGGAACGGCAGATCGCCGCCCGCCAGCGCCTTTGAGAGCAGCGGAAATTCCGCGCGGCAGGGGGGACACCACGACGCCCAGAAATTGAGCAGATACGGACCAGTCAGGCTTTCCGAGCGCACCGACTGCACGGTCCCGAATTTCTTGATCGTGAACGATGGCATCGGCGTGCCCACATCCAGAAAAGCAGGCTTACTATGCTCGACGCTTTTGCCCAGATTGCCACCGATCCACAGCGTGGCGACACCATCACCCATATCTTCCCGGTGCAGCGTCGCGGCCATCTGGCTGATGTGCGCGGCGTCGTCCTGGGCGCGCACAGGGGCGTACCCCGACAGGGCACATCCTGCCGCGAACAACACAATGATGACGAGGCACTCAGTTTTTCGATTCATGGTGATTCTTTCAATTTCCGATCTTATTGCGTTATATGAGGGACACGGCAGTCTGTCGTCCCTACAACAGGTGATGGGTTTGTAGAGACGACGGCCTGCCTCGTCCGCTGTATATCTCAGGGTGTCGGCGCGGTGAGACGTGCGGCAACCGCTTGCACAACTTGTGCGACGGGTTGATCGGCGACCGTCACCGCGTAGACGGCATCGTCGAGGATCGGCCACAGTTTCACCATTTCGGGACGTGGTGAACTCGGCACGCCCAGCGCAAACTGATCGAAAAAGCCACGAATCACCGGATCGTCGATTTGGGTTTTGGGATTGACGGGGATTTGCCCCGCCGCCGCCGCTGCCGACTGCCGATCTTGCTCCGTCACGTAGCGGGCAAACGCCAGTGCTGCATCAGTCGTGCCCGTGTTCGCGCTCAAATAAAAGGCAGTCGTCGTGACAAGCGGCGACCAAACCGCATTATCCTTGACGCTTGGCAGCGGCGCGACGTGCAGTTTGTCGCCGAGATATTGACGCAGATCGGATATTTTCCAGTTGCCATCGATCAAGTAGGGCGCGCTCCCCAACCGGAAAGTCTCGTCGGTGAGCAGCGGAATCCGCCGCGTCGGGCTGGGAGTCTGAATGCCGCTGGCCGAGCCGTACATCATTTTGAGTCGCGCCAAATAGTCGGCGAACGTGGTGTTGGCGCTGATGAGCGGATTGCCCCCGTCATCGACCAAATGCCCGCCCAACGCCAGAAAGATGCCCGCCGTCGTGTAGAAATCGAAGGCGAACAGTGGCTTTTGCGCCAGCAGATCATCGAGCGTGGCGGGTATTTTTGATGTCAACGCGCTGTTATAGTACAGCGCCAAGCCCTGGCTGCTCTCCGGGATGGCGTAAATCAGGCTGTTGTAGGTGACTGTCGCCCAGGCCAGTGGCGTGATCTGAGCAGTGAAGGCTTTGTCGATCCCGGCGCTGATCGGCGCGATCAATTGGGCATCGGCCAGCGCGCCCGCCCACGCCGATGATCCGAGGAACAGATCGGGCACCCGGCCTGAACGGACGGCGGTGGCGACAGCGCTGCGCATATCGCCCGTGATGGTTTGCGCGTCGATCTCGATGCTTGGATGCGCCGTTTGATAGTCCTGAATCCACGTATCGAGCAGTTTGGCATCCGCGCTCGTCCATGAATGCCACAAAATCAGCGTCGTCGTAATCGGTCCGGTTTGAGCGTGTACCGTGATGGGCAGCGCGCTGATCCCGATCAACAGGACACATCCGAGCAGGCGTTGAAGTGATCGCATCGTTTCGGCCTCGTGGCTTAGGGCAAGCCGGATAATTCGGCGAGATAGAAAAGTATATCCGCGATTCGATCACGGAACGCCCGATCGGCGGCGGGTGGAAATTCGCCATAGCCAACCGCCACCCGATTAAGTCGCAGGCGCAGCACATCGCCTGCATCGAAATCGAGGCGGATCAAATCCGCGAACCGATAGGCCAACCATTGTGCATCATCACCGCTGAGTCGCCACGCACGCATATGTCCGGCGGCATCGAGCGCGATCAGCGGATCGAACTTGCCAGTCGCCAGCAAAGTGCGCGCCGCCGCGATCTGCTCGTCGTTGATCTGGATGGTACGATAGCCCATGCGCAGCGCATCGACATCGCTGATCACGCGGTTGACAACCGCATCACCGTCACCGAGTTCGTTACCGAGCGCGGCGAGTTGTTCGTCGAGCGCATCGGGCACGAGGCCATACAAGCGCTCCAGATCGGGCGTTGTCAGCCCCAATTCATTGCTCAGTCGTGCCTTGACCCATGTGCTGTCGATTGTGCCGTTCATCGCCAAATCTCCTTATCCATACACCTCATCCCCCTCTCCGTATCACAGAGAGGGGGCGTCGAACCTCCGCTCTCCGTCTCACGGAGAGGGTTGGGGGTGAGGTTCTTTATTGCGGCGCAAGCGTATTCTCCGTGACCCCTTTATCGTCCGTCACCTGATCGACGACCCAACCGAGCGCACCGTCTGCCGCACGCACTTGCCACCAGCGCAAGGTGGCGACGATCTGCGGCCCAGCCAAAATGGTGAGCACTGTTCCCGGTTTGAGCAAACGCTTAACGGGTGCGCTGGTGCTGGGCGATTGCCGCATATTGAGCGCAGTCGTACCCACGACGATTGCCGTCCCGTTGATGGTCAGGGTGGGTGGCGGGATGCTGCCATTTGTGAAAGGTGCGCCCGCCGCCGGAAGCGCTGTGAAAGTCCCGCCGCTCGACGCGGGCTGCCCGCCATCGAAAAGGGATTGGATCGATCGATCGGCGGCGACTTGATACAGGTGCGCGACGGGTGCGGCGGCGCGTACTTCGGTCAGTGATTTGCCTGCATTCAGCGCTGCAAACATGCCTGCCAACGACGGTACGACCGAGACGATCACGCCCCCATCAGCAGTCGGCACGATGTTGCCGATCCGATAGCCTTCATGGCTGAATATCTGCGTGGTCGAGCCACCCGCCGCCGCCACGCGATTCAGGGTTACGGTATTGTTCTGTAGATCGGACGGCCAGCCCGGAAACACCTGGATGAGCAGCGGATTATTCGGGTCGGTCGGCGTCAGTTTGCCGAGTAGGGTAAAGGTGCTGTAGTAGATGGTCGCACCGTCGGCGGACCACGCCACGCCATTCACGCCGGGCAGCGTCGGCAGCGCGCTCCCGTTGCCAGTACCCAGATCGACCATTTCGAGCATGTCGGCAGCAGTCCGGGACCCCTGGCGAATGGCGACCAACTTGGTGTGATCGGGCGAGAGTGCCGCGCCCTTCAGATCATCCCGCTTCCAAACGATCTGCCCATTTGGGGTTGCCAGCGCCAGACCTTGCCCCGTGCAGGTCGTCGTATACAGAATGCCGCCCGTCACCTGGGCCAGCATCACCGCACTGCCACCGTAGGCCGTTTCTTCCATATAGAGCGCCAAAGCGGGATCAGCGCCACCGCCACCGCAGCCCGTCTGCACACTAATCTGGCCGACAACGCCCGCCGTTCCGCCCGCCACCGGATAGGCCTGGAGTTGATATACTTGGCCGACTGGACCTGCTTGCGCGGTATTTATGGCATAGATGAGTTGGCTGCTGTCGGCTGACCAAAACGGTGCATATTCTGGGGCAAGTTGTTCGGCGACTTTCTGCGAGGGCTGACCGGAACGCGCCAAATACAGTGCGCCGACAGCCTCATCGACGAAGGCCAGATTGAGGCCGTTCGGCGACCAGCGCGGCCTCGCATAACGGTGCTGATTCGGCGCGTTATTATAGTAAATACCATTGCCATCTGCTGTCAGCGGCGTGGTGACGCTCGCGCCGAGGCTGATCACAAAAATGTTGCCATTTCGATCCACATACGCGATCGGCGCAGGATAAATGGTGGGCTGGGTGCCGATGGTGATCGGCGCGGCGGTTGGAGTCGGCGCGAGGGTAGGGAGATTCACGCCGTTCGGGGTACAGGGAAAAATGACCTTGCCGTCGAGCGTCGCCCGATAATCGTAGATCGTACCGCTGATCGTGACCAGAATCTTGTAGCCGTGTGTAATAACCTGGGCATACGAGACTCCCGAGCGCGGGCAACCCAAGCTGGAATCGTTGAAAATATCTTCTTCCCAGGTGTAGGTGTCCACGTTGCCGCGCGTCACTGTATGCCCCAGTTTGGCGCTCAGATCGGCCAATACCGCGTCAACGACCGTCTTTGGCTCGTTCGCCTGGGCGTGCAGCGTGGCGGACGTCAAAGGTACGGCGAGCCAAGCGAGACAAATCAGCACACCCAAAATGCGTCCCAGGTGAAACAATAGATGCTGTCGATTCGGTCGAGTTTCTAATTGCATAGCATGAGTGGGCACAGCAAATCGGGCATCTTCCCAACGAGATGCACCGCCGCGCCAATCCCCTTTCGATATGATTCAACTATATCACGCAAAATCATTTGCTCCACGCCGGATCGCACGCAGGGCGATTGCGGTAACCAACGTGAAGTTCTGCGGAAAACGGTAAAAGCGCGATTTCAGATAAGTTTTTAATGAGTTTGGGCGGCGTATTTTACCGTCCCTTAATGTGTAGCATATAATGTCTGGCAGCAACAAAACGTAATGTATCGATGAAAGATCAAGTTCGATGCCCGGACGCCCCAATTTTGACCGCTCGCTGAACGAGATACGCGACGATCTGCTTCGGCTGTCGAGCATGGTGGATAGTGCGATTGTGAACAGCGTCCGCGCGTTGAGCGAACGCAACCGCGAATTGGCGCAGCAGGTCAGCAATGATGATGATTTGCTGAACGGCGTGCGCTATGCGTTGGAGGAGCGGTCGTATTCAGTGATTGCCACCCAACAGCCGACCGGCCCCGACCTGCGCGCGATCGTAGGCGCGGTGAGCGTCGCCACCAATCTGGAGCGGATGGGCGATCATGCGGCGGGTATTGCGCGCCTGACGCTGCGCATGTGCGATCAGCCGCTGCTCAAGCCGCTGGTGGATATTCCAGAAATGGCCGAGATTGTGCGGAAAATGGTGCGTGGCTCGGTCGATTCGTATTTGTCGCGCGATATTGCGATGGCGGAAAGCGTCGTCGCCCAGGATGAGCGTGTGAATAAGCTCAATGAACAGGTTTACCGTGAGTTATTGGGCTACATGATGCGCGATGCGGCCACCATTGAGCGCGCGACCTATCTGCTGTGGGTATCGCACAATCTCGAACGGATCGGTGATCGCGCCAAAAATATCTGCGAACGTGCCATCTATCTGGTGACGGGCGAACTCAAAGAGTTCAGCGGCCATCCTTCGTAGTTACCGATCGGACATGCACATGCGCACGTGATCGGCGCGGCACATCCAATACGCGAACGGCGACGTGGACTTTGGAGCGGGTCATATTCCGCATGACCGGTGCGGCGACCGGCGGCAAAACGGCGGGCGCAGAGATAGGCGGCGGCGGCGCTGAATCGGGTACGAGTTCAACCGGGATCAGTGGGCGTGGCGGCGGCGTCTGCACACTGGCAATTACGGCATCCAGATCGGCCTTTTGGCGGTTGCTCGGACGCTCCATGCCGAACACATCCCAGATACTCATTTCGCCTGTGTCAAATTGGTCGGCAGGTAGCGGCGGCACTTCCACGTTGGCGGCTTTGTTTGGCGGCAGCGGCGCGATCGTCTCCGTGGCCGGATCGGGTGGTCGTGGCGGCGAAACCAGCGATCCCGGCACGGTGGGGGCGGTCAGGCCGCGCGTTTCAGGACCGGCGATCGTATCTTCGGACGCGCCTTCGACATTCACACGGCGATGCTCACCAGTCGCCTCTTTGATCTTGTCGCGCAGACCGACGGGTGGTCGCGGTTTAGTATCCGATTGGGACGCGCCTGCCAGGGTGAGCGCTGGCGAAGCGATCGTTGGCGGTGGCGTGCTGTAGGCAGGCAGCGATGTTGTCTGATCATAGGTGACTTCAACGGGCGGCATCTCCGGCACATCGTCGTCACCAATCACAGCGGCGGGCAGCACGCTCACCGGGCGAGTTTGCTCCTGGATGCGGGCGGCGCGCGCCGCAAATCCCGGATCGGCTTGCATGGCCGATTTCGCTTGTTTCACCGGATCGAGTCGGACGCCGCTGGCCTCGATCAAACGGCGTAAAGTCTTCAGGCTGTCCGCCATTTGCGCGCGTTGACCGCGCCGAAAGCCCATCCGATCACGCAGGCCGCCGAACGCGCCGCGCAGCATATAATCAATCGACCAAAAGACGACCGTTCCTTCGGGCACAGCCTGGAGCCGCAGCCGCCCCTTGAACGCCTTATAGGGGCCATCGATGACGGAATATTCGAAGCCCAAGCCTTCGAGCCAAGCGGTCATTTCCTCGACGAGCGCACGCCCATTGGTGCCTACGACGCGCCGCCGCACCCCGATGCCACTTGATCGCGTGGTCAGCATTGAAAGCTGCTTCGCGCCGCGATGCCATTTGCTGATCAAGGCTGGATCGGTCAGATACAGCCAGACCACTTCGGACGGCGCAACCACAAGAACCCGTTGATCGATCACACTCACGATATTAGTCTCACATGACGACAGTCACATACGCAACAAAATCGATAAAACCACTTATAGCGCAAGAAAGAACCTGCGCACAATCAACCCCGCGCCGATCGCCAAGACGACACCGAGCAGCATCTCCGGTGCGCCGCGCTTTTGCTCCCAGAACGGATGCTTCTCACGGATGGATTGAGCGACGCGCGGCAGAGCACACAAAGGCGCTAAATAGAAAAAGCCAGCCACGCTCAACGCGAACATCGCCAACCGTTCGGCATAGCTCCAGCCGCGCCAGCGATTCATGTACGGCAGCATATCCAGCCAGTTCGACCACCAGCTTACCTCATAAAAGCGTGTCAGGATGATGGTGGCGGACCCGACACCCGCCACAAATAATGTCGCGTTATCCGGCGCGGGCACGAGCAGCGGGCCGACTGTCAATTGCATCACGCCGATCATCAGATAGTGCGAAAGCTGGTCGGCACTATACGTGTAAATCGACGGGATTTTGACGCGCGGCCCAGAATATATTTTGAGCCAGTCTTGCGCTGTATGAAGTATCGAAAAAATCAGGATGGGAACAAAGACAACGCTGATGTACTGCGGCAGTACCAGGATCGCCATGCAAAAGACCATCAGACCGTGTAGTCCCAATGCCAGCCAGCCATGCCCTTTGCGCGAGACCAGCCAGTTGGTTTGCAGGGCATAATCAGCCAACATATGCGCAAATAAAAGCTGTGGAACGAGCAATGCGCTTATCGCCCCTCTGAATATACCATGAATAACCGCGAGCCACCGCACGCCAAACTCTACCATAGTTTGGATTCCTGTGCTACAGTTGACCATGAGGGTCACAAATGGCGCGAATAAACGAGAAACCGATCCGATGCCGAGTCCATCGATCACGTTAGGCTTCATCCTGGCGACGTTATACGGCGCAGCCTTTCATCTTGTGGTGGGTGGCAACGCGCGTCGGCTGGCCTTCTTTTTGTTGGCGGGCTGGTTGGGATTCGTCTTGGGGCAAGTGTTCGGGGTGGTCTTTGCCGTGCAGGTGCTCGATATGGGCGCATTGCACCTACTTTCTGCTACATTTGGATCTGTATTGGCATTATTTATGGCGCGTGTGCTGACCGGGCCACGCATGACTGACGGCGCGTCAGCGGGTTAACGAACGTCGCACGAAAAGGAATTCTATGGCTGAGCAAAGCAGTTCGATCGATCAAGATAAGGCAGAATCAAGCGGCGGCCTGACCATTCAACGCAGCTTGATCATCGGCTTGGGCGTGCTGATCGGCGCAATCATCATCGGGTTGATCATCGCCGTCGTAGGGGCGCTCATTAACTCGGATGGGATCGCCAATTTCTTCCGCATCCTCCGCGATTTTTTTATCATTGTGCTGGCGCTGCAAGGCATCCTCATCAGCGTCGCGCTGGTCGTGCTCGTGTTACAGGTCACAGCGTTGGTCAACTTGCTCAGCACGGAAATCAAACCGATCATCGATGAGACACGCGAGGCGATGAGCACCATTCGTGGCACGGCGGAGTTCGTCAGCAAAAACGTGGCACGACCTGTGATCCGCGCCTCGGCGGTGGTGGCTGGAGCGCGTGCGCTGCTGGGTGAACTCACTGGTCTGCGCCAGAGCACCGCCAAACGGGTTCCGTCGAGCACATCAAAAATCCCGGCGAAAAAGGGTAAGAGCGAACTGCTATGAGCAACAAATCGCAAAAACGGATTGCCGATCGAGATGCCAATCCAATGGCGGATACCAGTGCGTTCATCGTCGGCGCAGTGATCGGAGCGGCAGCGGGCGTCGTGGCGGCATTATGGTTTGCGCCCCAGAGCGGACCGCAAACCCGGCACGATATTCGCCAGCGCGGTTTACAGCTTCAAGCCGATGCAGAACGCGCAGCCAGCGGAGCACGCGAGCGCGTTGAGGGGCCGTCCGTCGATCGCTTGATGGCACAGGCCAAAGCGGACGCCCGCGATTACAAAAATGCCAGCCGCTCTCGCTCCGCGCATTGATTCACCGCTTCTCACCCACCGCCTGTTAGAGACTGTTTAAGAAGGGTTGGGGGCGAGGTGAATCTGCGGACTTTGTTTAGGTTCACCACAAGCTCGCATTTGTACATCCGCCCAGTGTTTCCGCTCCTCAATGACGATTCACGCCGCCTTCTTTAAGCATTCGATCACAATCTTTCGGTACACTCTTATGGTGAAACCAATCAATCTTCGCGCATTCACCTCACCCCCCCGGCCCCCTCTCCGTGATGACGGAGAGGGGGAGTCGGAAGGCAAACCTAGACATACGTGGCCTTTGATTGGTTTGACCATTAGTAATCGATTGGCGGCGCTTTTAAGAAAGCTATCAGGGAACACTATGGCGATTCGCGTGCTCGAAGGGAAGACTATTTTGCTCGGTGTGACGGGCAGCATCGCCTGCTATAAAGCGATCGATCTTGCCAGTAAACTGACACAGGCGGGTGCGCACGTCAATGTCATCTTGACCGACAGTGCGATGCAATTTGTCCAACCGCTCGCTTTTCGATCGGTAACGGGGCGCGCGGTATATACCGACTTGTGGGAAACTGACAAAGGCGGCGGTTTGCCCACCCACATCGCGCATATCGGGTTAGCCGAGAGCGCCGCACTGTTGATTATCGCCCCCGCCACCGCCCAACATTTGGCAAAGCTGGCGGGTGGCTTTGCCGATGATTTGCTCTCGATCACTGCACTGGCAGCCCGCTGCCCCCTGCTGATCGCACCCGCTGGCGATGGGGCGATGCTCGATCATCCGGCGGTCATCGCCAATCTGAAAACGCTCAGCGAGCGCGGCGCGCAGATCATCGAGCCAGAGACGGGGCGTCATGCTTCGGGCTTGGTGGGGCGCGGACGGCTGCCGGAAACGCCGACGTTGATGGGTGCAATCCGAGTCGCTTTTGGCCGTCAGGTGCGCCTGCTGCGCGGACGTCGCGTGATCGTGACGGCGGGCGGCACGCGCGAAGCGATTGATCCGGTGCGCTTCATCACCAATCGGTCATCCGGCAAACAGGGTTACGCCATCGCTCAGGCGGCGCTCGATGCGGGTGCGGATGTGACCTTGATCACCACGCCAACGGGTCTTGAAGTGCCCTACGGCGTGCGCCTGATCGAAGTTGAGAGCGCGCAAGAGATGCAAACGGCGGTGCTGGCCGAAGTCGATGGGGCAGATGCGCTGATCATGGCGGCGGCGGTGGCCGATTATCGGGCGGCAACCGTCAGCGAGCAAAAAATCAAAAAAAATGCGCCCGATCTGTCGTTGGCGTTAACCCGCACTGCCGACATTCTGGCGACGGTCGGAGCGCGCCGCAGCGAGACTGGGTTTCCCAAAGTGTTGATCGGATTTGCCGCCGAAACCGAAGATTTGCTCGCCAATGCACAGGCCAAGCTCGAACGCAAACATGCGGATTTCATCGTGGCAAACGATGTGACACTGCCCGGTTCGGGATTTGGTGCGGATATGAACAGCGTGACGATCCTGAGCGTCGATGGCACGCGGCTGTCGCTCAATCAACAGACCAAAACTGCCGTCGCTGAAACGATTATCGATCAGGTGGCGGAGCATCTGGCGCAGCGTTATTAGAAACCTCACTCCCGACCCCATCGTTTTAGGAGTAGGCTTGGGAGGTGAGGTGAATCTAGCGCTCATCGCGTTTAACCAGTGCTATCCACAAACTAAACTTCTGCTAATCCAAGCGCGTTATGATTTCCCATGACGCGCTAAGTTTATCAGAGGGAAGTTTAAACATGATCGAAAGACTCAAGTCCAGCATTTTGTCGGTCACGCTGACACTGATGTTGGGTATCGGAATCGGTTACGGATTGTTCGGCACCACGCAGACAGCCCATAGCCAAAGCATCACCACCGATAGCGAATCACAATTGTTCCACACCATCTATCAACGGACGAACCCCTCGGTGGTCAGCATTAATGTGCGCCTTCCGGGGGCGAGCACTGGCAACGGAAATGGTGGTCAAAACTCACCTTTCAGCCCGAACGGACCGAACGGCAACGGTAACGGCACGCAATATGCCGCGGGATCAGGCTTTGTCTATGACACTGCCGGGCACATCGTGACCAATGCGCATGTGGTCGATGGTGCCGATCAGATCGAAGTCACTTTCAGTGATGGCACCATGATGCACGCCAAGACGGTTGGCATCGATATTGATAGCGATATTGCGGTGATCCAGGTCACGGGCGACTCTTCCAAGTATCCGGCGTTGGCAATCGCCGATTCGGACGCTTTGCAAGTCGGTGATCGGGCGATCGCCATCGGCAATCCGTTCGAAAATGCGGGCACGATGACGCAAGGTATCGTGAGTGGATTGCATCGTTTGGTCGATGGCCTCAACGGGAACTACTCGATCCCCGATGTGATTCAGACCGACGCCGCGATCAATCCAGGCAACTCCGGTGGCCCGCTGCTCAATGCGGACGGTCTCGTGATCGGCGTCAATGAGCAAATCGCCTCGAACGTGCGGCAATCGTCGGGCGTTTCGTTCTCGATCCCATCCAATTTGGTCAAGCAAGTTGCCGATGGGCTGATCAAAGACGGTAAATACGAACACACCTACCTCGGCATCGCGGGTGGCACGGTGACGCTTGACGTGATCGACACGCTCAAGCTGCCGGATAATACGCACGGTGCATTCATCACGCAGGTGCAAACAGGCAGCCCCGCCGCGCAAGCTGGCCTCAAAGCTGGCACCCGCAAGGCGACGCTCCAGGGTGTTTCGACGGTGCTTGGCGGCGACATCATCATCGCCGTCGATGGGCACCCGGTGCGTCAGTTTGAAGACTTGACGGCCTACCTGTTCGAACACACGCACGTCGGTCAAATGATCACACTGACTATCGTGCGCGGCGGTCAGCAGCAAGACGTGCAGGTGACGCTGGCCGCTCGCCCGGCGCCGACGACTGCCGCTCAAAACGGATAATCTTCCCCTCGTCCCCTGCTCCGCGAACGGAAAGGGGGCGTCACCGAGTCATTGATGTGTCGGCCAATGCCGAATAAGCGGGCGCACCCAGCGTGGTCGCCCGTCTTATTTTTGGCGAGTGGCTTCAGTTATATTCGCCGGATTTGCCGCCAAAGTACACGTCCTTGAAAACGCCTTCCAACTCCGCCGCCTCCGATGGCCGCTCGGCTTCGCCCGCCACCAACGGGTGTGCGATCTGTCGATCGGCCACGACCTTACCATCCCGCAGCATCACCACCCGATCTGTATGCCGCGCCACGAACGCATCGTGCGTCACAAACACCGTCGTGATGCCCTTTTGACGGTTCAACTCCTGAAAGATTTTGAGCACCTCGGTTCCGCTTTTCGAGTCGAGGTTGCCGGTGGGTTCGTCGGCCAGGATGATCGATGGCTCGTTGACGATCGCGCGCGCAATCGCCACCCGCTGCTGCTGACCGCCCGATAACTCGCTCGGCAGATGATCGAGTCGATTGCCCAACCCGACCGCTTCCAGTGCCGCGTGCGCCCGTTTCCGTCGATCGCGCACCGACGCATAGATCAGCGGCAGTTCGACTTGACGCAGTGCGCTTGTCCGTTTAAGTAGATTGAAACTCTGAAACACGAAGCCGATCTTGCGATTGCGCACAACGGCCAGATCGCTGTCATTCATGCGCGCCACGTCGATCCCATCGAGGTAATAATCGCCGCTAGTGGGCTGATCGAGCGCGCCGAGGATGTGCATCATGGTGCTTTTGCCGCTGCCCGACGGCCCCATAATGCTGATGAACTCGCCCGCATACACGCGCAAATCGACGCCCCCAAGCGCGCCTACCTCAAGCGATCCCATGCGATAGACCTTCGTGATTCCGCGAATGTCGATCACCGCGCGCCGCCCCTGGTCATCGACGGGCGACACATAGGCGGGGGCGTTGGTACGCTTTCGTCCGAACATCCTGTGTATTCGCTATTGCTCGCTCATGGCAATGTTAAACACTCTATGTCGACATTTCCGTTTTGGTTGCACGCTCGATCCAGCCCAGTTTCCGTATTGAAAAAGAGGTTCAGTTGACTGTTTTCCTCCAACACATAGGATAACTCGTAGGGGGTGCTTGCGTCAGCATATCCGCGCGCCCAATTGTATCTCGTCGGAAGCCCGAACTGCCGCTCAACCGCACGTACCGTCATGCCCTTTTTTAAGAATATCTGAAAATCGGCCAGTTTCAACAGTGCTCGAAGCCTATTACCTGCCTCGCCCGCCAACAGTTTTGCGCGCATGGGATTCAGCGCCGCCAACGCATTTGCCCGCGCCATATTGAAATCGCGCCAATCGGCAGCTCGTGTTTGCGCATCCAGCCGTTCCAACTGCCAATATAAGGTGTGTTGGATAACTGCCCGCAAGCCCGGCTCTGGCGCGTCAACCAGACTTGCCAGCGCGGGCGCGGCTTCGATCGAAAGCGTCGATAGATAGTCAGGATCGATGTCGCCACGCCGGATATTTTGCGCCGTGACAAACGCTTCCGGGTTCAGGGTATCGAGCGTGGCCGCGAAGCCGATCAGCGCGCACAGCGAACACACGCCAAACACATTGATCGCGCGCGGATGCCAGTACAGCGACAGGGTGAAGCCCGCAAATAGAATGCCCAGCCACAGAATGAAGACGTAGATTTGAAGCCGTAGCGCCGTGAACCCATAAGTTAGCTCATAGAGGTGCATCCGCTGCCACGCCGAGACGAGAATCACGCTTGTCAGTGCAACCAGCAGCGTGCTGAGTCCGCGAAACAGATTCTCACGGAGTCCCTTCGATCGATCGGTTGTTCCGTTCAAAGTGAAGACGACGACCAGGGTCAAAACCGCAACTGCCACCAACTCTACGAAGCCGCGATGCACATAATCCGCATAGCTATAATTGGCAATGTTGTGCTGACCGCCAAACAGATACACGAATTGGATGACCACGAAGGCCACAAATACCGCACAGACGCCGCCCAGCGCCATAATCGCTTCGGTGAAGCCGAGGCGAAACAACGGTTGAAACGTCCCTTTGGGCAAACCTGCCGCCGAGGATGCAGGATTGTAATGATCCCCAGTCTCACGCTTGGCTTTGTTGTCCAAGAGTGTCGCCGCCAGTTCCGCCGCCGAGGATGATCCCGCAGTGGACGCATCGGGCAACGCGCGCTTGACTTTGCGCTCGACCAACGCCGCCGCCAAGCCACCGATCGCCAGCCAGCCGAAAACACCCGCAAACGTCGCCTGCATCACAATGTCGTAAACATTGTTCGGAATGAGGCCGCCCAAGATACGTGCCACCAGCCGCGAGAAAACTTCGTCGGCGGCACTGAGCAGTACCACGAAAATGAGGACGAGCGGCACGGTGATCACCAGCCCGCGCGCCACTGGGGCCAACGCACCCCACTTGCCTTTCTGTTCGCCCAACCAGCGGCGAGCGCCATCCAACGTGCCCAGCGGTGCGACCCACACCTCCAGGCTGCTCGTCAGCGCCTTGATCGGATACTCAAAAACACCCTGCGCGGCCAAGTTGCCGCCCCGGAAAAAGTGAATCAGCAGCAGCGACAGTCCGATCCCGACCGTCAAATTCATCATGCTCAGCGATTCTTCGGCGCGGATGGTGAGCATCGCATCGAAAAACCCGATCGGCACGAGCAGCAGCAGCGTGGCACGCGGCGGCTGAATTCCATTGACGCCCCCAAAGGCCAGCAGCGCCCCAACCAGGATCACGCTGTATAGGCTGAAGCCCAGCCCGATCAAGTGGTTGTAAAGCAGAAGTGTCGCCAGCAAGCCGAGCACTGCGCCGAGCAGCACGATCAAGATCGAAGTCCGGGTGGTCGTCGTCGTCCCCATCGCCATCATCCTCACCTATTGGAGCGCAATCCATTGTACAGCCAAACGGCTTTTTCACCGTTCATCGTACTACACCTTACACACGCGCCCGCCCAGAATCCTCAAAGCGAAGGATAATCGGTGGCAACGGTCAGTCGGTCGTGCGATTTTGGATAGTGTAGGATGGGGATTTGGGGCAAACAAAAATGGCAGCCAACGGGGAAAATGTCGGCTGCCAGGGAAGATCGAGTTATTTCAGGCCAATTATGCCTTCGGGATCATCCGGGTATCGATGTACGTGACCGCCTCGCCGACGGTGGTGATCTTCTGGGCGTCTTCGTCCGAGATTTCGCCGCTGAATTCCTCTTCGATCGCCATGATCAGTTCGACCAGATCGAGCGAGTCTGCTTCCAGGTCTTCGCGGAAACGGGCGGTGGTCGTGACACGAGCGGGGTCCACGCCGAGCAGCTCGACGATAATATCCCTTACGCGGTCTTCAGTTGTTGCCATGTAGATTTCTCCTCCAAGATGTACAAGTTAATCAGGCATGACGGTAAGTATAACCTGTGCAAGGGACGCCGTAAACCAGCGAACTGGCAAGTTGACACACACTCGCACGATGGGTAGGATAGCGCCAGCACATTAAAGGAACACAGTCTCATGGTGAAAGTTACGGAGCAGCCGCAGACCGAGCGCCGCAAGGCCGATCATATTCGGATCAACCTGGAGGAGAACGTCCAGTTTCCGCACCTGACGACCGGCCTCGAACGTTATCGTTTTCTGCATCAAGCGCTCCCCGAAATCGATCTGGCACAGGTCGATACCCATGTCACGCTGCTCGGCAAAACGCTGAATGCGCCGCTGCTGGTATCGTCGATGACGGGCGGCACCGCGCAGGCGCAGTTGATCAACCGACGTTTGGCCGAAGCCGCACAAGCCGCCGGGATTGCGATGGGACTCGGATCGCAGCGCGCCGCCGTCGAAGACTCGTCATTGGCGGCCAGCTATCAGGTGCGCGATGTTGCACCGGATATTTTGCTGTTTGCGAACATCGGCGCGGTCCAGTTCAACTATGGCTATGGCGTCGATCAATGCCGCCGTGCCGTCGAAATGATCGAAGCGGATGCGCTGATCTTGCATTTCAACGCGCTCCAGGAAGCTGTGCAGCCGGAAGGTGACGGCAACTTTGCGGGACTGCTCGGCAAAATCGAGGCGGTCTGTCGGTCGCTCGGCGTTCCCGTAATCGCTAAAGAGGTTGGTTGGGGCTTCAGTGAAAATACGGCGCGCGCGCTGGCGAATGCGGGCGTGAGCGCGATCGACGTGGCGGGTGCGGGCGGCACATCGTGGAGCGAGGTCGAGTATCACCGTGCTCCGACGGCCTTCCATGCGCGGGTGGCGCGCAGCTTCGCCGATTGGGGCATTCCGACCGCGGACAGTATCCAATATGTGCGGGCGGGTGCGCCGAAGCTGCCCGTAATCGCCAGCGGTGGCCTGCGTGATGGCATCGATGTGGCAAAGTGCATTGCGCTAGGGGCGACCGTCGGCGGTTTGGCGAGTCCGTTTTTGAAGGCGGCGGACGAGTCGATCGAGGCGGCGCATGATCTGATGGCCGAACTGAGCGCACAAATTCGGGTGGCGATGTTCTGCACGGGCGCAGAGACCATCGACGCCCTGCGGAAAGTGGCGCTGCTGCGCGTGGGCTAACACTCCGAAATCGCCGCGCCCATCTGGTATAATTGCCCGATAACTGATAGCACAAAAGGCGAGGTCAGATGGGCGCTATTTTTGACGGGCTGGATGTCGAGGCTTACGATCGGCAGTATACCGATGCGCAGTTGGTGCGCCGGATTTTGCGCTACTTCGCCACCCAAAAGCGCCGGATCGGGATCGTCACCGGCACGGTGATCCTCAATGCGCTTTCGGATACGGCGCGCCCGCTGATCATCTCGCAGGGTGTCAATATCATCCTGAGCACCTCGTCCGCGACTGCCTTAATCGCGTTGGTGGTGATTTTTTACCTATCGGCGTGTTCGTCGTGGGGCACGAACTATATTCGGCGACGGGCGGCGGGGCGCGCCATTGGCGACATTGTGCGCGATCTGCGTAACGATGTCTTCGCCTCGGCGGTTTCGCGCGATATGTCGTTCTATGACGAGTTCGCTTCCGGCAAAATCGTCAGCCGCATCACCTCCGATACGCAGGATTTCGCCCAGGTGATCGTGCTCGTCACCGATCTGATCAGCCAGATCGTCATGATGGTCATTTTGCTGGTGATCTTGTTCTTCACCGACTGGCGCTTAGCGCTGATTCTGATCGTGCTCTCGCCAATGGTGGTGCTCGCGGCGCTACTTTTCCGGCGCGCCGCGCGTCGCACCAGCCGTCAAGCCAGCCGTGTACTCGCCAATGTCAACAGCCTGATCGAAGAATCGATCGCGGGTATCAGCGTCGCCAAGAACTTTCGGCAGGAAGGTGCGCTCTACGGCGCGTTCGACACCGTGAATCGGCAGGCCTACGGGATCAATCTGCGGCGCGGATTTGTACTCTCGCTGATCTTCCCGACGCTCAACGCGATCGCCGGCTTCATGATGGCGATTCTGTTGTATTTCGGCGCGCGCAGCACCTTTGATGGGGCGATCACGATCGGGGCATGGTATTTGTTCATCCAGTCGGTCTGGTATATCAATGAACCGCTCACCAACATCGCTTCGTTTTGGAGTCAATTGCCGGCCGGTTTGGCATCGGCGGAACGTGTCTTCGCGTTGATCGATGCGCCCTCCGTCGTCAACCAGACCGCGAATGAACCCGTGCCCAGTCTACGCGGTGACATTGTGTTCAATGCGGTTCAGTTCCGTTATAGCGAACAGGAAATCGTGCTGCCCGGTCTCGATTTGCACATCCAGCCGGGTGAGACGGTCGCCTTCGTCGGACATACGGGCGCCGGAAAATCGAGTATTGCACGACTCGTGGCGCGCTTCTACGAATTTCAGGGTGGCGCGATGATGGTTGATGGCCGCGATATTCGCACCCTCGATCTGGCTCAGTACCGGCGTCACCTGGGCATTGTGACGCAAGTCCCGTTCCTGTTCACGGGCACAGTGGCCGATAACATCCGCTATGCACGCCCCACCGCAACCGATAGCGAGATCAGGGCGATGGCGCGGCGTATCGGCGATGGCGAATGGATCGAGACCCTGCCCAATGGCTTCGAGACGCAGGTCGGCGAACGCGGCGCGCGACTCTCGATGGGGCAGCGCCAGTTGGTTGCCCTGACGCGCGTGCTGGTTCAGAATCCGACCGTTTTTATTTTGGACGAGGCCACCGCCAGCATCGATCCATTTACGGAAGTGCAGATTCAGCAGGCGCTCAACCTGATCCTGGCGCGCGCAACTTCCATCCTGATCGCCCATCGGCTCTCGACGGTGCGATCCGCTGATCGGATCATCGTGCTGCGCAAGGGCACGATCATCGAGACGGGCAATCACGAGTCGTTATTGCGGGCAGGCGGCCACTATGCGGAACTGTACAACACCTACTTCCGGCATCAGAGCCTCGATTATCTCAATACCCATCCTGATGAACGGCTGGGCTTGGTGGCAACCGAGGCGGCACTGAAAGCCTGATACGGGATCCGGTTGAATACCACAGGATTCACCTCACCCCCGGCCCCTTCTCCGTACTCACGGAGAGGGGGAGCCGCACGTGCGAGTGCGATAGTCTTCACCCGGAACCCATATGACTTGTTGAGCAGATCGGCATTGCCGCGCACACAAAGAATCGGCAGCGCCCTCACCGAGGCGTCGCAACGTCCACTTCAACATCTTGCGAATGGTACGCGCGCCGATACCCGGTACGCTTTGCAGCCTCAGCAGATCGCGGATGTCGATCGAGGGTTTCTCGCTCAGTCCAGCCGATAATGGGCAGGATCATCGGGCGGATTCGGTGCGCCGTCCGGCGATTCGCCAGCGGGTGGCGCATCTTCAGTCTGATCGGCGCGATTGCGGCTGCTCCACCATGTGATCACGATCAGGCCGATGAACGCCCCGCCGATGACCGGGATGATCAGCTCGTCATAAGCGCCGAGTGCGCCATGTGCCAAAATGATTGGGAGATGTTCCATAGGTTCGCAATGCCTTACTTACCCTCATTATACGCTGAGTGCAGGTAGGATGACGCGGAACAGCGCATAGATGTCGAACAGCGCGAAAGCCAACATCACCGCAACCGCGCCCCATCGCACCGTGCGCAGCGGAATCAGTGAAAGCCAGCCGATCAGCCCCACCGCAAAAAAGAACGCGATCCCGATCAGCCCCGGATATAAATAGCGCCCCTGGAACTGCTCAAACGACAGGTTGTAATAAATGATCTCGGCGAGCGCCGCCAATGCTAACACGCCGAGGATCACGACACCATCACGCTGCACCGCCGACAGTCGTCTGCGAAAGCGCACCGCCGCGATCACGGCACCGATCACGATCAGCGCCGTAAACACGACGAGCGCCGCGTAAATATTTGCTGGCAGCAGGACACCCATCCAGCCGAACTGCCCCCAAAAGCTGTGAAATGTGGTTTGCACGGCCTCGCTGAGCGTACTGCTCAGCCCCACCTTCGCAATCAGGTCGGCGGTGCGTGCCTGACCAATTACGACCGCATCGTGGCGGCGCAGACCCAGGAAATCCGGGAAGCCGTACACGCCGAAATTGTGCAGCCACCAGAATCCGCCCAGGGTCAAGGCCGGAGTCGCGGCATAAGCCAGCGCCACGATCACCTTGCCAAGCGGCGGACGTTCCCGGAGCGCGCGCAGCCCGATCGTGGCGATCACGATCCCCACCAACAGATACGCAGTTGCTTTGGTGACTAACGCGAGTCCGAGCAGCACGCCGATCAGGAGCAATTGGCGACGGATTTTGGCGGGCGCATCGGATTTTTCGCCGCCAAGATAGACGATGCAGGCCAGCGTCGTCAGCCCGATCAGCAGTTCAGCGAGGCTGTCATTATCAACGCCCGCCATCATCGCCACATGCTGCGGCAGAAACGCGATGAAACCCGCCGTCGCCAGTGCGACATAAGATTGCGCAGGGAACAGCGTCCGCACGATCAAAAACGCGATCACGATCACACCCGCGCCGATTAGCACCGAGAACAGTCGCATGGCGATCAAGCTGCCGCCCGTCAACGCATACACGGGCGCTTCCAGCAGATAAAACAGCGGCGGCTGATGATCCTCGTAGCGCACATTGCCGAGTTGATCACCGAGCGCGACGGGTGCAAACTTCTGGCTCTTGATCGATTCGAGATAGGCGCTGTTCCAATCGCCCGGTTGCAAACTGGGGATCGCGCCCGTCTTCACGACTTGTGCGACGTAGTTGTAGTGGGCGGGTTCGTCAGGAATTTGCCACGCCGGGGTTTTGATCGCATACAACGCCGCGATCACCAGATAGATCGGCACCATCACGGCCAGGATCAACCATTCCACCGGACGAGAAGCAGTAGTTTTTGGCGTTGGTTCAAGCGTCAAAATCGTTTCGCTTTCTCGCTCACCGGACATCGGGTGAGGCTGTGAGCGCCATGTTAGCGGCGCTCGCCGGGCCGGGAATCAGCATCTCTTGCACAAACTGTACCTCAATGAGATTGGGCTTGTCTGTATAGCGCGGTGGATATAATTTCCACCCGGTATAGCGCACCCAGCGTTGGCCTATATCACCCATTGTACGTACATCGCCAGATAATGATGTCAAACGCGGTGTATTGCGTGGCAGATTTTCATAGACGAGTAGCTGAATGGGGTTTCCTGGTAGATCGGTTTCATAATAGTACATCGCATAATAGCCATGCTCAGGTGGTGGATATGACGAATAACGATCACGTAATACAAGGTATCCAACAACTGAGACTTGCTCGGAGTGTCTAAGCGTCGAAGTAACAGGTAACGTCAAATCAGGAACTTGTGCGGCGAAGGTATGGGTTGTCGCACTGGCTGCCTGAAACGAATTGACGGCCAAAACGCCGTCGTCGGTAAGCCGTCCCGTGATCGAGACCCATTTCCCCGACCAATCGAGCCACAAACTATCATCGAACTGATTGCGTGGTTGATACTTCAACGGCGCAATTATAATTCCAAAGGATCCACCGGGTGTTTGAATACTTTGCTGAGTCACTTCCGCAATGAGCGTTGTTTTCTCAGGTTTGCCAGCCAGCCATTGCTTCCAAGTGAGTGCTTCAATTGCGGGCGTATCAAACGAGAGTTTGATCTGATTTCCGGCTGCATCATATAGATGATATTCGATCGGGTGTGGCGGAGGATCATCCAAGAAAGGGCCAAACGATCCCGGATGTGAATCAACAGATGGGATCAATTGCCCAATAAGCGTTATCGAACCATCCGACAACGGCAATGGGCTTGGCGTGCTCATTGCAAGCGTGTTTGGCGTGTTGCTGATGTCTTGCGCCGTGATCGCGTGATCATTTGGCTTTGCCGATAATGCCAAAATCACAAACCCGGCGAAAACGATCTCGGCCAGGATGAGATAAATAACAAACCGTAAATGTTTTTGGCGATGCGGCTTTTCGAGGTTCATACCAGATCAATCCTCGAATAATGCGCGCACAACCACCGTCTGTGTCGTTCGCTCAACCATCGTCGATTCCCTTCATCACACGATCAAGTGATTGGCGATTCGTGTTCGATCCGCGCCGCCGGGTTACGTATAACACCAGCAACGCGGGCAGCCAGCCGATCGGCACCAGACAGCAGATCACCCGCGAGAGGGGGCCGATGAGCATTTCGAGCGTCATTTGCCGGGTTGGTTCATGGTCTGGTTCACGGGCTGACCGAGCCGCGCGCGCTCACTGGCCGCAATGGCCGCTTCTTCGGCGGCGGTGCTGCCCAACTTTTTGAACAATGGCGCGATCTCGCGGAGCTTTTGACCCGCCGCCAGCGCGCTCAGGCCCCATGTTCCTGTCGCTTTCGATCCATCGTAAATCAGCGCATCGTGGCCTCGCTCGGTTTCGTCATAATGCGCGATCTGTGAATCGCCGAACAACTGGCCGTCATAGCCCAGATAGCCGTGCAGCTTTTCCGAGGTGAACGGCAAAAACGGCGACCACAACGTTTTGAGGTTATCGATCACGCGCAGTGCCGTATACACGATCGTCCCGGCGTCCGCGCGATCTTCCTTGATGCGACGCCAGGGTGCGCGCCGTTCAAGATAAGCGTTGGCTTCGTCGGTCAGCGCCATCGTCGCACTGAGCGCCGCCCGAATCTTGACCGCATCGAGCAAACCGCCGATTACCGCGAACTCCGATTCGGCGCGCGCAATGATCGCCAAGTCTTCCTCGTGGAGCGTTCCGGGAGTCGGAACGATGCCTTCGAAGTTTTTGATCGCATAACTGAGCACGCGATTGACCAGATTGCCCCACTTGGCGACGAGTTCGTTGTTGTTGTGGCTGATGAACTCGTCCCAGCTAAAATCGGCATCCTTCGATTCGGGAAGGGCGGTGGCCACGCAGTAGCGGATGGCGTCCGGATCGTAGCGTTCGAGAATATCGGGAATCCAGATCGCCCAGTTGCGACTTTTGCTGAACTTCTGACCTTCGATGTTCATGAACTCGTTGGCGGGCACATCGTAGGGCAGGTTCAGATGGGCAGCGTTCGCGGCGTCCTTGTACAGGCCATCGACCCCGATTAGCTCGGCGGGCCAGATGATCGTGTGGAACTCGATGTTGTCCTTGCCGATGAAGTTGTAGATGCGCGCGTCCGGGTTGTACCACCAATCGCGCCACGCATCGGGCGTTCCGTTGTTATTCGCCCACTCGATACTGGCCGTCAGATAGCCCATCACCGCATCGAACCACACGTACATCCGCTTCGATTCCCAACCCGGCAGCGGCACAGGCACACCCCACTCGATGTCGCGCGTGATCGGACGCCCCTGCAAGTGCTCGACCTTGTTTTGCGAGATGGGCAGCACGTTCGGACGCCAGAAATCGGCTTTGCTCGCCAGATACGTCCGCAGCGGCTCGATGAACGCCTTCAAATCGAAAAAGTAGTGCTCGGCTTCGCGGATCACCGGACGGCTGCCGTCGATCTTGCTGCGCGGGTTGATCAGGTCGATGGCGTCGAGCAGGTTGCCGCAGTTGTCGCATTGATCGCCGCGCGCGTTGGCGAAGTGGCAAATCGGACACTCGCCCTCGACGAACCGATCAGGCAAAAAGCGTCCCGCCGATTCGCTGTACAGCAGCTTTTGGGTATCGCGGTACAGATATTCGCCTTCCAACAATTTGAGAAAAATATCCTTCGCCACCCGGTAGTGATTTTCGGTATCGGTGTGCGTGAACAGATCGTAGCTGATCCCCAAAGTGAGCTGCGTTTCGACGAACCGCCTGTGATACGTCTCGAATAGTTCTCGCGGCGTGATTCCCCGTTTGTCGGATTCGACCAGGATCGGCGTACCATGCGCATCCGAGCCGCTGACCATCAGCACCCGATCGCCCTTGAGACGGTGGTAGCGCGCAAAAATATCAGCGGGCAAGTAGGCACCCGCGACATGTCCAATATGTAAATCGCCATTGGCATACGGCCAGGCGACAGAAACGTGAATCGTGTCGGCCATTGCAGTCCATCCCTTTCCGAGCAGCGCCCGCATTGTACCCTGAAAATGCGCGTAAAACGTAAAAAACCGCCGGGACTCCGACGGTTACAAAGGGGCTGTGTTACAGGCTGCGAGCGTGTTACGCGGCGCGCTCGACCATCGCCAGAGGCGGCACCCCTGACCACAGTCCGCATCGCATGATCATCGATTCGTCAAGCCGATAATTGATATTCATGCCCCGAATTATACGCGAATCAGCAATCAGCGTCAAGATTGATTCGCGGCTAATAGGCCGCAACCGCAATTCCAACTCACACTTCAATTCATTTCACTTTAGGGGTTAATTTAACAAAGAGGAGAAATGCCCACACGATTGCTAAGGCGTCATACGTCACGTATATTGGCTGTGGAAGTATCGGAAGAGGCAGTGTGAGCCATTGCCAAAATTGTGGATAACAAAAAAGAATCGGTAATAGGCCGAGGGTCGGAAATATGACATACCATCGCAAATACACTGTCAAGACTTCTCTGAGAATGGGGTTGCTAGTTGAAAACACGCGATACTGAGGCTTGGTGTCACGCGGTCTATTCGGGTTCCGTACATATTGAATGAGACGGCGCTGAATCGGAAATATGGGTAGAAAGACCAGGGTGAACCAGACCGTCGCGTAGGTCATGCCGTCTTTGCCCACAGGCACTAACCCCATGTGGGTTGTACCACACCCATTGATCCTAAATGTACTGACTGGAGTAGGCATATTGCGACCAGTTAGAGCCTTTCTGTATTCATTCCCATCAATACTAACGCTGTAAAGAATGGTGCAAGTTGAAGTAGCGGCATTATAGGAAACGCGGCGGGAGGCGTCAAGCGCCGAAACGCTTAGGCTGCGGCCTCCCGTCTTTATTGGGCGTTGATCTTATCTCCCGCAATCAGGTACATCTGACGCAATTCGTTTTTGGCGTCGGTCACAAAAACGGGTTCGCCCCGATATCGCATCGAAAGGCCGTTCATGTGCTCGCGCGCGCCGTGTGCTTCGTCCTTTGTTTCCGCGACATGACCGCGCCACTCGAGCCAATGACCGTCATTTTCAGGATCGATGATCGAGATCGTGACCTTGCTGCCCACCGTCATGTTGCGCGCTTTCTGACGACCCAGCGCTGTATTGATGCGAATGTTTTCACCATCGAAATCGAACCAGACGGGCGTGGCTTGCGGCTGACCGTCGGGCATCATCGTGACCAGTACACACGTCAGCGGGCGATCGAGCAGATCGCGTGCAATTTCAGGAACTTGTACGGACATCCAAATCTCCAATGCAAATCAAAATCGACACTACCTCAGAGCGAAGGTAGGCTGTCGATCCTTACGATTGCGGCATATTTGGCCGAGTCACGGCTCATAACCTAGCTGACAATCGCACACAACCGATCGTGACGTCGGCGGCTGCCTGTCACGCTACCCATCGGGTAAATCTTCCCATTGTCGGCCTCGCAGTGCTTCAAGTTGTTCGCTTGTCCAGTCCATGTACTCACGCAAAAATGTCCCCGGCAACAAAATACGCAATTTCTGCTGTAGCAGCTCGTTTTCCGGCACTTTATCCGTAAAATCTTTATCGGTTGTGATGAAACAATCGACCTGGGCATTGATAGCGGCCACAGCAATGGGAATGTCGGTTGGATCGCGCATCAACCCTGCCTGGGCCGCCACTTCCTCCGGGGAAGGATCGGCGACCTCGATATAATCGCATAGTGCTAGAACCTCTCCAAGATACGTCAAACTGTCAGGAAAATATTTCTGCACGTTACGGTATGCCTGCGCAATAATGAACGGGCATAACACCAATTCAATCTCCCCTCGGCGGGCATACCGCAGAATTTCATACGGCCAGCGCGGCCACACGATCCCTGAAAGCATCACGTTGGTATCGACCATGACCCGCAGTCTAGGACTGGGACGGCTTGCCATACTTCTCCTGATAAACCGTCTCCTTGGTCTCCTGGAGATTTTCTAAGAGCTGCTCCTCCGTAACGCCGCGACGGGCAGCTTCTGCGCCAAATTGCCGAGATAACGCTTCCGCCCGTTTTTCGCGTGCTTCGCTGCGTTCGCGTTCCTTCATCAGCTCATCGTATTCGCTTTTCGATATCATCACCGCCAGAGGCAGCCCATTTTGTTCGACAACGATGTGTTCTTCGCCTGTATGAACACGGCGCAACACAGCCCCAAATTGACGTTGGGCGTTGGTTGAGCTGATGGGTACTTGCACTGGTCTTTTTCGCACAGCCATACTTTTATCCTCGTTCTCGTTTGCGCAACATTACGCATTGTTGCGTATTGTACTGGCAAGCCGAATATTTGGTCAACAGCCAGGTGCATTTCAATTTCATTCGTACCCTCAAACTTCGCCCTAATTTTTGCTACTGACAGCTAATCGGGCGCGTCTTGCACCCCCCCTCGCTGTGAATACGGAGAGGAGGAAGGGGATTAGCTCTAAGCACCGTAAGGCGTCCAGATATTCTTGACCTGCGTCGCAGCCCGCAGCATTTCGCCGTCCGGCAAGCCCGCGATCGTCGGCCAATCCGCGATCCATGTCCGCTTCATGTTGCCGATCGACGCCGCTTCGATTGTTTTTGCGCCGTCGGATTTCGGCGCGTCCACGTACCAGATCGCGTCTACATCGTCGTGATCGGCCAAGACCCGCGCCAGTGTCTCGCGCGCGCCCGTCACGATGTTCAGTACGCCCGGTGGCACATCCGACGTTTCGAGCACCTGATAAAAATCGGTGGCGCTCAGTGGATAATGTTCCGACGGGATCGCAATCACGGTATTGCCCATCGCTATCGCCATGCTCACCAGCGTCACGAAGCCCAGCAGCGGCGACTCGTCGGGACAGACGATCCCGATCACACCGAGCGGTTCGTTGAAGGCCAGCGTCACATTGCGGATCGGCGTACTGTGAATTGCGCCATCGTATTTATCCGCCCACGCGCCCGCAGTGAACAGCCGCTCGATCGATGCCGCAACTTCGGCGCGCGCCTCAGCCTCCGTGCCGCCCGTCATGGCGACGATCCGACGCTCAAATTCCGCCGAGCGTGCTGATAGATTCTCGGCCAGATAGTACAGAATTTGCGCGCGATTGTAGCCCGTCGCCTCGCCCCAAGATTCCGCGCCGCGCGCCGCCTCGACCGCGTTGCGAATATCCTTGCGGTTGCCCTCACCCACCTGCCCAATCGTTTCGCCGTCCGCGCCGACGATCGCCCGGCTGTAGCCAGAATCGGGGCGCGCCTGCTTGCCCTTGATGAACAGCTTTAGCGTCCGATCGATCGCGGGCAAGCTACTATTAATTGTCGCGGCTGGCACGGATTTTGCCGCCTTCGATCCGTTGGCGGAAACCTTCACGGGCGCGCTGATCGGCTTATCCGCGCTCACAAAATGGACGTATTCGTATAAGCCCTCTTTGCCGCCTTCGCGCCCGAACCCCGACTCGCGGTAGCCGCCGAAGCCCGCCGCTGCATCGAACAAGTTGGTGCTGTTGATCCACACCGATCCCGCTTTGAGGCCATGCGCGACATCGAGCGCGGTATTCAGATTCTCCGACCAGACACTGGCCGCCAACCCGAAGCGCGTATTGTTCGCCAGCGAGATCGCCTCGGTGGGCGTGCGAAATGTCATCGAGACGAGCACCGGCCCGAAGATTTCGATCTGGGCGATGGTGGATGCGGGCGCGACGTTCGTAAAAAGCGTCGGCGGGTAGAAATACCCCTCGGTAGGGCATGACCACGACGGCTGCCACATTTGCGCACCTTCGGCGACACCCTGCTCGACCAGCCGCGTGATCCGTTCAAGCTGCACCGGGGCGACGATCGCGCCCATATCGACGGCCTTATCGAGCGGATCGCCTACGCGCAGCCGCTCCATTCGCACACGCAGCTTGGCGATCAGCGGCTCGCTGATATTTTCCTGGACGAGCAACCGCGATCCGGCGCAGCACACCTGCCCCTGATTGAACCAGATCGCATCGACGACGCCTTCGACCACACTGTCCAGATCGGCGTCATCGAACACCACGAACGGCGATTTGCCACCCAATTCGAGCGATAGCTTTTTGCCGCTGCCCGCCGTCGCTTTGCGGATGATGCGCCCGACTTCGGTGGAACCCGTGAACGCGATCTTGTCGATACCCGCATGATTGACGAGCATTTCGCCGATGCGCCCATCGCCCGTCACGATGTTCACGACGCCCGGCGGCAGCCCGACTTCCGCGCATATTTCGGCGAAGGCCAGCGCCGTAACTGACGTAAACTCTGCTGGCTTGAGCACGACCGTATTGCCCATCGCCAGCGCCGGGGCGATCTTCCAGGCCAGCATCAGCAGCGGGAAGTTCCAGGGGATGATCTGCCCGACGACGCCGACGGGCGCATAACCGGGCAGTTCGGCGGCCATAAGCTGCGCCCAACCCGCGTGATAGGCGAAATGGCGGGCGACCAGCGGAATATCGATGTCGCGCGTTTCGCGGATCGGCTTGCCGTTGTCCATCGTTTCAAGCACGGCCAGCAGCCGCGAGTTCTTCTGAATCTGCCGCGCAATCGCGTATAAATAGCGGGCTCGGACGTGGCCGGGCGTGACGCTCCACGACTCGTATGCTTTGCGCGCCGCGCTCACCGCCGAATCGACTTGCGCGGCTCTGGCCTGGGCGATCTGCGCGAGCGGCTTACCCGTCGCCGGATTGACCGACTCGAAGTGTTCTGCGCCCGCCACCCACGCATTGTTGATCCACAACCCGAACGGCGACCGCGCCGCGATCCAGCCCGCCGCCACCGAACCCGACTCCGGGGCTGGCCCGTAAGTCATCGTTTCGAGGATGTCTTCTACGCGCATCGACCTGTACCTCGCCACTCGCCGAACTATTTGAGGCGAAATTGTACAGCGCGTAACGCAGATTTACGATTAGCGGCTTAAACGTCATATCGGTAATATCGAAATGATGACCTCGGCGACCATCATGGACACGGTCAACGCAATCGACACGCCAATCCAACCCACAGCATGACCAATAATAGTTTCCCACCACCGTCGCCCCTGGAAAAACGGTTCGTCTTGCAAAGATGTGTCGAGGGGAGTTCGCTTCTTTTTAATCACGATCGACCGTCCGCGCCAACCAATATAGAGCCGCAACCCCAGTAAGCTGACTAGTACCACAATTAGCGCAACAACGAGAGACCCTGTGCCCCACGCAGTTGTCGCAAGCACACCGATCGGCAGAATCATGATCGTGATCAGGGTAGTCAATTCAAGCGCCAACCGGTCGGTTTGCCATTGCGTGGTATCCGCATTCAGACGATCAAGGTAAGAACGGATGGCATGTCGAAACAAAACAAAACCAACGCATCCGACGAGAATGAGCGGCCACATCAAAGGATTCGTCATCGAATTCACAGATTTGTCCACCAGGATACCGAGTGGAACGATCGCAGAAACGAGACCCGTTACTAGCGCCGAGCGTCGCACAAAAGCGTCCGTGAATTGGCGTCGCCGTCCTAACGTGATCGCCACGCCAACACTGGTCACAATGTAAATAACGCCGATTAATCCGATCGTTGGATAAAAGTCAGCCTGAATATCTATCAGCCAAATCGCAAAAATGATAGAGGCGGGAATGACGAACACCACACTGGTTATCCCTGCGATCCAATAGACTTTGCGCGTTTCACTGACCGGGTACATGTAGCGCCACACTTGCACTAGCAGCCAAGCGTGAATCAAAGGCAATGGCGGCATCAGAAACAACCAGAAAAGAGCGTGGTTAAGGTCGCCCAGGGTATGAAAGGCCAAATGCGGATAGACAGGGCTAATCTTATCGATCCCTTGATAGGTCAATTCCCATTGGCGTGTGCTGCGGTTTGTTGAATTGGGATTTGGGCCAACCAACACGCCTTCCGTGCCCATTGCCGCATACATGATATCCGGTGCGGCGGGTGAAATAGCGATATTGACAACATCGTCCACATTCCATCCACCGGGCGGCGAATAATCGTGGACAGCGCCAAGCAACGTGAAATAACTTTCTAGCGACCGAAAATACGCGCGCCGAAAAATGCTGCGTGGCATCGACCAGACTCGTGCGCCATTGATAAGGAGATCGTCTCCCATCATGACGGCATTGGAAGATGATGATACGGGCAGTGTCGTCAGATTTGAATGCTGCCAAGTGCTGCCATAGTCGGCTGTTTCGTAAATAAACCGAGGTATCGCTTTTTTACCGTCGTAACCGCCGTGCTTATCCTCAACAAGCGCATAGGCTTTGCCCGCAATTTGGGGGTCTGCCGCGATATCTACAACACGCGCTGGAATAGACGGTATATCTGGTTGACAGGCGAGCGCGGCCAAAACCATCATCAGCAACGGAATAAGCGGGATGAAACGGCGCAGAGATTGCCGTTTGTCAGATCGTTGTGCGATCACTCGCATAGCTGATACCCTCGCCGCTACTTGACTCTGTGACGCGAAATTGTACAGCGCCCCGCGCGCTTTTACGATTGCCGACTTAAGACTCACTAAAGATGCGGCGCAATTATCACCTCCAAAATGAGCATTGAGATAATCACGCCACCCGATGCAGCAACCCAAAATACTGCATGTTCGATGACCGTAGCCCACCATTGATTTCCCTGGAAAAATGGTTCGTCTTGCATGGGCGTGTCGAGTGGCGCACGCTTCTTTTTGATCACAATTGACCGTCCACGCCAAACGATATAGAAACGCAATACAAGCAAGCTAACCAACATCACAACGACTGAAGCGATCAGAACACCAGATCCCTTGAATACTGAAGAGGTGTCCGAAGCCTGTAGCACACTCAGCGCAAGCACTCCAATCGGTAAAATCATAGTGGTAACGAGGATTGTCAATTCGAGTGCCAAACGGTCGGTTTGCCACTGGGTTGTATCCGCTTTCAGGCGATCAAGATAAACACGGATGGCACGCCGAAATATGGCAAATCCGCAGCACACGCACAGAATAAGCGGCCAAACTAGAAAGTTAGTTGAACTGGACTTTATCGATATAGTAGCCGAGAAAAATAGGGCAGGATAAGCTGATGATGTTCCAATCATGACAAAGGAAATCGAATGCCTATCCTGCCCGTGGAGATTATGGCGCTGTTGAATGTATTTGCGCCAGTGTTCAG
>JBBRMW010000026.1:0-34106 GCA_038230635.1 Aggregatilineales bacterium | reverse complement strand
TGGTGTTTAATTGGTTTCACCATAAGGCGGCAGCCTGTTGGATGGAAGGTTGGCGAGGCGCTGGTACCCCATGTCCGCATCCGCGTCCATGACCATAAAATTGCCACAACCGCGCTAACCGCTCACCTAAATCGTCAATCCCGCGCTTTATCTTGTGTTGTTTCGTTTTCATCCACCTATGTTTATCTCAGCCACGCTCATTGCTCGAATGTGATTTTGTCAACGTACTATGGTGAACAATGCCAGATACATCCCAGCCCAAGCCCGCCGGATATTCGGGCAAGCCGCTCGGCGTCAAACTCGGTATCAAGACCGGATCGCGGATCGTGATCCTGAACGCGCCGGCACGCTATCTGGTCGATACGCTCGTCAATTTGCCCAATGACGTGAACATGGCCGAGACTCTGACTGAACCCGTCGATCTGATCCAGTTCTTTTGCCACGAGTCGGCGCAGTTGGCGGCTGAGTTCCCAGCCTTGAAGGCGCAACTTAAGCCGGATGGCGCACTGTGGATTTCGTGGCCGAAACGCGCCGCGAAGCTCAAAACTGATCTCAGCGATGAGGTCGTGCGCACGATTGGGCTGGCAGCGGGTTTGGTCGATGTCAAAGTGGCCGCCGTTGATGAGGTCTGGTCGGGCTTGAAATTCGTGTACCGCTTAACCGACCGAACCGGGTAAACTCTCCCGGTGTTTTGCGGAACGACACGAAACACCACTCAAAAAGGAATTGAACTCATGGAGTTGATCATTGATTCGGTCATTGGACGCGAGGTACTCGACTCGCGCGGCAACCCCACCGTCGAAGTCGAAGTCCATTTGTTGGATGGCGGCATCGGACGCGCGATCGTGCCAAGTGGCGCGAGCACAGGCGTACACGAAGCGCTCGAACTGCGCGATAACGATAAGGCACGCTATGGCGGCAAAGGTGTCTTGACAGCGGTTCAGGCGGTCAACGAGACGATCGCCGAAGCGATCTTGGGCATGGATGCGCTCGCTCAAAAAGAGCTTGACGATCTCCTGATCGAATTGGATGGCACGCCGACCAAAGCCAAGCTCGGCGCGAACGCGATCTTGGGCGTGTCACTAGCTATCGCCAAAGCTGCCGCCAACGCGCTCGATCTGCCGCTGTACCGCTACCTGGGTGGTGTTTACGCGCATGTGCTGCCCGTTCCCATGATGAACATCCTGAACGGTGGCAAGCACGCCGAAAACAGCACCGATTTTCAGGAATTCATGGTGATGCCGATCGGCGCGGAGACGTTCAGCGAGGGGTTGCGCTGGGGCGTCGAAATTTACCAAAGCCTCAAAAAAGTGCTGCACGACAAGGGCAAAAACACGACCGTCGGCGATGAGGGTGGTTTTGCGCCGAGCGACCTCACGCGCAATGAAGAGGCGATCGAGTTTATCCTGACCGCGATCGAAAAAGCGGGTTACAAGCCCGGTGAGCAGGTCGTGTTGGCGCTCGATCCGGCGGCCAGCGAGTTTTATAAAGACGGCAAGTACGTCCTGGCACGTGAGAATAAGACGCTCACGCCCGACGAAATGGTCGAATATTGGGTGGATTGGATTCACAAGTATCCGATTATCTCGCTGGAAGATGGCTTGGCCGAGGACGATTGGGCACATTGGACGATGCTGCATCAGCGCGTCGGCGATACGGTGCAGCTCGTCGGCGATGATCTCCTGGTGACGAACGTTGAACGCATCCAGCGCGCGATCAAAGAGAAGGCCGCCAACAGCCTGCTGTGCAAGGTCAATCAGATCGGCACGCTCAGCGAGTCGATCGCGGCGGTGCAGATGAGCCAACGCGCGGGCTGGACAGCGGTCGTCAGCCATCGCAGCGGCGAAACCGAAGACACGACGGTCGCCGATCTGGTGGTGGCGCTGAACGCCGGACAGATCAAGACGGGTGCGCCCGCGCGATCCGACCGGGTGGCGAAGTACAATCAACTGCTGCGTATCGAAGAAGAACTGGGCGACGCGGCGCACTATGCGGGACGCGGCGCGTTTACGAATCTGGCGCGCTGAAAAAGCTTTCACCCCCGAAATATCATATATAACCCGCCCCTCTCCGTGAGTAGGAAGAGGGGCACAACGGGAGCAGCGTTACATCGGCTAGATGACGATCACATGCACGGTTCCAGGTCCGTGTGCGCCCAGGACATGGACCTGCTCGATGTCACCCGTGCTGCTCGGTCCGGTCACGAGTGCCACACTCCGGGATACTTTTAAGGCGTCGCGCCCCTCGCCGACAAACCAATCTTCCAGGTGCGCAAACAACCGTGTCCGATCGAGCAGTGCAATATGCACCGGTGGCAGCAGCGACGGGATCCGCCCGTGACCCTTCGCCGAGACCAACGCCAATGTGCCGGTCGTCGCAAACGCCGCATCTACGCCCGTGATACCCACACGGATCGTTTCGGCGTCTTCGAGATTGGCGATCCGATCGGCGTCGCGGGCGCGCACATGCAGCACTTCGATCGAACGATCGTGCAGCGCCTCGTCCAGTCCGGGTAGTAGCAGATCATCCCAAGCCATGACGCGCTTGTCAGGGTCGATCAGCCGAAGTACCTGCTGCACGGCATCCGCCGCATCGACCGCCACGATTACCTGCCCGGAGCGCGTCTCAACTTCGACAATAAACCGCGCTAACAGGTCATCGCCGTTAATCCGCGTCACCGGGATATAAGATTCGGGGCGCGACGGCAACGCTGGAAATGGTTTGCGATGGGCGCGTAATGCACCGAGAATTTGGTCTCGACTAGTCATGCCGTTCGCGCCACAACTGGTGAAATGATTTCGGTGCGAAGGGCGGAAAATCTCGATTCAGCGTCCAGTTGCCGAGCATCCCCGGCAGACTATGAATCTCCCCGTCGCTACCTGCCAGTGCGCGCGTTACCGCCCGCGCCGCAGTCGCAGCGATCCCGTACAGCGCCGGGGTCTGCATTGCCATCGTCCAGCCCCGAATACTCGCTGAAAGCAGCGGATCGGTTTCGTGCGCATCCACCAAATCGCCCCTCAGCCGGAGCAGCATATCCGGCAGATCAATATCAACAGGGCAGGCCGCTTTGCACGCCCCACATAGGCTGCTGGCATGTGGCAGCGGAGTCGCGTTCGCCAAGCCGTTCAACAAGGGTGTCAGCACCGCGCCGATCGGTCCCGAGTACACGCTTCCATAAGCATGGCCGCCGACGTTCTGGTAGACAGGGCACGCATTCAGGCACGCCCCACAGCGGATGCAGGCCAACACCTCGGCATACTCGGAGGCATGGATTCGGCTGCGTCCGTTGTCGAGCAAAATGACATACATTTCATTTGGCCCGTCGGGATCATCCTCTGACGCGGGGCCACCCATCAGGTGGACATACGTCGTGATGCGCTGACCGCCTGTGCTGCGCGATAGCATTTGGACGAGCGTCGAGAAATCGTCCACCGTCGGGACAACCTTTTCGATGCCGACGACGATCACATGCACGCGCGGCATCGATGAGCACATCCGTCCATTGCCCTCATTCGTGACGATCGCCAGTGTGCCCGTCTCGGCGATGGCAAAATTCCCGCCAGTTATGCCCATATCGGCATGGATAAACTTTTGTCGAAGATACAGGCGCGCCGCATGTGCCAATGCTTTGGGATCGTCACTTGGCTCGATATTGAGGTGTTCGACGAACAGATCGCTGACTTGTTCTTTCGTCTTGTGCAGGATCGGCGAGACGATGTGGCTGGGGCGCTCATGTGCCAATTGGACGACGAACTCGCCCAGATCGGTCTCCGTAACTTCCAACCCGGCGGCTTCGAGCGCATGATTGAGTTCTGTTTCCTCGGTCGCCATGCTCTTGCCCTTGACGATGGTCCGCACATTGTGTTCGCGCGCAATATCGAGCACATGGTGGTTGCATTCTTCGCCATCGACTGCCCACAAGACTTTGATCCCTTTAGCGATCAGGTTCGCTTCCAGGGTTTCGAGCATTTCCGGCAGATCGTGCAAAGCACGCAGCCGGGCATTTCGGCCTTGCTGACGGAGTGCGGGCGCATCGGTTGTTTCTTCCCAGGCATTGACGCGCTTCGCCACCGCGCTCCCCAAACTTCGATCGAGCGCCGTTTGCAACTGAATATCTTGCAGTGCGATCGTGGCGCTATGCACAAAATCATTCGGTTGGGTCGCCGCTACCATCAGGCTTTTGCCGCCCAGCCCAACTCTTTGCGATTGACGATCGAGTAAGGCGTCTGCCCACGCAGCGCATCCACCACATTTTGGGCCGTTTGGCGGCGTAACTGGACGATCGAGGCCGCCGACCAACTGGACGTGTGCGGCGTGAAAATGACGTTATCCAGGCCGAGGAGCGGATCGTCGGATGCGGGCGGCTCCTTCTCCAGCACATCCAGCGCGCACCCCGCGATTTGCTGAGTGACCAGCGCCTCGTACAGCGCCACTTGATCGACCACCGGTCCGCGCGACAGGTTGATCAAATAGGCGGATGGTTTCATTAACGCCAGTTGGGATTGGCCGACGAGGTGGCGCGTCTCTTCAGTCAGCGGGCAATGTAGACTCACATAGTCCGAGCGGCGTAGCAAGTCCTCGAATTCGACTTTTTCGACGCCCAATTCCGCCGCTTTTTCCGCTGTATAGAATGGATCGAAGCCAATGATCTTGAGATCAAAGCCGTGCGCCTTTTTGACGACCGCGCGGCCAATGTTGCCCAGCCCGACCACACCGAGCGTCTGACCCGCCAGCCGCGCTGGTGGACCGCCCGTGACGCCGCCCCACTTCCCCGCCTTAATGTGCGCATGATGGACGAGCATGTGGCGATTGAGCATGAGTAGAAAACCCATCGCGTGCGTGCTGACTTCATCGACGCAGAAATCGGGCACGTTCGCCACCGGAATTGCGTGTTCGCCCGCCGCCTTCAAATCGATCATATCGACGCCAACACCGTAACGGGAAATCACCTTGCAGCGCGACAGCGACTCGATGGCCGGACGATCGATTTTCGCCCATTGAACGATCAGCGCATCCGCATCGCTGATATGCGGGATGAGCTGATCGGAGGTCGCATAATTCAGGCGCACGAGATCGTAATCCAGTCCCGATGCGCTCAGCACCGCTTGTTCGTGATCATTGTCTGGTGAGCCAAAATCGGTGATCACCACTTTATACTGTGCCATGATTGCGCTCCTGATTAAATACTTTCAAGTATGGTTTTGCCAACAATTCCATGTATCCTCAACGTTTCGGCAGCAGCTCAAAAACACGTTTCGCCCCTTCCAACATCAGGCCGCCGTCGTAGGAGGCCGTGACAAACCGGAAGCCGCTCTGTATATAGAACGAAATATCCAGGTCATCGCCGTAGATTCCCGCGATCTTTCCGGCTTTGCGACAGGCTTCGGCCACCCGCATGATCATCGCACGATGCGCGGCGAATCCGTCGGGCGTCTTGCGATCGATGCCCATTGAACGTGCCAGATCGTTCGGGCCGATCCAACAGCCATCCACGCCTTCGACACCCAGGATTTCCTCGGCATGCTCGACAGCTTGCACGGTTTCGATCTGCACCGCCAGGAACATCTCATCGTTACACCAACGCGTATAATCCGCACCGTAGTGGATCGACAGGATGCCGCCTTGCGACCGACCGCCCTCCGGTGGAAAACGCGCGGCATAAGCGGCAGCACGCGCTTCTTCCGCCGAATTGACCATCGGCACCACCACGCCCAACGCGCCGCGATCCAGCAGCCGCCCGATTGCCCCGAAGTCGTTCCAGCTAACGCGCACCATCGGCGTGGCCGTCCCCAAACAGATATAGCGCAAGGCGTGCGCCGATGTTTCGTCCGTCCAAACTCCGTGCTGGTTATCGACCAGGACAAAATCGAACCCGGCGCGCGAGAGCATTTCTGCGCCAACGGGTGCGCCCATTCCGCACACAGTACCAATAGCTGGCTCACCTCTGAGCATCTTTTGTTTTGCGGTGTTCACAATCGACGTGTGATTGATATTCAACGTATTTTCTCCAATGTATCGTGTTGCATGGACTCGTTCCGCGAATGCCCAGGGCTGAAGCCGCCCGGCGTTTATGGGCACAAACTAATGCCCTTTGCCGGGTCCCGCCGTCCCGCCCGAACTCATCGCCAGACCACCGCCATCCATCGGGATCAGCGCTCCTGTAACGAACTCCGAGGCGTCCGACGCCAGGAAGATCGCCAACCCTTTGATATCATCTGGTTTTCCGAGTCGTCCGACCGGAATGCCCCGCAAGAACATCCCTTCGAGGTTCGGATCGGCCTGCATTCGCGCTTCAAGCCCTGGATTCAACACCTGTGCCGGGAGAATGGCGTTGACGCGCACGCCCCGCCCCGCCCATTCCGTGCTGAGTTCGCGGGTCATCATGGCAACGCCGCCCATGCCAACGCTGTAGGCAAAATTGTTTCGCCCCAAAGCGGCCAAACTGGCGATCGAGCCGATATTGATGATGCTGCCCTTGCCCGCCGCCAGCATCCGCCGTCCCGCTTGTTGGCAGCACGCAAAGCGCGCCATGATCAACCCGTGAATGACATTTTCCATCAGGGCGAGATCGATGTCTTCGGGTTTGGCAAGATAGCCGGGACCGGCGACGTTACCCAGCACGTCGATTCGGCCAAATTCCTGGTCAAGCTGTGCAAACATAGCCGCGATTTGGTCGATCGCGGTGATGTCGTAGGTGGTCGCCACGACTCGCCGCCCCAGGCCGCGCAGACGATCCGCTGTGGCTTGCACGCCCGCTTCGTTGAGATCGGTCAGCAGCAGGTCGGCCCCGGACTCAGCGAAGGCGGTCGCCATCGCGCGCCCCATGCCCTGGGCAGCACCCGAAACGAGTGCCACGCGCCCGGTCAGATCGAACAGAGAGTGAAACATGACTTTATCCAATTTTGGTGTGCCACGAAAAAATAATCTATCGTTAACTGTAGATTGTTGACTGTTTTATTTTAAGCAGATTTAGAGTGGATGTCAATAGCAGCACCAACGCTTCATAGGGCGATGTCTCTAATTGGGCTTGATAATCGGGCAAACGAATGGGCAGCAGAAAAACACCGATGTCAACCATCAGTCCACTTGCCAATCTATCCGTGCATTTCAAAAACGTCAAAGACCTGTGCGGGTCAGCTTTCGGTGCTTTGGGTGTTTCGGTAGGCGAACAGGATCGGAATCAGGGTAATCGCAATCACGATGATCGCGGCCACATTGGTAATCGGTAGGTCGCGCGGGCGATTGATCTGGCTATAAATCCAGATGGGCAGCGTCGGCGGAAGCTGCGGACTCGACGTAAAAGTGGTCACAATTACCTCATCGAATGATAGCGAAAAAGCCAGCATCCCGCCCGCGAGCAGTGCCGATCCGATGTTGGGCAGCGTTACATGACGGAAGGTTTCGAGTGGCGTTGCGCCCAGATCGAGCGAGGCTTCGATTTGTGAAAAGGCAGTACGTCGCAAGCGCGCCACAATGTTGTTGTAGACGGTCACAATGCAAAAAGTCGCGTGGCCGATCACGATCGTCCAAAAGCCGAATTCGACGCCCAACAGCTTGATGCCGGAGCGCAATGCGATTCCGGTGACGATGCCGGGCAGCGCGATTGGCAGCAAGACCAGGAGCGAGATGGCGCTCTTGCCGAAGAAGCGTGAGCGATACATGGCGAGCGAAGTTAGCGTGCCCAGGACAATGGCTACGACCGTCGCAGTGACAGCCACCTCCAGTGAGAGTTGTAAGGCTGCCCAAAAATCGGGTCGATTGAAGATTTCGACGAACCAGCGTGTGGTCAGGCCGGGCGGCGGGAACAAAAAGGTCTGACGATCGGTCGTGAAGGCGTAGAGAATTACGATCGACAGCGGGAAGTTCAAAAACAGAAGCCCCCCAAAAGCCGCCAAACGTAATCCCCCTGAAGCACGATCCTGAATCGGCACAGCCCCCGTTTTCGGTCGAACTGCAACATTAGAGCGCATCGAAAGCCCCCAATCGCCCTGCAATACTCAGGTAGATACCCATGATCACGATCGGGACAGTTGTCAAGGCAGCCGCCAGCGGAAAATTGCCGGTTGTACCCTGTAAAGTCAACACAGCGGGACCGATGAAATAACTGGAATTGCCAAAGATAAATGGGATAATAAAATCACCTAAAGTTAGCGAGAATGTAAAGATCGAACCAGCCACGATTCCCGGAAAAGCCAGCGGCAAAATGATGTAACGTAAGGTGCGGCTCGGTGGCGCGCCCAAATCACCCGAGGCTTCGAGCATTGAGCGTGGCACCCGTTCGAGCGCGGCATTGATCGGCAGGATCATGTATGGCAGCCAAATATAGACAAAAACGAGAAACATACCCAGATATGAGACTGACAACGATCTGTGGCTAATTTCAGACAGGCTAGACTGGCCGCCGAGCACGGGCAAGCTCAAGACCCAATCACGGATTGCATCCAAATGCAGCAGATTGAGGAACCAATTGATCACGCCTTTGTCAGCAAGAATCAATTTCCAAGAATAAACGCGCACGAGATAACTCGACCACAGCGGCAAAATCACCAGCAGGTACAGTATACCTTTGAGTCGGGGTCGGGCAAAGCGCGCCATAAAATAAGCGATCGGGAATCCGACGATGGCCGAGGCGATTGTCACGGCGGCGGCCATCAGTGCAGTGCGTGCCACAATATCAAAATAGGTTTGGGTGGCGAGCGCCTGGAACGACTGCAGCGAGAATTGGCGCACGACCGAGCCGGTATCTTCATCGACATAGAAAAAACTCTGGACCAGCAGTGACGCCAACGATCCCAAATAGAAGACGCCGAGCCACAGCAGCGGCAGCGCCAACAGCGCCAACAGACCGAGCCAGGGGCGGCGAAACAACAGTGAGAGGATCGGGTTGGCTGGGCGCTGAACGACCGGTGGGCGATAGCTGTCGATCGTCTGGCTGGATGGCGGCGGCAGATTGTCGTAAGGAATTTTGGCGGGCATAGGTCGATATTCCTATCTTAGCGGGCACGCGCAGCGGCTGGCGTTTCCGAGTCTTGGAGCGTGCGTGTGAACTCTTTGCGCCATCTGACGCTGACTTGCCGTCCGCGTGCCATCTGTACATCGGTTGCTTCAACATCGCTGTTCTGCCCGACGACGGTGACTTCCGTGCCGCCTTCCAACTCGATCAGATAGCGTGTGTTGATGCCCAGATAGATCACGTCGTGAATCTGCCCGCCAATGCGATAATAGTCGGCGCTGCCTTCGTCGCCCGGCTCACCGATCTGCATCTTTTCGGGACGCACGGTAAATACCCCATCCTGACCCATGATCTGGCGGGCGAGCGCGCCGGAAATGACGTTGGACGTACCCACGAAGCTCGCCACGAACGGTGTGCGTGGGCGCTCATAGATTTCGGCGGGCGATCCAAGCTGCTCTATCTTGCCCTGGTTGAAGACGGCGATCCGGTCACTCATCGTGAGTGCCTCTTCCTGATCATGCGTGACGAAAATGAAGGTGATGCCCACCCGTCCCTGAATCGCCTTGAGTTCGACTTGCATCTGCTGGCGGAGTTTGAGATCGAGCGCGCCGAGCGGCTCATCGAGCAGCAGTACGCGCGGCTTGTTGATCAGTGCCCGCGCCAACGCGACGCGCTGTCGCTGACCGCCGGAAAGCTGAGACGGTTTGCGATTGGCGACATCGGGCAGGCGTACCAGTTCGAGCATTTCTTGTACCAAACGTTTGCGCTCGAACTGGGGCACCTTCTTGATCATCAAGCCATAGCCGATGTTGTCACCGACGGTCATGTGCGGAAACAGTGCGTAATCCTGGAAGACGGTATTCACATCGCGGAGATAGGCCGGGACACCGCTCAAATCCTGATCGTAAAGGCGGATCGTGCCGCCGGTCGGCTGCTCGAAGCCCGCGATCAAGCGGAGACAGGTCGTCTTGCCGGAACCTGATGGACCGAGCATCGAGAAGAATTCGCCGTCGCGCACATCCAGATCGACGTGATCGACGGCTTTGACGTTGCCAAATGAGCGGCTGACGTCTTCAAACTGAACGGCGATCGCCACGTTTTCGTTGACTCGGTTCATGAATTTTTCACCATGACATGCTTGGTGATGCGGTAATCGGAGACGGCCTCAGCGGAGAGGTCTTTGCCGAAACCCGACTGCTTGAAGCCGCCGTGCGGCGTCTCCGAGGCCAGCGGGATGTGATCGTTGATCCAAACGGTGCCGAATTCCAGATCGCGGGCGATCTGCATGGCGCGCCCGACATCGCGCGTCCAAACCGAGGCGGCCAACCCATACGGGACATCGTTGCCGAGGCGGATCGCATCGTTCACATCTTTGAAGGTGCTGATGGTCAGCACGGGGCCGAAAACTTCGCTTTGGATGATTTCGGCGTGTTGATCGGCGTCAGCAATCACGGTCGGCTCGAAGTAATAGCCGCCCATGCCCGCTGGTGTTGCGCCACCCGTCAGAATATGCGCGCCCGCCGCTTTCGCGCGCCCGACGAAACCCGTCACCCGTTCATACTGCGCGGCGGAGATCAACGGTCCCATCTGCACATCGTCGCTGAACGGTTCGCCGATCTTGACGCCGCGCATGGCTGCGACAAGCGCCTCGCGCACCTGATTCGCCCGTGACTCATGGACATAGACGCGGGTAGCGGCAGTGCAATCCTGTCCCGTGTTGAAAGTTGAGGCCAACGTCGCCGTCGCCGCCACAATCTCTGGATCGGCCTCCTCAAATACGATGAACGGCGCTTTGCCGCCCAATTCGAGATGGACGCGCTTGAGCGTATCGGCGGCGGTCTTCATGATCTTTTTACCCGTGCCGACCGAACCCGTCAGGCTGACCATGCGCACGAGTGGATGTTCGACGAGCGCTTGCCCTGCCTCGTTGCCGCCACTGATGACGTTGAGCACACCCGGCGGAATACCCGCTTCGGCGCTTAATTCGGCCAGCATCAGCGTGGTGAGCGGCGTCCCTGGCGCGGGTTTGAGCACGACCGTACAGCCTGCCGCCAACGCGGGGCCGATTTTCCAGACGGCCATCATCAGTGGATAATTCCAGGGCGCAACTTGCCCGACCACCCCGACTGGTTCGCGGCGGTACATCGACGTGAAACCTTTGGCATATTCGCCTGCCGCGTGTCCGTGCGTATCGCGGGCGGCGGACGCAAAAAAGCGCAGATTATCGATGGTGAAAGGCAAATCTGCGCCGAGGCTGACGAACTTGTACGGCTTGCCCGTATTCTCGGATTCGACGCGGGCGAATTCCTCGGCACGCGCCGCCAACAGATCGCTCAATTTCCAGAGCGCGAGTGAACGTTCAGCGGGCAGCAGACGCGACCAGCGGCCATCATAAAAAGCGGTATGCGCGGCTTGTACGGCACGATCGACGTCGGCGCGGCTGGCGTCTACCACCTCGGCGATCGGTTGGCGAGTCGCCGGATTTTCGATCGAAAGCGTGCCGCCGCCCTGGCTATCCGTCCACGCGCCATCGATCCACAATTTGTAATCGGTCATGACGATGATTCCTCCGCGCGGGTCATAAAATAGAGTTGTCAAAAATGTATGGAATGAGAGACGGGCGACCGCATCGGGTCGCCCTACCCAAGATCGTCGGCGGTAGGGGCGACCCGATGTGGTCGCCCGTTTTTTGATCGCCAAATCTGTGGGGTGAGCGATCGGACGCGGCTTGCCGCGTCCCTACTGACCGCCGATGACCGAAATATAATCTGTCACCCACTTGCGGTATGGGATACAGACTTTGCCGCGATCATCGCCGCAATCAACGGCGGGCGTGCGCCAGAACTTGATCTTGTCGAAATTGTCGATGCCATTGGTTTTGCAGCCATCTTTGCCAAGCAAATCACTGGCGGTGCAGGCGGCTTGTACGGCGGGCACGGAGCCAAACCATGCGGCCACATCACCCTGAACCTTCGGCTCCAACGAGTGCTGCATCCACAGGTAGGCGCAGTTGGGGTGCGGTGCGTTGGCGCTCAACATCGTCGTATCCGCCCAGCCTGTCGCGCCTTCTTGCGGGATCGTGCTGGCGATCGGTTGCGGCGGCGTGGCGGCTTGCAGCGTGTTCACCTGATACGGCCACGAGGATGAGGCGGCCAAGCCTTCGTTGGTGAAGTTATCGACCTGCGTCGAGGCGTTGCCCCAATAGCTGGACACGAGTTTGCGCTGACCACGCAGCAGCGTTAGCACCGCTTCGTACTGCTTCTGATCGAGTTCATACGGATTGGTAATCTTCAAATCGGGTTGTTTGACCGAGAGGTAAAGCGCCGCATCCGCGATGTAAATCGGGCCAGCATAGGCTTCCAGGCGCCCCGCGTTGGATTTGCCATCGGGCAACTTCTGCTCTTCGAACACGACGCTCCAGCTCTTGGGTGCTTCGGGGAACACTTTCGTGTTATACATCAACACGTTCGGTCCCCACTGATAAGGCGTGCCATAGGCTTTGCCATCAACGGTGTACCAAGCGCCGCCTTGCAGTCGCTTATCCACGTTTTGATAATTCGGGACACGGCTCAGATCGATCGGCTGGACACGCTTGGCGGCGATCAGGCGGTTGCTGGCGTCGCCGGAAGCGGTCACAAGATCGTAGCTGCCTTCGCTCATCAGTGTGAACATTTCGTCGGAAGTATCGGCGATCTGAACGTTGACTTTGCAGCCGCTGTCCTTCTCGAATCCGGTCACCCAGTCGTAATTTTTATCGGATTCGCCGCGTTCGACATAACCCGCCCAGGCAACAATGTCCACTTCGCCTTCGCCCTTTTGAAGGCTGGGCGTGGCCTGTGCGATGCCTACTGGTAAGGTGATCGCGGCGATTAATCCAAGTGTGAGTGCGACTTTTTTCCACATAATCGTTGTCCTCTTTGACTCAATTGGGAAGTTCCGCAGCAAACGCCATTATAACCAGAACTGGTGGTTTACAACATCGAAAGGAAGCGCATTGGCGCATTCAGAATTGAGGGCGACGTGTTGGCGAGCGGGCGAACCCGCCGTGGTCGCCCGTTTATAGGCTTCGTTTTGCAAAATACGGACCCCTGAAAGGGGGTGAGGTCTGGATCGCCACTATTGTCCCATCTCGGTAAGCGAATGGACACTTTCGTTGAGTTGATTAGCATTATTCTCAAAGTCGGTAAACAAGAGGTCGTTTTCCGACTCCGCCTCAACATCGTCCGCGGCGAAGTTCTTTTCTTCAGCTAGACTCGTCGAGACCGCTTGACGATCCAGTTCATTCTTGTTGAACTTCCCGGCGAATTTCAAGACGCCCATCAGAATCTTGTTGTTCAAGCGGGCAACACCAGCCTTCAGACCACCAAGTTTCGTCGCAAACCAGTTAACGGCACCACTGCCGCCTTTTCGTTGTACCGATCGTTTGGTTTGCAACGCGCTTGGGTCTTGTTCCAGGTTATTGTTGTCAGCATCAATTTGCGCAACAATCGCGGTGTCACCCGACTGTGGGTCTTTTTGCAGACCTGCCTTCACTTGCGCGCTGAGATTTTTCACCTCGTCCTTATTCCCGCTGACTGAAGTTTCAACCAGGGTGGGAAGTGACTTATCAAGGTTTGCAACTTTTTCGCCCGTATCGTTCAACTGCGTCGCAGTGGTTTTGGCACCGCCACTAGCCGCTTCGATTTTGGGCGCTAAATCATTTACCTTTCCACTGTTTTTCTGGGAATCAAGCAACGCAGTGTGTTGTGCGCCCGCATTCTCGGCACCCTTGTTCGAGATATCATCAGATTTTTTCAACAACTCTGTTATCAAAGGGTCTTGGATTGGAGCCGCACTTTGTTGTGCGGTTGGCTTAGCTTTCTTTCCAAAGAGGCGTCCGGCTTCTCGTTTGGCGGGGTCTTTGCTTCCTCCGAACATACCCTCGTTATAATCCGTCTTCATATCCTTACCGTCTTTTTTCAAACCGGTCCAGAAATTCCGAGCTTGGCCCAAATCGCCAGTTTTTCGCTTTGACGACGGCTTGACGACTTCTTTGCCGCCTTCATTCAATGTTGTATTGGCGATGCCAGTAGGCAGATTCGCCGCTGTACCTGCCCCAAAAGCGACCAATCGTCCCACCGGGTCGATCGCGTTCCCCAACGAATCGGCTGCGACCGAATGGCCCGTGTCTTTCGCAATATCACCGCCCATCGATCCTAAACCACCAGCCCCCATTCCGCTCAGTACCGATGAAATTGCAGCACCGAGGAATTCCATCGAGTCATTGACCAACTGGTGTTTGAGGAAGGGCAGTTTGGCCTCGGCTTTTTTGGCTTTATCGGGGTCCGCGCCTTCGATGACTTTACTGGTGCGATACAGCCGCACGCCGTTGAATACAGCTAACAGCCCACGCATCAGGGCGTGTAAACCGGCTGTGACCGATGTGGCGATCCCAAGCGCAAAAAAAACGGGCGTTGCGGCACCGTGGGTGGCCGCGGACACAATAGCAGCGATAAATGTCCCAAACCCCAGCCAGATCGTCACTTCTTTTAAGATTTCACTGAGTGATGCCATCCAGCGCGCGACAGTGCCCCAAGCGGTCTCACCATAGCGCTTTCTGTCGTCGGCTTTACCCGTTCGGTAGCCAATATTTTTGCCCCAGATTTCGCCCAGTTTTTTCTGAATCAGCGGCCCGCGCCAAAGCAAGCCCACCGGCCCCAAGACGCTACCCGCTATGCTTTGCAAGACTTTTGAAGTCACGATGCCCGCTGTACGCATTCCACTGGTTTCATTACTATCGGTGGATGTTCCTTTCTTATCCCCATCGCGTTGGAGGACTCGCCGCTGCATCTTGGATGGTTTTCCACCGGGACCGTTGGCCGGTCTCAGAATATCGGATGGGTTCGTGCCCATCGATGCCACAATCCCGCTTACTTCCTGTGCATCGTCTTTGTCCGCGCTGGACGCGGATATACTTGATGCCAGGGGCGATCCCGTCATATGCGCACGTTGAATATGCGATAATTCGCGGGCGACCAGGGCATTGCCAGCGGCGGTACCCGGACGATAGACACCTTCCTGAAAATAAATATCGTTGCCAATCGTCATCGCGTCGGCGTGAGCGGTACGAGTCACCTGATTGGCATGGGAATCGGTATGAATAGAAACGTCTGACAAATTCACATCAAAAATCGAACCCATTGTGCCCATCAAATGATTGGGCAGGCGCTGAATGGATTCGGCGGGCTGCTTATTGGCTTCTTGCGCTTTGCGTTGGGCCAGCCTCCGCATCGTCGATTGATTTCCCTGGGAGCTTTGAAGCCGGATAACATCGCGCGGCGAAAGACGATCGGCATTTGGCAATTCATTTATAGTAGAAGTATCGGATTGAGGGGCAAAACTTACATTCTTAGTGATTCGATTGGCGAGTGTCTTATCCGGCTTTTTGACAAGATGATGAATGCGCTGTCTACTGGATTTCATGGTTTCCTTTGGGACGGGCACGTTGAAAGACTGCTGCCAACAAGTATAAAAACATTTAAAATTATTGCAATCTTGAACGCCGATTGAACAACTCATGGATTAGTTCTACAACCGAACTTACGATTTGACCCATCAAATGCCACAGATTTACCTCACCCCCTCAGTCCCCCTCTCCGTAATCACGGAGAAGGGGAAGCCAGCCCCTACCAACTGCGGCTATCGCTGCATAATTTCGGTTGTAAAATGAGTCACCGTAGCAGCGTTTCACCGTCATATGACCATCAAGGTCACTTGTTGGATGCTATAATCTGCTAAATGAGTGAGACAAATCGTAGATCATGATCACTTCGCCCCTCACACTGACGCCCTATGCGCGCCGCTATCGACGCGACCTGCTGGATTTGGCGCAGGACAGTCAGCGCCTCCATTTTCACCTGGATTGGACGACGCTCGACGAATGGTTGGACGAGCCGGATGTGCTGCTGGTATTGGCTTGGCAAGGGCGCACGCTGGCGGGCGTTTTGGCTGCCGCGCCGCCACTAGCTGGGTCAAGCTGGCTGCGCATGGCCGCGATTCGAGATGATACTGACGCGAGCACGGTCATCGCTGAGATGTGGCCGTCGCTGCGGAACATGTTGATCGCGCATGGCGTCCACGAGTTCGGCGCGCTGATTATGCGTCCCTGGCTGCGCGCCTACGTCGATATGCTGGGGTTAATCTTTCTGGAAGATGTGGTGACTCTCAAGCGAACGGGCGGTCACATTCCCGCACCGTTGCGCAGTGACCTTCTGATTCGACACGGCGACATCCGTGATTTGGAAACAACCGTCCAGATCGATCATGCGGCGTTTGGGCCACTGTGGCGGATGTCGAAAACTGCGCTGCGACAAGCGATCCGCCTCAGCGATAGTTTTACATTGGCATTATTAGGCGGTCGGACAGTCGGCTATCAGCTTTCGTCGCTTTATTACGATGGCGCGCATCTGGCACGGTTAGCGACGCTCCCGGTGTACCAAGGGCATGGCATCGGTGGTACGTTGGTCGGCGGGATGCTGGCGGGTTTCGAGCGGCGCGGCATCAACGTAATCACGGTCAATACGCAGCACTCGAACAACGCCTCGCAGCGATTGTATACGCGCTATGGCTTCGACCTTTCGGGACCAGATATGCCCGTCTGGACGCTCACGCTGTAAGTTGGCTGACGTTGCGGGCGGCGCGGCGTGCAAACTTCGCCGTCATGTCGGATGCCAATTGCCGCATCGATTCCTCGAAATAGGGCAGCGCCAGCCACGCATTCATCAGGCCGAATAGCGTACCTGTCAATACCCGGAACAAAGGCGTCGTCTCGCGCTCCGTCCACAGGCTAAATGGAGCCTCGCTCAGCAATTGACTGAAGCCGTCCAGCCCGATCGGTCCCAAGCCCAACAGCACATACAACCAGAAAGGCACTGGCCGCAAACGACCCCGCACGCCTGGAATCGAATAGAGCAGGGCGCCAATGAACAGGGCGCCGTAAATGGCGATATCGCGTTCGCACAGCGCCATTTTGTAGCCCATTTGCGCATCGCCGATGAACGCCCGCGAGAGAGTGATCAGATCAGCCCCCCACACCGACAAATTGGGGATCGGCGCACCCACCGGGAGATCGCTTGCCGTGATCACGTTGCTTCGGAAGGTTTCGTAGGGTAGCAGGCTGGGGAAGTTTGCCTCAGCGCGTGGATAGGCAGGCTGCGCACCAAACAAGAACCATGACCGAAACGCGAATTGGTGGCACAGCGGACTGTACATGGTGTAAATGACGCGGGCGGGACCGGTCGCGCCGAAATGCATCAAAATGGGAGCGGCGATCGGCAACCCGACATACAAAAACAAGATCAGCGTGACGACCTTGAGCCAGTTCCGCGCGAAACCGAGCAGTCCCCGATTCAGCCGGATGCCCAACGATTTATCTTGCGTTGATGCGCTCATGAATCCCCTTTCTCTCAGATGTTATGGTGAAACCAATTAAACACCACGCATTGAAGAACCTCACCCCCGGCCCCTCTCCGTACTCACGGAGAGGGGAGATAGTCGGCTCGACTCCCCCTCGCTGTGGTTACTGAGAGGGGGCTGGGGGGTGAGGTGAACTCCTATCAGAATGTCTTCAAATTGAGCCAGCGCCCGATATACCGATCCAGATCGCCCGGCGCGAACGGCCCAAACTGCTGCGCCAGGATCACACCATCACGCCCGATCACATAACTGGTCGGATAGCTGCGCACAGTATACCGCTGATTGAGGCTGCCATTTTGATCGAGGGCGACATCGAACACCAGTCCGTATTTGTCGAGGAATGGCTGGATCGTGTTAGCTGCTTCCTGATTGTTCACGGCCAATACTTTGAAGCCCACCGCGCCAAAGCGATCGTTCAGACCTTGCAGAACAGGCATCTCCACGCGACAAGGGCCGCACCAAGTCGCCCAAAAATTGACGAGCACCACTTTTCCGCGCAGTGCCGCAAGATTTACGATCGAACCCGTGAGCAGCTTGGCCGAGAAGTCGGGGGCAAGCGCGCCGAGTCGCAATCCGGTGATGGGTGCGTTGGTTACGGCGGGTATCGTGCCTGCATTTTGTTGACAGGCCGCAACCGCTATGACCAACAACATGATCGCAATAATCCTACGAAACATGCACAATCTCGTGCGTCCGACTCCCCCTCGCCGTGATTACGGAGAGGGGGGCGGGGGGTGAGGTGAATCCCACAACCGGGTGAGGGGGTGAGGTGAATGATGTCCCGCCGGATTTCGGTGGCGGCGCATATTTGTAGTTCGGCCCCAACTGGATACACAGGCTCAAATCGCCAAACGGCACATCGCCGCGAAACAGCCCGGTTCCGCACTCTTCAACGTTGTATGAAAAATCGGAAATGCCGCCCAACCTAGCCGATAGTTCCGCCAACCGATTCGTCGCCAGCAGCACGCCCACGATAATCAGAAACGCGCCGCTGACCAGTTCGATCGCGCGCATATGGCGCTGCAAACGCTTGAACAGATTCCGCACGCGGTCGAGTGCCAACGCGGTGATCAAAAACGGGATCCCCAGCCCGAACGAGTAGGCGGTCAGGAAAACGGCGGCGCTACCCGGCGATCCGTTGCTCGCCAGAAACAATATCGAGCCGTATATGGGGCCGACGCACGGCGTCCAACCTGCTGCGAACACCATGCCCATGAAAGTCGATCCGAGCAGGCCATACGGATTGCGCGGGTTCATCTGACGGCGCGTGTCGGCGAACAGCACGCTCTGCACGCGATCCAATGCTCCGGCCACGTTACCCGCCGAATGGCCGAAACGCGCCCGAATTTGACGCAGCAGCCAACCCGTCACGCCCATCACATGCAGCCCAAAAAAGATGATGATCACGCCGCCGACGCGCGCGAGCGTATTTTGCAAATCGTAGAACGAAAGGCCGAGCAGGTCGATCCCGACGTTGACGATCACCGCGAAGCCCACGAAGACCAGCGTGAAACCGAGCACGAACATCAGTGCGTGCGCCAACAACCCGGTGCGATTAGGGGTTCGTGCGGGTAGTGCGACCAGCGCCGCCGTGCCACCACCAACACCTCCGATTCCACCGATGCCGCCAACCGTGATTGTCGCGCCTGAACTCGCCAGTTCGCCCGCCACCTGCTGAGTCACGCGCGCGCCCATATAGCTCACGTAAGCGGGCATCAGCGGCAGCACGCATGGCGAAATAAACGACAATAACCCCGCAATAAACGATAAACCGATCGTTACATCTGAACCGATCATACGTTACATCCCTTAAACATCGTCACATCACTTATTCTACCGCAACCGTCAAAGTGCGTCCGACGGCCAACCGATACAGCAGCTTCGCCGCCGCGATTGGCAGATGCAGATCGGCTTCGTCACTCGGTAGGCCAAATCGATTGTGCCAGAACGCGCCATAGACGGGAAACGCATCCCCTAGACGCATCTGCCAGGGAATTCCTGACGGCGCACCAGGGGCGATTACCTGTAAAGAAGTTGTCAGAGGTTGAGAAAATGCTTTTGCGAAGAGCACTGCACCTCCAAAATACTCGGCAGTTAAGAGCGTGAGTCTACCGTCCAAGATACGAATTGTTTGGGCGTGTGGATCAATGGTCAGGCGCGGCGAATCAGCGTTAAGGGGGCTGACATCGACACGCGCGAAGTGATCAGCGATGCCCCAAATCTCCGGCGCGATTTCGTACCAGACCGCGCCGCGATCGTCGGTCAGCGCGCCAATCACCGGAACGACCGCGCCATAACCGAGCGTCGAGACGACTGTCGCGCGTCCGCTGCACCATGCCCGCAGTACGCTCGAGGGCGCGATCACCTCGGCCCAAAACGGTGTCTGAACGTCACGCTCAATTAACGGTGGAACATAACGCGCAATCGGTTGCATATCTGTGCGCGCCACATAGCCATGTTCGATGCGCAGCCAATCGCCGGATGCGCGCGCCTCATACACACTGTCAGGCGCGATTTGGCCGACAATCGTGCCGCCCGGCCTATCGAACACGGCAACACGTCCTAACGCGCGCGCCGTGAAGGGCACATCGCGTGCGCTAGTTGGATCGGGCACGCCGATTCCTGTTGCAGCGATCGCCGCACTGGATCGACCTAAAAACGTTCGCCGTGACCATTTCATTTCAGAAGAACCATATTCTTGTTACATATATACCCTAAATCCGTTGGCTTAGAGTCCTACGCTCGATTTACGGGTAATGATTCGCGGAATAAGAACGGCAAACACGGAGCAAACGACGTAATCGAACGAGATTATTTTCCCGTATATTCCACACAATACTAACGATCTGACGAACGTCGCTTGGTGGAATTTTCACAATCAATTGGTCAATATCATCGACGAATGGAGTTATTTCTTTTATCAACATTTTGAGAAAATCCGACTGTTGATTATGATCATAAAATGCTAATGATCGCATTGTTATTTGAATTTCTTTAAGGCAGTTCGTTGCGTTATCGGCGACCGTTCCGATATATCGAGGAATCTCTATATCGCCAATATCTTCTCTCAAAAGAGTAATAGTAAGTAAACCAGTGTGGCCGTTAATACCTACAAATCGGCTTATCAACTCAAAAACTACGTTGATGGCAAAATCAGCGAAAGGCAACACCAGCCAACTATCAATTTCCGAAAGTTCTTCGTCGATCATCAGCCACCCGCCACGTATTTTCTAGATTGTATCCAATGGCGGTGTTTCTCACACGCGGCGCACCAACGCCACACCCACAAAGATTAGCAGGCCGCCGATCACCAACCAAATCGTGAATGCTTCGTGCAGTACCACGATCGCCAGCGTCGCGGCCACGAACGGCTGCAAATAGCTGTAAATGGCGGTGCGCGCCGCGCCGATCTTCTGGATCGCATGGTTGAAGATCAGGCTGCCGATCGTCACCGAAATCATGCCCGAATAAAGGATCGCCACGATCACGGCGGGCGTGAAAGCCGAAGCCGGTAAGCCGATCAAACTGGGGAATCCGAGAATGACTTGCGACAGCGCGCCCACCATCAACAGCCAAAACGTCGGCACAAAACTGTGATTACGGGCGAGCGGGCCGCGCGACGTAATCAGCGAAATCCCCCACAGGATGGAACTCAGAAAAATCAGGCCATCGCCTAAAAGTGACAGTCCGTCGATGCTGAGCTGCCCAGCATAGCGCCCGATCACCACCGTCAGCACGCCGCTCAGCGCGATCAGCACGCCCAGGATGGTGCCGCGCGTCATGCGTTCCTCGCCGCGCCACGCATTGAACAGCACGACCCACACAGGGCCAGCTTGCAGAATAAGAACACTGTTGCCCACTGCCGTATCATGGACGCCATTGATGAACGCGGGTTGATATAAAACGAAGCCAAAGATCGCGGATACGAATACCGGCCACCATTCGGCGCGCGGCAGATACAAATCAACGCGGCGGATTCGCATGATCAGCGCCATGCTGCCCGCGGCGACCACATAGCGGAGGGCGCTGAAAGCCATCGGCGGCAGGGCATCGGTGGCGGCCTTCGAGACAACGAAATTGGTGCCCCACAGCGCCATGTTGAAGATCAGCGCCAGATCGAGTCCGGTGAAGCGGGGCAGGCGGCGTTTGACGGTTTCCGTGACGATTGCGCCGGACGCGACTGCTGGTACGCGATCAAGTTCCATTGGACGACGCTTCCCGATAATTCCGCCCAAAAAAGCGGTATATTTTATGGTCACGACGCACAATTCTAACGCGCAACGACGGTACGGGGGAGGCTGTAACATGGCGATCATGGATGATTTCAAGGTGGCGCTGACACGACTCGATGGGACGGCGCAGGTTGGTATTCAGCTTGGCAGGGGCGGGCAGATTTTCCAGCTATCTGCGGGCGATCTGATGGCTGCGCTGGGGGTGCGGCCAACGGTCAATCGGACGGTGCGCGTGAATGCGTTTCATCTGAATATCCGTTCGATGCCTGGCGTGGGTGGCGCGGTCATCGCTAAGCTGGCTCAGGGCACGCTCGTTGATCTGATCGATGGTGTGCCGACTCAGGCCGATGGTCACGATTGGCTGCAAACCGCCGATGGACGCGGCTGGGTCGCCGTCGATCTGACGGTTGCGCCAGATGCGCCTGTGACGGGCACGCCGCCTAATTCGACCGTCATCAAAACACCGACCGGATCGCTGTCGTAAGAGCGCCAAGCGCACCCAGCGCTTTCGACCCTCATTTCCCGGTGCAATGCTGAAGCATCGCCGAAAATTCTTCGTAGGTGCGTGTATAAAAATTGCCTGGCGCGTCGCAGTTGCCCGAAAAATACAGATAATCGGTTTGCGCTGGATAAATCGACGCATGGATCGCGCTCGCGTCCGGGCTGGCAATCGGCGTTGGCGGTAATCCGAGCCAAATATAGGTGTTGTAGCGCGAGCGATTTTTGAGCGCAGCCGCGTTCACTTTCGGCCACCATGCGCCCGGTCCGCCGATCGCATATTGTACGGTCGGCGTCGCGGCCAGTGCTTTGCCCGCTGCCATCACATTGTAAAATACACTGGCGATCTTGACCTGCTCGGACGCCGCATACGATTCGCGCTGCACGATTGAGGCAAAAACGATCGTTTGGTAGAGCGTGAACCCGTGCGCCGTCGCATCCGAACGCCAATTCGCTGGGATCGCCGCATCGAACGCCTGGAGCGCTTTATCACGGAAACCCTGCGCGGTCGTCGCATTGTCGAGGGTATACGTTGTCGGGAACATGAACCCTTCGAGCGATGCACTCGCTGGTTTGCTACTCAAAAAACTGAAGCTAGTGACGCCCACGCCCGCCGCCGTGACCGCCAGAAAATCGCGTCCGGTGAAGCCCACCGGAATCGCATCGATGGCCGCCGCAATCTGTTCCAGTCGCCAGCCTGAATGAATAGTAAGCGCACACGGGCAACGTGCCTTACGGGTCAAACCCGCTGGCAGCAGCGTCCCATTGGCGGGACCATCATCGACTTTGGGCGAATTTTGAGCGACGCCCGACGGCAAGTAAATCACCTGACCGATCGACAACAGCTTGCTTTTCAGGCAATTTCCGCTCAAGATCGCATCGACGGTCAGTTTGCCGTCGGAGCCAAGTTGAAATCCGAACAGCGTATCGCCCGTCGTGACACTGTATGCAATCCAGCCGTCGGGTGGAACGCAGCCGCCCGGTGTGCCTGTCACGAGCGTCGCTGATAAGGGTACGCCTGATGTTTTTAGCGCCACATTCAACGTCGAGATCGGTGGAATCAAAGGCGAACTCGTGGCCGTCGGCGCGGTGCTGGTAGGGAGCGCCACGAAGGCGGTTGGAAAGGGCGTGGCGGTGACCGGGATAAGCATCGGCGTTTGGGAAGGTTGTGCGGTTGGCGGATCAGTCGGGGCCAAGCCGATCGGGGCGAGCACGGTGGGCTGTTCGGTCGGCGTGATGGGAGTTTGATGAGTCAGACTGATCAGCACCACCACACCGATACCGATCCAGCACACGATGCCGGATATTAATATGGCGAGGGGCAGAATATAACGTTTCACATGTGCAGTTTACCGCAAAAGCATGGCGTCATGCAAACGAATCTCTGACCGCACAGGGAGGGCAATCAACCGAAGGCCAACTCCAGCGCTTCGACGAGGCGCTCGCTGACGCCGAATGTACCATAAAAATCGGGGTGCAAGGAAGGGCGCGCGCCGCGTGCTGCCGCCACCGCCGCTTTGAACGCTGTTGGATCGGGTTCGCATAACCGATTCCAGCCTGAATCGACCGTTTCGACCCATTCGGTGGTGTTGCGAACCGTCACCGTTGGGCGTTGCAGCATATACGACTCTTTTTGCAGGCCACCGCTGTCGGTGATCACGATCTCGCAGGCATCGAGCAGCGCGATCATTTCGAGGAAGCCGACGGGTTCGATCGGGCGTACATTGTCGCTGAAGCTCAAGCCAAAATCGCCCATCATTTTGCGCAAACGCGGGTGTACGGGCAAAACCACCGGCAGATCGAGGCTGCCAAGCGTTTCGAGGATGTCGGTAAGGCGCGCGCGGTCATCGGTATTCGAGGCGCGATGAATTGTGGTGAGTGCGAACAGTTCGCCATCCGTCAGGCGGGTTTGCGTCAACAGGGCGGCGCGATGATTTCGGGCGCGCGCGACCGTTCCAAGCACGATGTCCACACGCACATCGCCCACCATACGCACGCCATCGATAATGCCCTCGCTGCGGAGATTATCGACGGCCACCTGCGTCGGCGCGAATAGGATCGTGCTAATGTGATCGGTCAAAATGCGGTTGATTTCTTCGGGCATGGTGCGATCGAAACTGCGCAGCCCCGACTCGATATGCGCGACCGGGATGTTCAACTTGGCCGCCGTCAGGCTGCCCGCGATCGTCGAATTGGTGTCGCCATAGACGATCACGCAGTCCGGCTTTTCGCTCAGCATGACCGCCTCTAGCGCGATCATCATTTGTCCGGTCTGCTGCGCATGGCTGCCGCTGCCCACACCCAGGTTGTAATCGGGCTTTGGCAGATCAAGCTCGGTGAAGAAAATATCCGACATGTTATCGTCGTAGTGCTGCCCGGTATGCACGAGTAATTCGATATGCCGCACGCGAATCGCCTTGCTGACGGGCGCAGTCATGATGAACTCTGGGCGCGCGCCGACGATGGTCATGGCCTTCAACGTCTTCATGTGACCGACGCCGATTCGATGATAATTTCAACATTCGCGCCGGAACGCATAAACTCGGTGGCGATGCGGAGCGTTTCCAGGCCGTCGCGTCCGGTCACGGTTGGCGCTTTCTTCTCGCTGACCGCGTTGATAAAGTCATTGAGTTCGGCGGCCAACGGCTCGTAGCGGCGAATCGGATAACCGGTCAGATTGCCCTCCGTGACGCCGTGCAGCACGCTCAGTGAGTCCCAGCCACCGGAATGTTCGCTGTTTTCGTAAAATAAAAGTTCCTGCGAAAGCAAATTGCAGACGAACATGCCGCGCGCGCCCGTAATCGTCAGCGTGCGCGTCTTGGTCGGTGTGATCCAGTTGACATTGAGCACGCCCACCACGCCACCCCGGAAACGCAGCAGCCCATTGAACATATCCTCGCGCCCCGATTTGAAACCTTGCAGCGTTTCGCCATAGGCGCGCACGATCTCGTCTTGGATCAAATAGCGCATCAGATCGATGTCGTGGGAAGCTAGATCGATCACCACACCCGCATCTTTGATTCGCGGCGGATAGGGACTGAGGCGCTGGGTATGAATTTGATAGATTTGACCCGCGCCACCCTGAGCCAACTTGCGCTTGAGTTCGACCACCGCCGGATTAAAGCGCTCGATGTGACCGACGGCCAGGGTCACGCCGTGCTTTTCGGCCAGCGCAACCAACGCTTCGCCCTGTGCGACCGTGCTGGTGATCGGCTTTTCCATCAGCACATGAATACCCTGCTCGATCAATTTGCTGCCGACCTCGAAATGCAGACTGGTTGGAACGGCCAACGTAACCACATTGGGCTGACACTCGGCCAGCATCGTATCCAAATCAGTGAAATGGGGCACGGAAAAGCGCATCCCCACTTTGGTCGCCGTCTCTGGGTTCGGATCGACGACGGCGACCAGTTGGACGTTGCTCAGTTCCGTATACACGCGTGCATGGTTATAGCCCATGCTGCCAACGCCGATCACCGCCGCTTTTAGCATAGCTCATTGACCCCTTCGACGATGTAGTTCAGTTCTTCCTGTGTCAGTGCCGGATGCACGGGTAAGCTGATCACTTGGCTGGCGGCGCGGTCGGTCTCCGGCAGCGAAAGGTTCTCATATCCGCCCATCTTTTGGAAGATCGGCTGCTTGTGGATGGGCGTCGCATAATACACGCGCACGCCGATCCCCTTCGCGTTAAGCTGCTCGACAGCCGCATCCCGATTCAGACTTTCCGGCACGCGGATCGTGTATTGGTGATAGACATGGGTGGCCGTCGGCGCGGGGCGTGGAACCTGCACGCCTTTCAAATGACTGCTCAGATAAGCTGCATTTTCGATGCGCTTGGCCGTCCATTCGGGCAGCCGTCGAAGCTGGGGCAGGCCGATCGCCGCTTGCAGGTTCGTCATACGGAAATTGTAGCCAACCACCTCGTGGTGATATTGGTGCGACATCCCCTGATTGCGGATCATGCGGATTTGCTCGGCAATGTGAGCGTCGTTGGTGAGCACCATGCCGCCTTCGGTGGTGGTCATGTTTTTAGTCGGGTAGAAGCTGAACGCTGCCGTCCCCCAACTCCCGACGAATTGCTCACCTAGTTTTGCGCCGTGTGCCTGCGCCGCATCTTCGAGCAAGACGAGGCCATGTTTCTGGCAGATTTCCTGGAAACGCAGCATCGCCGCCGGATGGCCGTACAGGTGTACGGGCATGATCGCCTTCGTCTTGGGCGTAATCGCGGCTTCGGCAGCTTCCGGCGAAAGGCAAAACGTCTCCGGGTCAATATCGGCGAAGATCGGTCGCGCGCCCACGCTCAGAATACACGAAGCCGTCGCAAAGAAGCTGAACGAAGGGATGATGATCTCGTCACCCGGCCCAAAGCCGTGCGCCATCATCGCGGCCATTAGTGCCGTCGTGCCGTTGTTGGCGGCGATGGCATGACGCGCATTGTGATACTCGGCGAAGGCGCGCTCGAACTCGGCGACCTTCGCGCCCTGCGTCAGTTGTCCGCTTTCCAACACGTCGAGGACAGCTTGCTTTTCTTCTTCACCAATGAACGGTTTGGCGATCCCGATCTGCATAACTACTCCAGGTTTTGATTCGATTCCGATTTCGACTATACGGGCGAGCACATCAGGTCGTCGCCACTTCAAGACCCAGCTTCAAATGCTCACATACATATTCGACCTGCTGCTCGGTCATGACGCCGGAGAAGGGCAAGGCCATAAACGTCTCGCCCGCCTTTTCGGTGTGTGGCAAATCACCGCGTTTGCAGCCGAGGCGTTCCTGATAGAACGGCTGCAAATGGATCGGCGTGAAATAGGGACGCGACGGAATGCCCGCCTCGCTCAGATGCCCCATCAGCCGATTCCGATCGACATGATCGTCACAGCGCACCACGTACACAAACCAGCTCATGCGAGTGGTCGTCGCCGCCAGATAGGGCTTGTGCAATCCATCAAGGCCGGTCAACCGATCATTATACCAGTTGGCGACCCGTTCACGCTTCATCAGGAGTTCATCGATGCGGCCAATCTGCACCAGACCAAGCGCTGCGCTCATCTCGTCCAGCCGATAATTGTAACCGAGCCGCGTATGATCGAGCCAGCCGTTGAATACGTCGCGCCCCTGGTTACGCAAACTGCGGAACAGTTTGTCCCAGTGCTCGTCATCCGTGACCATCATGCCGCCTTCGCCAGTGGTCATCTGCTTGTTCGGGTAGAAGGCGAACGTGGCAACATTGCCGAATGTGCCCGCACGCCGTCCCTTATATTCCGCGCCGATCGCTTCGCAGGCATCTTCGATCACGAGCAGGCCATATTTATGGGCGATACTCAAAATCGGATCGATGTCGGCGGGCTGCCCAAACGCATGAACGACCATGATCGCCTTCGTGCGTTCGGTGATAGCCGACTCGATCAGCGTGGGATCGACATTACCCGTCAGCGGATCGATGTCCACGAACACGGGAATGCCGCGCTCATAAAGGATTGGGTTGGCCGACGCGATAAAGCTGAACGAGGGCGTGATCACCTCATCGCCCTCGCCGACCCCTGCCGCAATCAGGGCGAGGTGCAGTCCACTCGTGCCGGAATTGACGCCGATCGCATAGCGTGTGCCAATATAGCGCGCAAATAAAGTCTCGAATTCGCCGATCCGTGGGCCAATGCTCAGGGTAGACGTGTGCAGCACTTCGACCACCGCATCGATTTCCGCTTGTGTAATATCAGGCGATGACATCGGAACGTTGATCTTGGTTTTGGGCGTATCGATTACCATATATCTTGCCTTCACTGTGGGAGTCGGCTGCCTGGGGCGGGCGCAGTGAGCGCGCTACCCTTATATCACTAAGGAGGCGCATGTTGAAATGCGCCTGGGGTCGTGTCATTTATGGGAGTGTGGATGCTTGACCACTTGCGGCACATTATATGCGAAGTTGTAATGCAACGGGGGCGCATTGCAACTATTTTGACGAGTTTGTTACGCGCGCCAGAATTGTTTCCGGCTCAGCCCCGAACCACTCCGGGAACTCGTTAGAGAGCAGTTCATCAAGATTGACCGTTTCGTGGGGTTCTGCACTTTCGGAAATCTCGGTTTCCTGGCTGAAGTCGAAGATGCCGCTGTCGAATGGATCGTTCGCGGCGGTGCGCGCCGGGATGGGCGCGACGGGCGTGAAGGTCAACGCGGGCTTCACGGCGGGCGTCTCGACAATCGCGGCGACCGGGATGATCTCGATGATCGGCATGGCGACCACTTTGGCGATCTCGGTGGTGGCGCGCTTCGTTGCGGCGGTCAAGGCGGCGCGCAGCGTCGCAACTTGTGGGTGCTCGGTGTGCGGGAACAGGCGACCAATCGACAGCGCCCAGACCGTCAGAAACACCACCGACAAGTCGAACCAGACCGAATTGCGGGTGACGTGTTCCATATCGATGTTCAGCTTGGCGGGCACGATCAGCGACACATAGGCTGTGTCGGGGTCATTTGCCAGCGCCAGATATTCGTCTTCGTCCTTCAGGTAGACCGAGGCCAAGCTCGTCATGCCCGGACGCACGCTCAAAATTGGCTTCAAATCGTTGGTATAGGTTCCGACGATTTCCGGGACATCGGGGCGCGGCCCGACGAGGCTCATCTCACCTTTGACGACATTCAACAATTGCGGCAGTTCATCGAGTTTGGAGCGGCGCAGCAAACGACCGATCGGGGTGATGCGCGGGTCGTGCGAGCGCGTCACCGAGGTACCAATCTTATCGGCGTTGATGACCATCGAGCGAAACTTGTACAGCCGGAAGGTTTGGCCGTTGCGCCCGACGCGCGTCTGCGTGTAGAGCACCGGGCCGGGTGAGCTGACTTTGATGCTCAGTGCGACGGCGGCCAAAATCGGGCTGGCGACGACCAATCCGAACAGCGCCAAACCGCAATCAACGACGCGCTTGGTCAGGTTTTCTTGAACGACAGGGCGGCTGGTCGGGGCGGTGCGACGGTTGCTGCGCGGCTGCGCGGCGCGCGGCAGACTCAGGGCGGGAAAAGTGAAACGGCTCAGTTGGCTGATCAGCGCACCCGTCACCACAGTGGCGAGGGTGAGTTTAATGATTGCTGACTTGCGGATGTGAACCTTCATGATGCCCCTAAATCTGAATACGATCGCACGAAATGAACATACAACATGGTATCAGAAGACCTGCCAGCGGTGCGTAGAGGTTGCCGGGAGGATCACTTCAGATAGGCTTGTGACAAAATACACGCAGCATTGAGATACCGCCAAAAAACTTCAACTTTCTTAATGGATGGAACATGCTGCTTCGGTTTTCATGAGTCAAACGGCGATAGTTTGCTTTGCAGATCGCCGCGAAATATCAAGGTTTGCGTGATATTCGCCCGCGACTCGCAATGCGCTGTCCTTTGATTGTGGCAAAAAGTGTGAATTGCGTTTGTGGAAATTGTAAAATCATCTGCCATGAATCATGCTTTCGATGAAATGTACGCCGAATCCGGGTAGACTCTGGCATGTCGATTGGTTTAATGGACAAGATCGTAACTGATGGCAACTCCCTTTGGCGCAATCAACGCTTCACCACAACTTCTGGCTTGGTATCAGGCGGCTCGCCCACGCAGCCTGACTGCCACCTATATTCCGCTGGCGCTGGCAGGCACAATCGCGCTGAACGATGGCCTGTTCAACGTGTTGCGATTCGTGCTCGCGTTAGTCGCAGCGCTCGCCCTCCAGATCGGCGCGAATCTGGTAAACGAGTATTTTGACTATGTGCGCGGTTCTGATGCCCAAAAAGTGGCGGGCATGGGCATGGTCATCAAAAATGACGCGCTAACACCGCGTGCCGTGCTGATTGGCGCGATCGTGACGGTCACAATCGGGGTGCTGATTGGGCTGTTCCTCGTCACGCAGAGCGGGCCTCTTCTGCTGTGGATCGGGATCGGCGGTGTGCTGGTCGTGATCCTTTATACGGCGGGGCCGCTGCCACTGGCTTATATCGGCCTCGGCGAGATCGCGGTATTCGTATTTATGGGGCCATTGATGGTTCTGGGCGGGTACTATGTGTTGGCGCGTCAGGTGAGCGCAGTTCCGCTGATGGCCGCGCTGCCGATCGCCGCATTGGTTGCCGCCATCCTGCACGCGAACAATATCCGCGATTTGGAGGCTGACCGAGCCGCCAACAAACGCACGCTGGCCGTCTTATTTGGTCGCCGTTTTGCACGCGCCGAATATTTCGCGTTGATCGGGGGCGCGTATGTCGCCTTGCTCGTACTGGTCGCCGCTGGCTGGATACCCTGGTTGACGTTGGTCGCACTGGTCACACTGCCCGAAGCGCGCCGCCTGATACAATTGACGCTGGAAACCGAAGATACGCTGAAACTGCACGAGGTACAGGGACGCACCGCGCGTCTGCACCGTGATTTCGGCGTTGCGATGGTACTCGGTTGGTTGGCGTCACTGTTGATAACGGCGCTGCTGGCCGCGATTCGCTGAGTATATCCATTCGCAACTCCCGATTTGCCCGTGCGTATAGCCGATTAGGGGTTGCAATCAATTGAAGGAAGCTACTCATGTCAACTGATCCGATTGATTATGCCGAGATCAACCGACGTGTTGAAAAAGAACTGAAGAAGCAGCGCCGCAACGGGCGAATCGGATTGTTCGTGCCCAGTTTGGCGATGTATTTAGTTTTCCTCGCTATTTGTTGGGGCATGGCACTGAGGGACCCCATCCTTAGCGCTCAATTGCAACAACAACCTTCGGCGCTGGGGACGATCTTGATGATGCTGACGATCGGCTGGGGATCATCGCTATTTTTCCACTTCATGTCTATCCTCGGCGAGATGGGCGTGTTCGATCGGACGATCCGCGATCGCGTCCTCGTGCGTGAGATCGCCGAGGTCATGCTGCAACAGGGTGCGATCGCCAACCAAACCGAGAAGCCGAAGCGCAACTTGGATGCTGATGACGAAAACGATGCGCCCGAAGTGCGTTTATCCTATGACGGCGAACTCGTGCCAGTTGAACGCGAGCGTCAAGCCATCCATGAACGGCGACGCAGCTGAGGTCGAAAGCGATAGAGGTTATATAAGCACTCATGGATAACGAAAATCTGGATTCGGTCGAAATTCGCCGCCATGTCGAGGAACGCCTCAAAGAGCACAAGCGACGGCAGCGCTATTGGATCTTCGCCCTTCACCTGATCTGCTTTATTGTATTCTCGCTGATGGCCTGGGGATTCGGCACGCGCGATCCGTTATACAAATTGGCGATGAGTACATCCGGTTCAGATTTATCGGCGCTACTGGTCATCCCGACCGTCGCCTGGGGAATTGTGGTCTTGATGCACTTTGCCATGTTGTTCAATGAATCGGAGCGCGCAGATAAACGTTTGCGCGCGCAATTCCTCCGCGAAGAAATCGACGAGCGCACCATGAATCGCATTATGGAACAAGCCGATGCGAGCGAGTCCTTCTCCGAAAAGCCCAAGCGCCACGAAAATGTCGATGCTGTCTCCGAGGTGGGTGCGGTACGACTCTCGGATGATGGCGAACTCGTGCCGATTGAGTCAGAATCGGCATCGGCGGCGCAACATATCAACGGAAAAGGATCGGCATTGTGACAGCAGACCTCATTGATGGGAAAGCCATCGCGTCGAAAGTGCGTGCAGAAGTCGCGTCGAAAGTATCCGCTCTGAAAGCGCAGCATGGGATCGTGCCTGGTTTGGCCGCCGTGCTGGTTGGCGAAAATCCAGCTTCGCAAACGTATGTGCGCAGTAAGCGCAAGGCGTGCGATGAAGTTGGTATCGCCTCATTTGGTTTCGATTTGCCCGCCGATATTTCGCAGGCCGAACTCGACGCACTGATCGCCGATCTGAATGCGCGCGCCGATGTACATGGTATCCTGGTGCAGCTTCCGCTCTCGCCTCATCTCGATGAAGAGCGCGTATTGAGCGCCGTCAGCCTGAACAAGGATGTGGATGGTTTCCACCCGATCAATATCGGACGGCTGGCGATGAAAGGCCGCGAACCGTTGTTCACCCCAGCGACACCCTCTGGCGTGATGCGACTGCTGCGCGAGACTGGCACGCCGATCGCAGGTGCGCGGGCGGTCGTCCTGGGGCGCAGCAATATTGTCGGGATGCCGATGGCTCTGCTTCTGACCCGCGCCGATGCGACGGTCACGATCTGCCACAGCCGCACGCCAAATTTGCCCGCTGTTACGCGCGAGGCCGATATTCTGATCGCGGCGGTCGGGCGCGCCCAGATCGTCAAAGCCGATTGGGTAAAGCCGGGCGCGGTCGTGATTGATGTCGGCACGAATCGCATCCCCGATCCGAGCGCACCGAAAGGATCACGGATGGTGGGCGATGTCGATTTCAACGCGGTGAGTGCCGTCGCGGGCGCGATCAGTCCCGTGCCGGGTGGCGTTGGCCCGATGACCATAGCGATGCTGCTGGAAAACACCGTCCGCGCCGCGTATCTCACGGTCACCTCACCCCCAACCCCCTCTGTTTCGGGGTAGATGTATCTTATTGGGCGGACGAAGAGCGAACGCGGCAAGCCGTCGTCCCTACCGCGATTCTCATTTCACATTATCTGAATCAGGAAAATCAAAGAATGCTCATCATTCGCCCCGCCGCCCTGCGCACCGATGCTCGCAACGCCTTCGCTCATTTCAGCATGGCGACCCGTGTCCCGCGCATCATCCGTGACACAGCGGTGCTCAACCCGGATTATTCGCTGCTCATCCGCGATTCACTCGAACGGCTGGCGGCTGCGATCGAATCCGACGCACCAATCGCCCTGATCAATACGGCTGCGCCCGATTACGACGATTGGGAGGCGCAATATCGCGCTCACGCCAATGAAACTTGGCTGGACGCGGAATGGTTCTTTGCGGAGGTCTATACCTATCGGTTGATCGCGGAGGCGGTGCGCTGGTGGGAAACCGGACGTGATCCGTTTGCGCCGCGCAAAACCGAGGAGATCGAGGGTGGGCATCTGCCAGAGCGGATTGGCGTGATGCTTACCGCGCAATTGCTACCCACGCCCGAACGGCTGGCGTCGGCAGTGCGCGGATCGCTGTGGGGCAATCGCATCGATCTGAGTTATGCGATTTCGGCTTCACATGGCAGCGCAGGCGACGCCGCAGACACACTCGTGGATGATACGGATTCTGCTGTCGAGCGACTTTTACGCGCGCCCGGCGAAGTGCATATCGTAGCCGATAACACAGGTACGGAGTTGGCCGCTGATTTGGTGCTAGTCGATGTGCTATTGGCGAGTGGAACACCGCGTGTCACGCTCCACCTGAAGCTGCATCCGACGTTTGTGAGCGACGCGCTGCCTTCGGACGTGCTGACACTCATGAAACGCATGGGTTCATCCTCGGCTGGCAAGGAATCCAATGCTCTAGCAGAGCGGTTGCAAATTGCATTTGAGGCGGGGCAGTTGCGACTGATTCCTGATGGCTATTGGAACAGCACACGCTTCATCTGGGAGTTACCCGCGCGGCTGGTGCGAACGTTCACGGGCGCGTCGCTGGTGATCGTGAAAGGCGACGCCAACTATCGACGGCTGATTGGCGATGCGATCTGGCCGCCGGAAACATCTTTCGCCGAGGTCATGCGCGGATTTCCTGCGCCGCTGCTGGCTTTACGCACGATGAAAAGCGATCCGGTGGCAGGCTTGCCGCTCGGTTTGGCCGAACAATTAGACATGATCGATGTCGATTGGCGGATCAACGGGCGGCGTGGCTTGATTCAGTTCGTGGCGCATCCGACTGGAGCGTAGGGAAGCCGGCATGGGATCGTTTGGAATCGGTTGCCTAGCCGCATAGCGCGACAGTGATATACTGAATCTCGACCAATAGACCAGTTTGTCACAATTCAACGCAAAACCTGTGGAGCAGCGATGGCCGATCATATTGACGAAACCCAACCCGTAGCAGCCGAATTTTTCTACCCGAACAAAATGGGACGGATCATCCT
>JBBRMW010000025.1:0-34550 GCA_038230635.1 Aggregatilineales bacterium | reverse complement strand
TATAGAGCCCCTCTATCCCCCCACCCCTTATCCCCCACGCAGGCGGGGGGAAAGGGGAGTCACACCCGACCCCTGACCGACCTCGCCACGTCCTTCAGCCAGCGGGTACTACCGAGCGACTCACCGAGGCGTCTGCTCCCTTTCCCACCGCCTGCGTGGGGGAAAGGGCTGGGGATAGAGGGGTTTGTCCATTCCCGAATCTCGCCCCCAACGTTGAATGCACCCTTTGGGCGCGGCATGAAGCAGCATCGAAAACGGAATGATATACTGGTCAATATGCAAGCCGCGCATCAGTCTACAAAAACCGCGCATCGATCCAGAACATCGCTCGTCTATGGGGGGGCGTTGGCAGCCACCGTGACGATCATGATTGGGCTGCTGATCGTCACGGTGAACGGTCACAGCCAACGCGAGAATTTACGTTACCAATTGGCGGCGGCGTACCAAACAGCGACGGGAAATGCCGATCGATTTGTCGGCTTGAGTCATCCGCCCTATGTGCGACAACAAACCCTGCCACCCACCTGGACGCCCATCGACACGAGCACGCCTGCCGATACGGCGACGCTGCTGCCGACCGTGACCGATCCGCCCACCGATACGCCGTTCCCGACCCGCACGCCGACGGCGACGGCGACGGATACACCGACGGCCAGCGCGACGATCACGCCGACCTTGACGCCTTCGCGGGTATTGAGTGCGACGGCGACTTACGATCCGCCGCGTAATGCGCCGTCGGCTGTACCGGTGATCACGCCGACGGGTTACGACGTGTTCAATATTTTGCTGGTCGGCAGTGATAAGCGTGCCAATGATCCGAGTTATCGTACCGATACGCTGATCGTCGTGTCGATCAATCGCACGGCAGGCACAATTGCCATGCTGTCGATTCCGCGCGATCTGTGGGTATTTATCCCGCGTTACGGCTACGACCGGATCAATACTGCCGCCGAACGCGGTGACTGGATGGGCTGGCCGGGTGGTGGCATCAATCTGCTGATGGCAACGATTAGCTACAACCTGGGCATTACACTCGACCGCTATGCCAAAGTGAATTTCGCTGGCTTCAAAACACTCGTTGATACGCTGGGCGGCGTCGATATTCCCGTCGATTGCCCATTATCCGATTACCGGATCGTCTCGCCGCTGCTCAAAGAAGGCGTTGAGAGTAACTATGCGTGGTATACGCTGAAAATCGGAATGCACCATATGGCGGGCTGGGAGGCGCTATGGTATGCGCGATCACGCGAGACGACCAGCGACTTTGACCGCAATCGCCGCCAGCAAGCCGTTTTGCGCGCAGTTTGGCACACGGCGCTGTCCCAAAAATTGATTGCGCGGCTGCCCGATTTGTGGGGACAGCTCACCGAGATCGTGGATACCAATCTGACGCTCGGTGATGCACTATCGCTGCTGCCCCTGACAGCCGACTTCGACGCGACTCGGCTGCGCAGTTACGGACTCGGTCCGGCGCAAGTCACGCCCTGGACGACACCGGATGGGGCGGAGGTGCTGCTGCCGGCCCCGGCGGCGATCCGTGTGCTGATCGGCCAATTTTATACGCCACCCACAGCACGCCGTTTATTCACCGAATTGCCACTCGTCCTGGTAACGAATGGCGGATCACAATCGGATTGGGATCAGTTGGCGGCAGCGCGTCTGGCCTGGGAAGGCTTCGCCGTGAGTGATGGCGGCGTGGCAAAAACGGCAGCGCATACGGTGCTGACGGATTATACGGGTGGCGCGAAACCGCAGAGTCTGGCCGCACTGCTGCGCATTTTCAGGCTTCGACGTGCTGCTGTGATCAATGCGCCTGATCCGAATCGGACAGCGGATTTTGGCGTGGTGCTCGGCACGGACTACGACGCCTGCACTTTCGATCCCTGGCAATCGGCGAACGCGACGAATTGAAAGCAACCTTACCCACATCTCGAAGGTGCCAGATTCACCTCACCCCCAGCCCCTCTCCGTCCTCACGGAGAAGGGTGCAGGACTCAACGCAGTCTCGATCTTTTGCGCAGCCTGTGTGGATTGACACCCCCTCGCTGTGGTGACGGAGAGGGGGTTGGGGGGTGAGGTGAATTTGTGGGTAATGTATAGCCGTATTCACAGAGTGGGGCGATCTGCCCGATAAAAGAGGGAAAATCAGATTGACAACTGAAACAATCCAACACGCCGAAACGGACGCGCAAATTCAAAAATGCTTCCCAGCGTTGAAAGTCTTGCGCCCACATCTGGAGGAATCCTCTTTTCTTGGCACGCTCAGACGGCAGCAAACGCAGGGCTATCGGCTGCTCTACCTGGAAGTCGACGATGAGGTCAAAAGCGCTGCTGGGTATCGCTTATTGGAATATCTGGCCTACGGAAAGGTCTTATATATCGACGATCTGATTACGCTGCCCACCGAAAAGCGCAAAGGTTATGGCGGCCAGATGCTCGATTGGTTGATTGCCTATGCCAAAACGCAGGCTTGCGATCAGGTTCATCTGGACAGCGGTTATCAGCGCCACGATGCACACCGCTTGTACTTGAATAAAGGCTTCGACCTCGCTTGCCATCATTTTGCGCTCAAACTCGTCCAGCCCTAAAAGATCAGAAAGGTCGCAATTTCACGATGACCACCCAATCAGCACCCATCATCCCCGACGCGCTCGATGCCCTGATCGCTGATCCGACGCATCACACCTTGTTGATGGAAAACGATCGTGTGCGCGTGCTCGAAACGCGCATTCCACCCGGAGATCGCACAGAGATTCACACGCATTGTTGGCCGGGTGTCCTGTATATCCTGAGTTGGAGCCAAATTGTGCGCCGCGATCATACGGGGCAGGTAATTTTCGACTCGCGCACTGTCGAGGCGATGCGCACGCCGCCACCTTCGATGTGGTCACTCGCGCTGCCGCCACATACGCTCGAAAATGTGGGCACAACCGACCTGCATCTGATCAACGTCGAGTTGAAGGAACCCGCGCCCTAAGTTGGAAGAAGTGAGCGCGCTTCTTCCAATGCCGCCATGATCGTCGCCCGATCCGCCGCGATGCCACCGCCCTGTGCAAAGTTCGGGCGACCGCCGCCGCGATCCGTGCCCAGCCACTTGAGTGCCGCCTTAAGTGCGGGCACGACGTTCACGGTCAGGCCGTCCGCCGCCGCGAAAATCAACTGCGCTTTGTCGCCCGCCAAGCCGAGCAACGCAACCGTTCCTGGTTGCGCGACGAGGTGGGTTGCCAGCGCTTTAATCGACTCTGTATCGCGCCCCTCGAAAGCGGCCACCACCACACGGAGTCCGTTTGTTTCGAGCGTCGCGGCGAGGAGTGCTCGCGCTTCGGATTCGATCGCCGCCTCGCGCAGCGGTTTGAGTTCGGTTCGCAGCACACGAATTTCCTCGTGCAGCCGCGCCACCGCGTCCGGCAGATCGGTATAACCGACGCTCAGATCAGCGGCCAACGCGGCGATCACGTCGTTCTTGGCGCGATAATCGGCGAGGGCACGGTCACCGCACTTGAACTCGACACGCGCGCCGCCGCTCCGCTTCTCGACCTTGACGATCTTGATCAGGCCGATCGCGCCCGTCCGCGCGACGTGCGTCCCACCGCACGCCGTCACGTCGAAGCCGCCGATGTCCACGACGCGCACCTTGCCACTCACGTCGGGTAGTTTGCGGAGTTTGAGCGCCGCCAATGCGTCGGCATCCGGGAAATAGCAGCGTACTGCGAGATCATCCTGCACGACTCGATTTGCCAGCGACTCGACCGCCAGAATCTCGTCAGTGCTGAGCGGTGCGTGATTCACATCGATGGTCATGCTATCGAGGCTCATGTGGACGCTGACAGTGGGCGCATTCGCGGCTTGAATCAATGCTGCCGATAAGATATGCTGACCGCTGTGGTGCAGCCGCAGATCACGCCGCCGTTCGCTATCGATCGCGCCGCTGACTATCTCGGCATTGATTAGCGACTCCAAAACATGGATCACGGCGCGATCCGAGTCGCGGGTTTGCACGTCGATCACGCGGATACTGCTCAAAGTACCAAGATCGGGTAGCTGGCCGCCGCCCTCCGGGTAAAAATAGCTGCGATCGAGCACGACCGCCGGATGATCGTGCCAGGTGAGCCGCTCGATCACGCGGGCATCAAAAGTTAGTGTATAGCTATCGTCGTAGTAGAGACGTTCAGTGATTGTCATAGCGCGCATTGTAGCGCATTTTGCATCGCGTTGAACGGAGTTCGATCACTGTTCTCAGGCGATAACAGAGTCATCGTGTCGTTTATATGCGATCCTAAAACCATAAAATAATGATGAACATACACGGACAAGTATCATTATCGACTATGTAGTGCGCTACAATCAGAATATGCGCGCGATCCGATTTTATAAGCCCTACGGGGTATTGACCAAATTTACCGATGCGGACGGACGTTCGACGCTCGCCGATTATATCGATGTACCCGGCGTTTACGCGGCGGGGCGGCTCGACCTGGACAGTGAAGGGCTGCTGCTGCTGACGGACGATGGGGCGCTCAACAAACGGCTGACCGATCCGAGTTTTGCGCACCCACGAACTTACTTGGTGCAGGTGGAGCGCATCCCGGACGCAACGGCTTTGAAACAACTTCGAGAAGGCGTGCTGATCCGCGATTATCGCACGCGCCCGGCCATCGCCGAACTCCTGACTGCCGCGCCCGATCTGCCGGAGCGCACGCCGCCAATCCGCGTTCGTCAAAACATTCCGACGGCATGGCTGCGGCTGACGCTCACCGAAGGCCGCAATCGGCAGGTGCGCCACATGACCGCCGCCGCCGGACATCCGACGCTGCGACTGGTGCGGAGCGGAATCGGATCGATCGGTTTGGAGGGGTTAGCGCCCGGTCAGTGGCGTGACCTGGGCCGTGCAGAATGGGAGTCGCTGCGTGGCTAGAAAACGGGCGAACCCGGCGTGGTCGCCCGTCTATGAGCCAATTACCATTGGTGCAGCAACACGATCTTACCAAAAACGGCGTTGGCTTCGATCAAGCGGTGCGCTTCGGCAACTTGTTCGATCGGCAGCGATTGCGCGATGATCGGCTTGAAATTGCCTGCTGCGATTGATTCGAGCATGGCGCGTTCGTCTTTGGGGCTGGCCGCCATCGCGCCGCCGCCGATCACCGTGACCCGCTTGAGCCGCCAGTCTTGTGTATCGACCGTTGCCTCGCGCCCGCCCGCGTTGCCGATCAAGACAATGCGAGAGTCCGGTAAACAGGCGATCAGACTCTCAGCCAGTGTGCCGCCCGTATTCTCCATGACCAGATTCACGCCGCCCGCGTCACGTACCGCCGCACCGATGTGAGTCGTGCGATGGTTGATCGCCAGATCAGCGCCCAACGCACGCACTTTTTCGGCTTTTTCGTCGCTGCCAGCGGTCGCGACCACCCAGCCGCCACTCATTTTGACGAACTGTATTTGCGCCGTGCCCACGCCGCTCGCGCCCGCCTGGATCAATACGCGCTCGCCCATACCCATCTTGCCCAGATCAAAAAGCGATGTCCACGCGGTTGAAGCGGCCAATCCCGCCGCCGCCGCCTGTTCAAACGTCACGCCGTCCGGGATGCGCACAAGCGACTCGGCGGGAATCGCCAGCATCGACGCATAGCCACCACCCGCCGCCAATGCCCGCGTGGTCAGTACACGGTCGCCAGCAGCGAAACCATTTGAGTCGGCGACGACCGTGCCCGCCGCCTCCAAACCCGCCGTGAACGGAAATCCCTTGATCGGACGACTGCCATTTCGTTGAAAAGTGTCCAACCGATTGACTGTCGTGGCCGCAATCCGCACGAGCACGTCGTTCGCACTCGGTACGGGATCAGGTAGATCGGCGCGTTCAAAGACATCTGGGGCGCCGAATTTGCGGAAAACCATCGCTTGCATAAGGGTTTAGCCTTTTAAGGTTTTTGCTTGAGGGGTTCGTAACGAGTCAAGGTCAACAGCAACAATGCCATAAAGTCTGTGGAGTTGATGAGCCATGTTTAACATTACTCGTTTTCCAACTGGACTCCATTTTGAGGGTGCATTCAGGGATGGAGGCGAGACGTTCCGAACGGCTTGCCTCTGACGATGCCTTTTCGAGACGGACAAGGCAGGCCTCGTCCCTACCCCAGACGCCGTTTCTGTAGGGACGAGGCCTGCCTAGTCTGCTAGGCGATTGCCTTCAGCCAAAGCGCATCCCTCGCCCCTAATTCTGAATGCACCCTCAGTATACTGCTATTTTCGCGTCCGCTACGCAATCTATATTTTAGCGTTTCTGACACTAAATGGCATTACAACATCGGCACTTGCATGGATGTTTACCCTATTGGTTATATGAATCGTGCGCGTCTGCGTATATCCGCAAAGTGGCGTTCGTGCGACCTTCGTAATCGTCGCCCTGTGCCTTGAACCATGCTCGCACATCGGGATCGCCGTTCGCGGGACGATTCAGGATGATGGTGAACGGATAGCACCGGAAGACGGCGGCCTCAGCCTTCTTTAGCAGTTCCCGCTGCCATGCTAGATGGCACGGCATCAGCGGGTGTTGATCCTTATCGAGCACAAGTCAACCCGGCTGACCGCCAAAATGCTGCCCGGTCGTCGCGTCGCTGGGGATAAGCGCGTAAACCATGCCATTGTTGCCCGTCAGCATGAAGCCATGATCAAAATCTTGCCAGAACCCGCCATACTGCTGTTCGCCGCTGACCGCCCAGCCCAGCCCATTCTTAATTTGCCCATTATTACGCCACGCATAACCAAATCCACGCACTGGCTGAAGTAATCCGGCGGGTGGCGACAAGCCTGGATCATTGCTCGGTAGTGAATCGCTCCACGTATCAGTGACGCGGAAGAAAACATCGGTGGCCGCGCCTTTGCTCAGTGCCACGGTGGACAGCGCGTAAATTTCTTTCGTCTCGCGCCAGAACATCATGCCTGTTTGAAACGGTTCTACTACGAGCGTCAGACTATAGCCAGGGGCGCGCGGACAGCCCAAGCGCGCCGCTAACGCCCCGTTATGTGTATAGGCATTCGTGAATTGCGAAGCCAATGGCACGCCGCAGCCAACGGGTGCGCCGGGGGCAGGTGGCACAAAGGGCGCACTGGTCGAGATCGGGAAGTTGCCCGCGATCGGTGCAGCGGTCGGGTGGAAGCCGGGTCGCGCCGTCAGAAAAATGACGACCGGATTATGCGTTGGAATCCACGAAAATGTACCTTCCAGCGCCGGGTAGGTTTGCTCACCCAAAAACTTGCCGACATTCGGCGTAAATGTTGGCGTCAGACTTGGCGGCGCAGGCGAAGGGGTGGCGGAGGGCGTGCTGTTAGACGTGGGTATCAGCGGTGAAGCGTCGAGCGTCGGCGAGGGGATGATCGTCGCCAGCGCTTTCGGCAGCGCATCGAAGCCGGTCAGAATTGGCCCGTCGGCGCTTGGGGTGGACGTCGCCGTCGTACATGCCGCCGCCAAGAGTAGCATCGCCACCCCGATCACAAATTGAAGTTTACGCATCAATCGCGCCCTGCTCGCTGTCCGTTCAGAAATTGTCCGGTCATCCATTATAGCGCAGTACGCAGCGTGGCAGGGGGCGTTATTGCCCCGGCCTTTTCAATATTTTGACGATTGATTCTATCTGGCATACTTTTAAAAGATGTCCGCGTTTGGGGCTTGTGCCAACCTGTGGTAAAATAGAAAATGTGGTTCAGGTTGAGTAGGTGGGAGTTTGGCTTGGCAGACGGTGAACAAAGGCGTGAGTCGCCTGATCAGGGCAGCAACGGCAACATCGTGCTCGAAACCAGCGCCGTTGGACCCGTCCGACATTGGCTGTTCGTCAACCACGCGATACCCTGGCAGCCACCCGCCGACATGTTCGCTTTGCCCGATCGACTGGTGGTGCTCATCGAGATCGCCGGAATGCGTGATGCTGACTTTCACGTTACACTCCAAAATCGGCGGTTGACCGTGAGTGGGGTTCGGGAAGGCGGCAACTTTGCGAGCCAGGCCAGCACGCATCAGGCCGAAATCCACTATGGCGAGTTCCGCACCGAGCTGATCTTGCCCTGGGTGGCGCAGCCAGATACGGTGAGCGCCGTGTATCGAGATGGCTTTTTGCGGATCGAAATGCCGCGCCTGCGCAACCGTCAGGTTCACATTGTCGATGTCGGACTCGAACCGAATCAGGATTCGGACGCGAATACCTGAAACAGCGCGCGAGATTAAATGGAAACGCACCACCAAGCTGGCTGAGAAGGTGTAGCCAGCGCTCCGGGATGGGGTAGTTCCATAAAACCGAATAGGCGACGAAAACCGTAGCTTGTTTGGACATTGCTCGGATGAGCACTATTGAGAATGCAATTGTCAGAGAAGAGGCTGCCTTGCCCAAAGTGATGATTATTGATGACGACCGCACGACGGTTTCGCTGTTGCAAACGCTGCTCGAACTCGATGATTTCGAGGTCGTGATCGTGGCGCGCGGTGGACAAGTGGTCGAGCGGGCGCAGCAAACCATGCCGGATGTCTTCCTCATGGATTACCATTTGGCCGATATGACGGGTGTGCAAGTCACGAAACTGCTGCGCAAAACGCCACAGTTCGCGCACACGCCGATCGTGGTGGCATCCGGCTTGAATGTCGAAGACGAAGCGCGCGCCGCGGGCGCGAATATGTTTTTGACCAAGCCATTCGAGCCGAGCGGATTGGCCGGACTTCTCAATGGGCTGATTGCACCACAGGCCCGAGGCGGGGCCAAAGGCTGATCGATGTCGATCGCCCGCCCCCTTATCATTCAGTTCACACCTTTACCTATTACGACGATACGAGAGAAACGCAGTGATCGGAAAACCTAAACGCACCGGAAAAATGCAATGGCTTCGCATAGACTTGCATCTACATACCCCTGGCTCATCAGATTATCAAGAGCCGGAAGTGAGCTACCTCGATATTTTACGCCGCGCTGAAGTACGCGGCCTGGACGTGATCGCCTTCACCGATCACAATACGATTGCGGGCTACCGCAACATGACCAACGAGATCGACCAATTGGCGATGCTCGAACGGCTCGACCGAGCCAACCCCGAAGAACGCCGCCGCCTCGCCGAATATCGGCGCTTGCTCGACAAGATATTGGTGCTGCCGGGCTTCGAGTTCACGGCCACATTCGGCTTTCACATCCTCGGCGTCTTTTCGCCGCAAATGCCGATCCGCCAGATCGAGCACATTTTGCTGAGCCTGAACATCCCCTCGAACGCGATCGACGAGGGCAACTCGAATGTCGGCGCGTCATCGGATGTGCTGAGCGCCTACCGCATGATCAACGAGGCGGGCGGCATCGTGATCGCCGCACACGTCAATTCGAGTCACGGCGTGGCGATGCGCGGCTTCGATTTCGGCGGTCAGACCCGTATTGCCTATACGCAAGACCCGTTCCTGCACGCGCTCGAAGTGACCGACCTCGAAAAGCGTGGTCGCAGCTTGACCGCGCGCTTTTTCGATGGCAGCCGCCCCGAATATCCGCGCCGAATGCGCTGTGTCCAGGGTTCGGATGCACACCGCCTGAGCCGTGACGAGCGCAACGAAAAAAGCCTCGGCATCGGTGAACGCACCACTGAGATTCAGGTCGATGAGCGCAGTTTCGAGGCCGTCCGCGAAGTCTTCCAGAGCGCCGATTTTGCCCGCACGCGCGCCTATCGCGGCCCCGCCCTCGAAGTTTACGATTACGTGCAGCTTGCGCGCGAGACGGGCGCGAACATCGTGCAGGCCTTTCATGTGGGCATGAGCAATCGCGCGGAGGAGATCGTCAAGGACGTGTGCGCGATGGCGAATACCAACGGTGGCACGATCTACATTGGCGTCAGCGCCGATCCGACTCAGCCCCCTGTTGGTGTCGATAACCTGAGCCGCACCATTGAGTTGATCCAGAACGCCGTCGCCGACAAGATTACGCCGCCCTGCAACGCCGCGATCGATGCGCTGGAATGCCAGAATCGCGTGGTGATTCGCGTACAGGTGGCGCGCGGCGACGACGCACCCTATGCCATCGAAGACAATAAAATCTATGTGCGCGCCGAGTCCGAGACGGCGCTGGCCGTGCGTGACGAGATCGTGCGCTTGGTGGCACGCAATCCACAGGCCGCCGAGTCGATCAACGAGATGAGCAGCGCCCCGGTTGCGCAGCCACAGCAGGCAGCCGCTCGCCCGAGTCAGGCACAGCCGCCGCGTGGGCCGCGCACGCCGAACCCGAATCAAAACCAGAGTCGCCGTCCAGTCTCCGCGCCCGCCGCCCAAAATGGCGGATCGAATGGCGGCATGAGCAATGGTCGCCCCAACACGCCGATCAATACGCGCCCCGCCCCCATCGACGACCGTCCGGGGTTCAGTATGCCGCCCGACGACTTGGACGATGGTGACAGCGATAAAGCGCCCGCTGGTGGACGCCCTGGTCGTGAAGCGCCCGGTGCCGGCGGCATTCCTCGCACAGGGGTCGAGATCATCGGCACAGAAGTGCGCAAAGGTGAGCAGTATCACATCATGCGCGATCTGCGAAACGGCAGCATCGTCAAAAATGTAACGCGATCGTCGGCGCGCCAGTTGTGGCAATACGCGATTATCGAACGCGAGACGCATCCTTTTGATAGCAGCCGCGTCCGTTGGGAGGGCAGCGTCGGTTTGATCCGGCGTTACCGGCGCGGTGGCAACGTCCGCTACGATCTGGCGCAGCGCGATCCAGAAACGAACGCCGCGCGCATTTTCTACGGCGTGACCGACAGTGGATTGAGCGGCGCATGGCTGGTTTTTGCCGCCGACGATGTGCCGATCGAAGAAGATGCGTGAGCAGAACCCCACCCTAAACCCCTCTCCATAACCTGGGGAGGAACTTCCAAAGCGGCTAGTCTCCCCTCTCCATCACATGGAGAGGAGGCGGGGGTGAGGTTCTGTGCCTTTTAAGTTGCGTGCCATTGCGCTGCCCGTCATCGTGTATGCGGCAGCCGCACTCTTTATCACATGGCCGTTGGCGCTGCACCTCGACACGCATTTGGCGGGGCCAGAATACGCCGACAGCATCGAGTATGTGCGGCTGGGTTGGTGGTCCCAGTATGCGCTCGCACATGGCCTCAATCCGTTTTACCAGAGTCTTTTTGGTTATCCAGATGGCTTCTTCAGTGCTACCCAGTGGGCACAGCCGCTCATCTACTGGCCGATCGCGCTGTTGAGCATCGCCGTCAAGCCGATCGCCGCGTCCAACCTGTGGCTGCTGATCGAAATCGTCTTGAATGGCGTCGCCGCGTACTGGCTGTGTCTCGAAATCGTCGGCGCCTCGAAGCGACCCGCGGCGCTCGTGGGCGGCTTGGTCTTCATGGCGTTTCCCGCCGCACAAGGCCACATCCTCGTCGGACACATCAATCCGTTGGCAAATTACGCGCTGCCGATCGTGGCGTTGTGCCTGCAACGAATTTTGGCCGATCGAAGGGCGATCCGCTCGGCGCTGCTTGGCGCGGCGGCGATCCTGATTTTGCTGCTCGGAAATTACACGGCAGGCGTTTATGGCCTGCTGCCGCTGGTGCTATTTGGCGGACTGTACGCTTTACGCTGTCGCCGGATGGAATTACGCCACGCCCTGCGCCCGTTCGCGCTGATGTTCGGACTCGGTGCGCTGCTGCTGATTCCGTTTTATCTGCCGCTCGCTATCGAGTCGCTGTCAGCGAATCGCCCCGCATACTTGAACGAAGGGGGCGCGATTCAATATTCGACGGAAGTGTTAGCCTTCGCCGCGCCCTCGCCCTTCACCGCGTGGCTCAGGCCGATCGTGCCCGACTTTGCGCGGACTGTTATCGGTACCAATATCATCGAAGGCTTTGCGTATATCGGCATTGTCACCGCGCTCCTGGCACTTCTGGCGCTGCGGCGACGCTGGCTTGCAGCCCGACCATGGGGCTTGCTCGCGGTCGGCTGCATGATATTTTCGCTCGGCCCGGTTTTCAAATGGCTGGGGCAGCCCGTGCAATACAACTTGGATCACCTGACCATCACCGTTCCATTGCCCTGGCTCGCCTTCCAAAGTCTACCCCTGATCAATGCAACGCGCACGCCAGGACGTTTCAATATCACCACCGGTTTGGCGTTCGGCGTTCTGGTAGCGCTCGGATTGACGGAGATCGTCGGGAGCACGCGGTGGCGCGGCTGGGCAATTTCATTGCTGGCGGTGGCGCTCATTTTGGGCGAATATCAGGTCATGACGCCGTACCCGATCACGCCCGCGAGCGTCGCACCCTACTTTGCAACCCTCGCTGACCGACCCGATATTCGCGCCGTTTTCGACATTCCTTGGGACGACGGAGGCGCGCAAAAAGGCGCACTGGCCGAGCAGATCGACCATCATCACGCACTGTTAGCAGGCTATGTGACGCGGCGAACGACCGTAGCCCCCGCGCGCTTGGCCGCCCTGTCGAAAATTGCGATCGGCGAGGGGCTGGATATTCAGGCGCTATCGCCATCACTAGACGCTGACGCGGTGCGTTCGATCCTCAAGCAAAATGGGGTGGATGTGCTCGTGTATCATTGGCGCACGCTCGACCGCAATCGCGTTTTGCCCTGGGCGATCCAAACCTTCGGTGCGCCCGCCTATCAAGACGACACCCAGGCTATTTTCGAGATTCCCGCCGCATCCCAACCTTTCACCGATGCTGTCGTCGTTTTCGGTGACGGCTGGTGGGCGGACGATACGCTCCACTGGACGAAGGGTGATTCGACCCTGCTGATTTACACACCTCAAGCCAGCGATCGACAGTGGCGGGTGACACTGACTCCGCTGCTGGTCAAGCGGAACGTCCAGTTTTACCTTGACGGCAAGCTGATCAGCGGCACAGGTTTAGCCAGCACCGGCCAAGAAGTCGATCTGTGGCTGCGGCTCGATCCGGGTTTTCATACGCTGCGATTGGTGTTTCCCGCTGGGTGTGCACCGACGCCCGTTCCGCCTGTCTGTGTTTTGTTCAACGTGCCGAATCGCTCGCTGAATGGGTGCAACGCACTGCCCGCCCCGATCTGTGTCAGCGCGGCGCTCAACCGTCTGGTCGCCGAAGATGCGGGCGCGATGGCTCTTCAAGAACGGCTCGTACACTTACATGGCGTAGATGATGTCAGTCTCGATTTGCGAGGCTTTCGCATTCCGACGATTGTTAAAGTCGGAGAGCCTTTCAGTGTCGTGACCGACTGGCTGTGGCAGTCTCAGCAAGTGATACGCGACGATTACCATCTATTTGTTCATTTATTATCTAAAACGGGCGTGTTGGCGGCGCAAGCGGATAAAACTCCCGGCGGCGGATCGTTCCCCACCACACAGTGGCACACGCCGCAACAATGGAGCGAGTCGCTGCCACTTGCGACGGCAGCCGATTTGCCACCCGGCGTATACGGCATATACGTCGGCTGGTATCGCTACCCTGAACTGGATCGGCTGCACGTCGATGGCAATTCGCCCGGCGCTCAGGACGGCCTCGTTTATTTGGGCAACATCGAACTTCGCACGACGTTTTAGGTTATGGCAACGATGAACCCTCGAGCGAGTTCCATCACGTTTTTCGGGCGCTATGGCCTATTGGCGGTCATTCTGGCGATCTGTGGGAGCGCCGTGCTCGGCATCATCCGGCTGCGCGAACTCAGTTTCTGGTTCGATGAAGTGACCTCACTCGAATCGGCGCACGATTATGCGGCCACTGCCCTGCGCTTCCCCGAACAGATGCCTGCCTATTTCGCCGTTTTAGGGGGTTGGCTGCGGCTCGTTGGGGAAAGTGAGGTCGCAGGGCGCTGGTTATCGCTGCTGTGCGGCTTGCTCGCACTGGCTTTCACCTATCGTATCGCGCGCAGTTGGGCGTCACCGCCGATCGCGCTGTTCAGCCTGATCGTGCTCGGATCGTCGGCGTTTTTCGTGCGCTATTTCCGCGAGATGCGCCCTTACGCTTTCCTCGCTTGTCTGGCCGCCGCCTCGATGCATTTTTACCTGCGCTGGTTGACGCAGCGGCGTCGCACGGATGCGCTTTTCTACGCCTTGAGCACGGCTGTGATACTGTACACACATTATTTTGCCGGGCTGCTGGTGGCGGTTCAATTGCTCTTTACCTTGCTATATCTGCATCCGCTCCGACTGAAACCTCGTGTGCGCTTAGAACTTACGCCGCAAGTGGCGCAGGCTTTTGGGCTGCATCTGGCCCCCGTTCTGATTTTGCTTCCTTATTTACCGATCTATGCGGCTGTATTGGGCAAGGTCGCGGCGGGTGGACGCTACCTCGTCGCCCTGACGCCTGCGCAAGCCATCAGCACCGTCACTCAGGCATTGACCAACGATAACCTGGGCTTGTTCTTGCTGCTCGCCATCCTGGCGTTGAGTGTGCGTCGCCGTGCTCTGACACTCGCGCTGATCTGGTTGTGGCTTCCGCTCGGTGCGGTGCTGATCGTACACAGCTTCATCTTCCAGGTATTGACCAATCCGCGCTATTTGATCTTTGTCTGGCCGGCGGCGGCGTTGCTGATCGGGCTGGGAATCGGCGCGCTGCCACCCCGCCTGCGCGGTCTGGCCTTGGGCCTTTGCTTGCTGATCGGGATCGGACAGGTGATTAATGATTTGCCCGCCAAATTTCCGGGCGTGCTGAATGATCAACCCTGGCGCCAGCTTTTTCAGACGATCAGCCAATTTGCCGATCAGCACGATGTCGTCCTCGTCAATTTTGTCGATCCGGTGGGCTTGACGGGTTACCGGGAGCCGATCGATTGGTATGCCCATCGTTATCGCCCAGACTCGCCGAATCCGATCTATCTCGACAATCCTGATCCTGTACCGCCGCCGTTGAGCGAAATTCTGACACCCGTCTCCGGCGCGTGGTTATTGACGACTGACGGCCCCTCGAACGTGCGCGGGCGGGCGGCCATCGATCACCTATCAAGCATGGGTTTTGCAGCCTGTGATATCCACACCTATGATCACCAGGCGACGCTCCGACAGTGGGAACGGGTGACCGCACCCTATGTCACATTTGGCGGGCTGCTCAACTTGCATTCAACGCCGCTCAATCCCGCCCCGGCGAACTTGCATCCCGGTGATGATTTGGCGCTCGATTTGGGGTGGCGCGTGCTTCAAAAGCCACCGATCAACTATTCAATGGGCGTTTATATTCTCGATCAAACGGGGCGCTTGGTGGCGCAGCAGGATGGTACTCCAGGAGGGCTGCAAACCTCGGCTTGGCAAATCGGCCAAATCTTTTGTGATGTCCACCATTTCAAAGCACCCGCGCCGGGCACCTACACAGTACAAGTCGCCGTATACGATTCGGCGGGCGGGCGGCGCTTGAGCATCGCACCCTCAGCCGCAGATATCATTCCGATTTTTGCATTCTCGGTTAGATAAAAATGAGTTGCTATTTACCTGCAATCCGTTGTAATCCATGATTACTCCTAATAAAGTGCGATCGCGGAACCCGCAGGGCGGCAGCAGCTTGGCTGCGCCAGGTAATCCACCGGATTACTTCGGCGATCGCTCTGTCGCGGAAGTTGAGCGTCTTGGGCTTTGCCCAAGCGCGTCCCGTAGGGCAACTTCGGCGACACACTTTTATCAGAAGTGATGTCTCGCAACTGGGTAACAGAACGCGGATGCAGCCTGCCGCATTCGCCTTTAGATGGTTCGCAACCGATATGTGAAGGTGTAACTGGTTGCGAGCAAGCGATAGGCTTCCAACGTATCCGGCCCACAACTAGCGCTGCCCAACCCACGCTGCCCCACATCCAGATTGAGGATGACTTCGGCGCGCGGCTGAAGATCAGAGGTGTGTTTGGCGTCGAATAAATCATTCGCTGTGAAGTGGCTGGCCGAAAATTCTATGCTGGACTGGCCGCTCACTTTCAGACCGTGCCCTGTCTGCTGCGTCAGCGCCAGCCAGCGGACATCCGTTTTATGACCGTGTTCTTGCGGCATGATATAGGGTACATACTGCTCCGTAACCGTGCTCTGATAACGCCCGATAATGGTTGAGGCCTTGCGGTCGGCATAATTTTCCCAGGGACCGCGCCCGAACCATTCCAGATGTTCGAGGTCTGGCACAAGTGTAAGGCTGACACCGATGCGGGGTAGATCGCGCATATCTTCGCCCGGTGTGACGGTATTTTCGACCAGCAATTCGCCTGTCGGCAGCATGGTAAAGCGCTGAACGTGCTCGAAGTCCGCCCAATTATCGCGCCCAGAAACCTGATGCGCAATCTCCACAACAGGCTGCGCTTCGGCGAACAATTGGATGGATTTGACACGATGAACGGCCTTATTCAGCCCCAGCGCCAGCCAACGTGACAGCGCCTTCCAGTCTTGTCCGCTCTGTAGTTTGATACCATCATTATCGGTGCCTGCACGCCACACATTCAACAACGGACCCGTCATAATCAGGTTGATACCGTTCAAGCTCAGACTCGTGAGCACGCCCGACGCCTTATCGAACACCGCCGCGACGTCCGCCGTCCGAAGCGTCATGGTCTGTTCGGATTCTTCGCCCACCGCCGATGCGCTTTCGATCGGCGAAATGTGCTCCGGCGCGCGCGATGGCGGTGCAGGCAGCGCGATCTGCTCCCAGGCGACTTCGTGCCCCGCCGCCGCCCAGAGTGTGTTTTCGCGCTGGCTGAAGCGGAAATTCAGAAATCGCTCGCCTGCGGAATCGTTCGCAGCTACGTCCGCCAGAGTCATTTCCAATCTGTCCCCAGCGCCGATCGATAATGCAGGCAGTTCGCCCGTCAGCACCCGTGTGCCATCAATCGTCAAGTCCCACGCACCCTCCAGCCAATCGAGCGATGTGAAGTCTTGCTTATTGATGATTCGGATCGTGCCGCGCGCTGCATCAACCCATTCAACACGCAGCGGCTGCACCAGTTTCTTGAACTCGTACAGGGCAGGATGCGGCGTGCGATCAGGCCACACGATGCCATCCGTGCAAAAGTTGACATCGTTCGGCACGTCGCCAAAGTCGCCGCCATACGCCCAATAGGGCTTACCTGCTGAGTCGATTTGGCGAATGCCATGATCGATCCATTCCCAGATAAAGCCGCCCTGCAAGCCCGGATACGCCTCAAACGCCGCCCAATAATCCGAGAGACTGCCGTTGCTGTTGCCCATCGCGTGCGAATATTCGCAGAGGATCATTGGGCGTTGGTCGGTAGCTGTGATGGGTGTACGTGACCAAGCGATTATATCGTTGATGGGCGGGTACATCGGGCACACGATGTCGGTGACGCGCTGACCGCCGCTCCAATCACCTCCGTTGTTACGAGATACAGCGCCCTCATAGTGCAGGGGGCGTGTCGAATCCGCCTTCCGAATCCAGCCCGCTGCCGCTTCGTGATTGGTCCCATAACCGCTTTCGTTGCCAAGCGACCAAGCAATGACGCACGGATGATTTTTATCGCGCGCCACCATATTTTGCACGCGCTCGACGAACGCCTTTGTATAGCGCGAATCCTGACACACATCATGATAGTAGGCGTGCGACTCGATATTCGCCTCGTCGATCACATACAGGCCATATTGATCGCACAAATCAAGCCAATAAGCATCTTTGGGATAGTGCGACGTGCGCACGGCATTCACATTGAACTGTTTCATGAGCCGCACATCTTGCAGCATCAATTCGCGGCTGATCGCGCTACCCGTAATGTGATCGTGGTCGTGATGATTCATCCCCTTGATCATCACCGCCTTGCCATTGATTAGCAGTTCACGATTACGTATCACGATCTGCCGGAAGCCGACGCGACAGCTTACGCTCTCGCTGCCATGCGGGGTGGTGAGCGTCACAACCAGCGTATACAGATAGGGTGATTCTGCTGACCAGAGTTTCGGCGCTGCCACCGTTTGTTCCAGTGCAATCGTGTTGCGAGGTTGCGTGATACTCCGCGCGCCCCCTTGTGCCGCCGAAAAAACCGAATTCCCATCCGCATCGAAAAGCTGCGCCTCGATGCCGCAGTCGGAGTACGACTCTCCCGGCCAGCCAATATCGCAGGTCAGCCGCAAAACGCCCTGCTGAAAATCCTCGCTCAGGTCGGTCTGCACGAAAAAGTCTTGCAAATGGGGTGTGCCCGTCGCAAATAAAAACACTTCGCGCTGAAGGCCAGCTTGCCACCAATGATCCTGATCTTCCACAAAGCTGGCATCCGACCATTGCACCACGACAGCGACCACTTCGTTCGGCTGGTCTGAGCCGTGCTGCACGCTGCCTGAAATATCAAATTCGGCGGGTGTGCGCGCATCCTTGCTAATCCCAATGGGGTGACCGTTGACGTACACATACAGCGCACCATCCGAGCCGCCAAAGTGCAAGATAACGCGCCGCCCCTGCCAATCGGCGGGCACAGTAAATGCGCGACGGTAGATGCCAGTCGGGTTTTCTTCGGGAACATGCGGCGGTGGCTGCGGAAACGGCATGACCACGTTGGTGTAATGCGGCTGTCCGAAGCCCTGCATGGTAAAGTTGCCGGGCACCGCGACCGACTCCCAACCTCCGCTGCTCAAATCATCCAGGGTGACGGCTTCGGGGCGCGGCTTTATCTTGAAATCCCACTGACCGCTCAAGTCGCGGAACCAGGGTGACTTTTCACGATCGAAGGCCAGCGCTTCGGCTGGCGAAGGGTATGGGATCATGGTGGCGTGAGCAGGAAGTTTATTCAAGCTGGTCAGTTGGGGCATTTCCCAGGTTTTTGCGCCAGAAATGAATAGGAGGGGTAGGTTATTGTTGCTCATAATGACTTTCTGTGGTGAGACAATGCAGAATCCAGATAATTTCTATCGTGTGCAAAAGCCAGCGAACCCAGCGCAGTTGCCCGTGGTGCTCAAACGCTGCTTTTCCATTCGGCAAGTGCCACTTGAAGCGCATCCATATAACGGGCGGCCAACACATCGCGCCGATATTCGCGCCCGACAAAAGCGCGCCCACTCGCACCGAGCCGCTCACCCTTGCTCCGATCCGTCGCCAGATCGACTACAGCAGCGGCTAATTCTAGCGGATCATCAGGAGCAACGCACAGCGCTCCGCCCGACTTTTCGAGAATGCGCCGTGCCTCACCGCGCACCCCGCCGATGATCGGGCGTCCGCAAGCCATGATTTCGAACATTTTGGACGGGATAAACTGCGTGAACAGTGGAATATCCCGGAGTGGCACGAAGCAGGCATCGGCCATCCGGTAAAAATTAGGCATGAGCGCCTTCGGCTGGCCGGGCACGAATCGCACATTGTCGAGTCCGCATTTGGCCGCATCGGCCATCAGAAGATCACGCTCGCCACCTTCGCCCACCATCAAAAACAGAATATCGCGGCGATCGCGCAGCTTTTCGGCGGCATCGAGGATCGTCACGAGATTTTGGGCGATGCCGTGCGCGCCGATGTATAGTGCCACGAATTGCGCATCAGGTGCATACTGCTGGCGCAGCGCGTTATCGCGTTCACCGGGCGTAAAAAACGCAATATCCGCACCATTCGGAATGAAGTCGATCTTGGCCGGATCGATCCCACGCGCGCTGATCGAGTCGCGGAACGATTCCGTCACCACGACGATCCGAGCCGCGCGGTGATATAACCACATTTCGAGTGCTTCTAATCCACGCAGAATGTGTCCCGGCTTCAATGCGCCCAACTCGACAAACAACGCCGGCCACAGATCGCGCACCTCGAAGATGAACGGAATCCGGCGCGCACGGCTGTACAGGCAAGCTGCTACCGCCGAGAATAACGTCGGTGACGAGCCGATCGCCAGATCGATGGGGCCGAGACGCGGCGCGCTCAGGGTCAGCGCCGAAGCGACATAGCTCAGATGGCCGAGCGTCCGTTTGAGCGATCCACTGGTGTTGGGCGTCACATAGATCGCGCTGCGCAAGACCTCTACGCCGTCGATCGTTTCGCGCATGGTCAGCCGCCCCCGATAACCGGGCGGGATGATCCCGGTTGGGTGGTTTGGGAAACAGGTTACGACGCGCACGCTGTGGCCGTCGCCCGCCCAGGCACGTCCCAATTCGAGCAAACGCGCACCTGTCGCCCCGGGCTCCGGCGCGAAGTAGTGTGAAAAGATAGCGATGTTCACGGGTGAGCTGAAGTCCGTCGCGCAAATATATGGATTGTGCCGTCCTCATTGGACGCGGCGAGTTTGCTCCCATCTGGACTCCAATCCAGTGCCGTAACCGCTCTACTACCGCCTAAAAAGCTGGTCAATACATTACCTGTCGCCAGATCATAAATAGATATTCCAGCACCACGATCCTCGGCACTTGCCAGCAAAATAGCACTCCGATTGACGGTCATAATATGTCCAACGATGTCAAGCTGCCTGATCACCTGTCCCGTTTGTGCGTCAAGAACCGCTTGATTGGTGATTAGCTGGCTGCCATCGGGACTCCAGAAAACCGCATATGGTTCGCCACCTCTGCCATAATTCACTATTTGAGAATAAATGAGCTGCCCAGTAGTCGCATCGATGAGATAAATGCCCCCGCCATTGGTTGCCACTGCAAGGCGGCTGCCATCGGGACTCCATGCAAGAATGTTTGCACTAGCATCGAGATCGCCATCCTTCGGCGTAAAGGCGAGAGTCGTTTGCACTTGACCCGTGGTCGCATCTACAATGTCGACCGAGGTAACTGCACCTATCGCAAACAACCGACTATCGGGCTTCCAGGCAACAGGTTGTGAAATCGAAGCAAAGTCGTCTACTGTATTTTGGAGTTTATAATTTGTTATATCCCAAATTCCCGCAGTTTTGTCCACAATCGTACTAACTAGCCGTGCCCCATCAGGACTCCATTTTAACGGTGCAGAACCTCTACCTTGCACACCATTCTGGCCTGCCCTTTCGGCGACTGCCACCAAATTACCTGTCGATACGTCCCAGATGCGCAAGTTGCCAAATGTATTTTGCACCTCATCACCAGCGATACGCGTTCCGTCGGGTGACCAACTTATACCCGAAATAACGCGATTATGTTCTACGACCGTCGCCAAGAGTTGACTTGTAGTTGGATTCCAAGTGTGTAATATATCGCCCTCGAAGGTCGCCAAAATGTTTTGCGAACTCCAAACGACGAGGGAAACAATTCCGGTCGTATTGACTGTGATTTGTGGCTGTCCAGTGGCTATGTCCCAACTTTGAGCCTTGCCATTCAGCCCGGCCACCACCTGCGTACTCGCTGGATTCCAGGCAATCGTCACGATTCGTTCGGTGTTCGCGTCGGTAAGCTGTCGGACAAGTTGGTAACTGGTTGTATCCCATACACCGACTTGGTTGCCGGTCGCGCTTGCTATATGATGTCCATCCGGACTCCAAGCCACCGATGTGACGGAATGCGCAACCGCATCATTGAGTATGGCTACTGTTTGTCCACTGGCGACATCCCAAATGTGAACAATACCCTTATCATTCGCGGTGGCAAGCTGCGTGCCGTCAGGACTCCAGGCCATATCGTTGGCCTGCCCGTCGTTTTGGTTAAAGATCGCAAGTTCTTGCCCATTCGTCGCATCTAATACGCGAAAACCACCTTGTCCTGCGGTTGCAACGCGCCTGCTATCTGAACTCCACGCGACATCCTGATAATAATCGTCCGTTTGGGGACTCCAAAGAATGTTTCCGCTGGAAGCATCACGTATTTTTAATTCACCTTCTGAATTGGTGCTGGCGAGCCGTGTGCCATCGGGACTCAAGGCGAGCGCGAAGATATTATCGCCATCATAATGGGCAATGTCTTGCAAACTCGGTGTATACAAGTAAATGCCTGCTGTACCGCCGACGGCCAGCACCTTACCATCAGAGCGCCAGCCACCCAGTAAAACAGTGCCCCGTCCCAAGCGCTGGATTTCCTGATATGCAATGGATTGTGCCTGAATAGGCGCTTTCGGCAGCAAGAGAATCGATACGATACTCAGGAGCGTGAGAAAACGTGGGCTATGGCGTCGCATTGATATGGCCTCTACGGTAATTTAGAATGAATGCCCAACCAATCTTGCATGTGACCATCGATCGACAAGCCCGTGTCAGTGTACAAAAACATCAGTATCGACAGCCGATTTTTCAGTTTTCGCAGGATGCGAATATCCTCAATTTTCAGTCCCGATATATTCGCTGTCATTTGGAGGACTTCCGGAAATTTCAATGTGAGTCCTTCGATAAACCAACGAACAATCTGATCGACACTTAATACAGAATCGTTGGGAACATCCCCCAGCGCCCGAATCAAATAGGCTCGCATCATCATTTGCGAAATCATCAACGATTCTTTTTGATCGGTTGATACCCTGCCAAGCAAGAAATCAAAAACCGTTTTTGCTAGGTAAGCCCATTCGATAGCGATGGCGGGGGCAGTCGAAGTGACGCGGGTTGTGAGCATTTCAGACAAGCCCAGCCAATTGAAATCTTTCAATTCGCCGAGCTGGCCCCCCCACGCGAATGCCAACCAGCTTCGAATCTCGTCCGGCGAATACTGAGCAAGGTCGTTGGGCTGCTTCACAATCAGGATTGATGTCATACGAGCCTCCCAATTTATGGGAATGTTATTCCATATCGTTGAAACGCGGCGCGTCCGATGTTCAAACTTTCGGGTTTTGGCAAATAATGCCCGCTCTGAAAGTTTATGTTCGCGCCAAAAATAACATCATTCGATACAAAAATATCGGCTTCACCAGCGGCAAGTACAGGCTTGCCACCTGACAAAACAGGATGTTTCAGTTCCACGTTGCCCGCGTTTTTTGGCATCACGTAAAGTTCACCCTACTCATCAACCACCCATTTGATAGTTCCGCCGTTTGCGATCTTGGTAAAATGAGTATCATCCACTTTGATTCGCACGATGCCCAACCGCTGTGCAACAGCCGCTTCTTCGGGAAAATCTTGTGGCAGCATGTTTGGATAAAGGTCAACATGCCATATGCGACGTTTGCGCAAAGACGAACCAGGATCATCCGATGCTGACCGACTGGCTCGGATTCTATCCGAAAACTCAGCACGATCGCTCACTTCAACTGCGGCGCAGGACGTTCGAGCGCGAAAATATCGCTGACTCTCACATAATCTGCGCCCGCCAAGCGTCCGACAGCGTGCAGCGCGTGAATGTCGATTTTGTAGTTTTCGAGCAGCACCGAGTCATCGACGTGGATGTGAACGACCGTGCCCAGAATCAGGCTGCCGCCGCCTGGTTCGGCGCTCAGGGTGACGATTTGATTCAGTTTACACTCGAATTGGATCGGGCTTTCGAGCACACGCGGCGGTTTCACGGCGACGCTCGGTGCGGGCGTCAAGTTGGCGGCGACAAATTCATCGACATCAGCTTGGAACTCTGTCGAGCTGATATTCATGGCCGCCAGCGTCGTTTCGGTCACGATATTCACGACGAACTCACCCGTCGCCCGGATGTTGCGCAGCGTATCTTTTTCCGCGCCATCGAGTCCGCGCACCATCGTGTTGACAGAGATAGTTGGCGGCAGCGGGCACACCGCGCTGAAAAAGCTGAACGGCGCAAGGTTGCGTGCCCCGGACTCATTCAGCGTGCTAACCCAAGCGATCGGGCGCGGGACGATTGCGCCCACCATGAGCTTGTAGACTTGTGGATGCGAGAGGTCGGCGGGATTGATCTCCATCGATCGTTGATTCCGTGTTCTTGCCATCGTGATGGGTACGAACAAAAGACAACGGGCGACCACATCGGAATCGCCCGTCCCGGATGTGAGGTTTCTTAACTCACGCGCTCGCGCACCAGGAACTCGATGAAATCGCCGACCTTGAACGACTCGAAGCCGTCCAACCGGATTCCGCACTCGATCCCGGCACGGACTTCACGTGCATCTTCCTGACCGCGCTTCATCGAAGATACCGACAGATCGGTGGCGAGGATATCACGGCCTCGGCGAACGCGCGTCTTGGCGTTGCGGCGAATTTCACCTTCGCGCACCACGCAGCCCGCGATCGTCCCCGATTTCAACTGGAACAGCGCGCGCACCTCGGCTGAGCCGACGACCTTATCCTCGTAAACCGGATCGAGCAAGCCCTGGAGCGCTTTGTCGATGTCTTCGGTCAACTGGTAAATGACATTATACACGCGCACATCGACGCCATTGGACTCGGCGACACGGCGTGCGGCGTTATCCGCTTCGACCTGGAAGCCGATCACAATTGCACCGCTGGCGATAGCCAAGTTGATGTCGTTCTCGCTGATATTGCCCGTCTCGGCGTGCAAAATCTTCAAGCCGAGCGCTGGCGTATTGAGCGCCTTGAGTTCGTTCATGATCGGTTCAAGCGATCCCTGCACATCGGCTTTGAGGATCAAGTTCAGTTCGCGGACTTCGCCCGCCTGGAACTGCTTGAAGATGTCTTCGAGCGACATGGCACGCGGGCCGCGCACATTGGCGGCGGCATTGGCGGTCTGACGGCGTTCGGCGGCGATGATTCGGGCTTCTTTTTCGTTCTTGGCGACGATGAACATATCGCCCGCGTGCGGCATTTCGTTCAAGCCCATCACGCGCACCGGGGTCGAAGGTGTCGCTTCCAAAACGGGTTTACCTAAGTCATCGTACATTGCGCGGATGCGTCCGACCGATGTGCCTGTCAGGACGACTTCGCCGGGGCGCAGGGTGCCGTTTTGGATCAACAGCGTCGCCAGGATCCCCTTATTCTTGTCCATCTCGGCTTCAAGCACCGTCCCGGACACTTTGCCCTTTGGATTGGCGGTGATCGCGGTTTCGTCGGCAGTCAGCAGGATCGCTTCCAACAGATCGTCGATGCCGGTCTTTTCGCGTGCCGAAACGGGCACGACCATTGTATCGCCGCCCCAATCATCGGGGGTCAAGCCCATATCGGAAAGCTCTTGTTTGACCTTTTCCGGGTTGGCGTTGCGCTTATCGATCTTGTTGAGCGCCACCACAATTGGCACACGTGCGGCACGGGCGTGCGCATAAGCCTCTTTGGTTGTCTGCATCACGCCGTCATCGGCGGCTACCACGAGCACCGCAATATCTGCGCCCTGCGCACCGCGCGCGCGCATCGCTGTGAAGGCGGCGTGACCAGGCGTATCCAAAAATGTGATCTTGCGACCTTCGCGCGTAACCTGATACGCGCCGATGTGCTGCGTGATGCCGCCATGCTCACCATCAGCGACGTTGGCGCTGCGGATCACATCGAGCAGTGACGTTTTGCCGTGATCGACGTGTCCCAGAATGGTCACGATCGGCGGGCGGCGCACCAGCTTTTTGGGGTCTTCATCCGCGTACAGCTTACGCCACTGCGGTGTATTCTCGTCTTCTTCGGGTTCTTCGGGGACGAGCACAATGGGCTGTGGCTCAAAGCCCATTTCCTCGACGACGATAGCCGCCGTATCATAATCGATCTGTTGGTTGATGGTCGCCATCATGCCGTTCTTGATCAGTTGTTTCATGACCTCGATCGGGCTGGCGGAGATAATTTCTGCGAGCTGACGGACGCTCAGAAATTCGGGGATTTCAATGATTTGACGTTCTTTTGCCATACCTGCCTATACCTTTCTCGGATGGCACGGCAGGCGTCAGAGGGTGCGGCGACTGACTAATTAGGAGTCGCTGTTCTCAAACGGGGCGCATTGCCGTGCAGAATGTGCGTCGCTGTCATGATCTAGTGGAAGCGTACATGGTACACATCATATATGGTTTGTACAGAGTTTTTGGTGTACATAGCCAGTTGCCTGTGATCTAGACTCGCCTTTAACGGGACATTATACCTCAAACGGGGCGGCTTTTCCATGTGCAATCGGCGACCGGGTGGATTTTACGTTCACCTTACCCCCAGCCCCCTCTCTGTAGTAACAGCAAGGGGGTGCAAGACGCGATCGACTCTCCACGACTCTTGGGAGAAGCCGCGAGGGTCGAAGGCTGGAATTTTGTCATTGCACCACGATTCGCCGATTTGTTAGCATTTTGAGTTAGAGATTGCAATAGCGTCCTGTAAAATAACCCTCGCAATCTATTTGGCTCTTCGACTAAGAATCAGGATAACCCCGCATGATAAATGATCAACCTTCCAACACGGTGGCACCCACTTTGGCGCTTCCCAAGCCGCTAATCGGCTTTTTCAACTGGCTGCTGCCTATGGTTGTGATGAGCGCGTTTCCGTTCGCAGCCATCACAAGCATTTTCATGCTGATGTTTCCGATTCCCGGCTTGCTCGCAGAAATCCCATTGATACTGATCATCCTGTTCGCGGGTACCCAGGTGATGCGCCATCAAGCACTGGAAGCGCGCCAAAAAGCCATCGATCAGGTGCGAATTCAGGAGGCGGCGGGTGCGGAGATCACCGCAAAGGACGCGGCCACCGCGCAGAGATCTGTTCCATCCTATAACGCGATGCTCAAACGCAATGCGATCATCGCAGTGTTTCATGTACCAGCGGTTGCCGTGATCACATTTGTGGCGTTTCAGATGCTCCGTCTGTTATTAGATTTCGGCCGCAATTCGGGTCAGAGCAAAGATGACGCAGTGTTGCTGCTGCGTCTCCTGATCATCGTGCCGGTCTATGGTTGGTTGTTCACGGTGCAATTGTCCTGGCGACGTATCGGGAAACTGGTGGATAATCGTCTGCTTCGTCCAGTTGTTGAACCCCCCCAATCATTTGATGCAGTAACGATGGACGCCGTGTCAGTGTCTAATGCGCCGACACCTTCCAATGCACCACGTCCTCGTCGGGTATGGACCCTCGTGGCAACGTTGCTGGGTGGCCTGCTAGCATTCGGTTTTGCCATGATCCCGTATTTATTGATCGCCGGATTGCAAAGTCTGGGGTTGCCCGGCATTGTCACAGGAATCGCTTCTATCATGCTTTTGATCGTTTTTTTGGGTTTTGGCATCTTTGGAATGCCTCGCCTGTTCATGTTTTTTGCGCCGCGACTGCTGGGTACTGTAGTGGCGCGAGAGGTTGGAAAAGTAGCGACGCCAGAAGAAACGGCCACTGTTCGACAAGCTGTTGTCGATGCCCAAACACGCCAGCAGCGCGCCTTCACGGGTTCTACCGAAGTACGAACTGGTAATAGGCTCATCATGATCATGTTGGGTTTCGCTGGTGTCGTGCTTGTCGGAGCGATCATGGTCGCTTCGGCAGCCCGATCGCAGGGGATGGATGCTAAAGCCGTCGAGAACGTCACCGCGCTCGAACTTTTCATCGGGTTGTTTGTGATCCTTGGTGGAACTATGTTACTCGGTCGCCTCTTCATGCCTAAATCCAAAGCAATCACGCTGCTGAAAGGCTGGGAAGAAAACACGCGGCGCGGCGATTATGCGACCGCAATAGCGATCGTGGATCACGCGATGGAAGCACTACCCAACTGGGAAACGCAAATTCCTGGCGCGACAGTTTATGCACAGGCAGGACGAGTCGATGATGCGGAGCGAATTGTTCGCCAAGTTCTGAATGATACAGCGCAATCGAGCAACAAAGCCTCAGGTGAAATGCACAAGCAGATCATGGGGCTTGCACTTTGGTTGCTGGGCGACCTTTATGTGGAAAGTGGACGACTAGATGAGGCAGATGAAACAATACAGCGTGCATTGCAACTCGACCAGAAGGATTTCAAGATTCTCAACACCGCTGCGAAGCTGGAACTCCATCGCAGACATGTAGGTACTGCTTCAGCGTATCGCAAGAAGGCTGTTGCTGCCTTTGGTAGACTAAGGAAGGAGCCATTGGCTTATCACTTAGGATTGGATGCGTGGATAGCAGCACTCCAGGGGGATACAGTTCAGGCTGAAGCACTATTATCGAATGCGTTCAAACATGTTAAACCAGACAGTCCGATAAACGAAGCCGAAATACATATCATGAGCGGCTATATTGCGCGCGTGCAGAAGCAGTCAATGGCGGCGCGTAGCAGCTTCCGGAAAGCGATCGATCTCGATCCGAATGGTTTCTACGGGATCGTCGGACGGCGCGAACTCGACTCGAATAAATAGTAGATTAGTCTCGCACTCTAGCCTATTGCAGGTGACCCTGGATGGTCGCACCCACAACGTGTCGCATTTTCGAGCATTCGAGCGGGTTGGTGTGTGCCAGACGCGGCGACGGTGCTAGACTATCGGCATGGTTAACGGCTCTTAACAAATTAGACGCGCAAACGGAGTTTCCCGATGGCTGAAGCATCGCCCATTATTCACGTCCAAAATGTGCAAAAACGCTTCAAAACGACGCGCGGCACGGTTCATGCCCTGCGCGGTATCAGCGTCGATATTTTCGCCGGTGAGGTGGTCACGATCATCGGGCCGAGCGGATCGGGCAAATCGACGTTTTTGCGCTGCTTGAATCGACTCGAAACCTTCGAGGAAGGCATGATCGTCGTGGACGGCATTCCGCTCAACAACGCCAAAAATATCAACAAAGTTCGTACCGAAGTCGGGATGGTTTTTCAGAGTTTCAACCTGTTTCCCGATCGGACGGCGCTCGATAACATCGTGTTGGCGCAGCGCATCGTTCGCAAGCGGAGCAGAAAAGAAGCCCAGCAGATTGGTCATGAACTGCTGCGTAAAGTCGGTATCCCGGAAAAAGCCGATGTCTATCCCGGCCAGCTTTCGGGTGGACAGCAGCAGCGCGTCGCCATCGCGCGGGCGCTCGCCATGAACCCGAAGATCATGCTGTTCGATGAACCCACCAGCGCGCTCGACCCGGAAATGATCAAAGAGGTGCTCGATGTCATGCTCGATCTGGCGAAAGAAGGCATGACCATGGTCGTCGTCAGCCACGAGATGGGCTTCGCGCGCGCCGCATCGAATCGCTCGATCTTCATGGATCACGGTGAAATCGTGGAGACGGGTACACCCGCCGAAGTCTTTGGCAACCCGCAGCACGAGCGCACCAAGTTGTTCCTGAGCAAGATTCTCAAGGGCTAACCCGATATTGCGATGCGAATCAAAAAGCCTATTTTCGCATGAAAGTAGGCTTTTTAGTCGGGGTGCCGAGATTTGAACTCGAGACCTCTTCGTTCCGAACGAAGCGCGCTAGCCAAGCTGCGCTACACCCCGAACTGAGAATCAGTATAATTCAGGCAATCGGAAATAACAAGGGTAATCTTGGCACAACATCCCGCGCAACAACAACCTGCACAGCCACTTACGCTCGCACGCTGGCTGCGCGACCAAACCCGCGATCTCACCGCTGCCATCGGACTGGCTGCGCATCGCCTCGGTTTGACGCCTGATGGCGTGACCCTTGTCGGCACGCTGATCGTCGGCGTCGCCGCGTGGCAAGCCGCCCTCGGAAACTTTCTAGTGGCAGGCCTGCTGCTCATCTTCGGCTCGGCGTTCGATGTGCTTGACGGCGCGATCGCCCGTGCCATCAATCGCAAAGGGCGATTCGGCGCGTTCCTCGACTCGACGCTCGATCGCTACGCGGACGGCTTTTTGTTAGGCAGCTTGGCGTGGTATTTTGCCAATAACGGTCGCCAGCCAGAGTTGCTGATCAGCCTGCTGGCATTGATCGGCGCGTACATCGTGAGTTATACGCGGGCGCGCGCCGAAGGACTGGGCATCGCTTGCAAAGATGGGTGGTTCAGCCGGGTGGAGCGCACCCTGGTGTTGATTGGCGCGCTGCTTACCGGATGGATCGTGCCGGGCGTGATCATCTTGGCGATCGGCAGCCATATCACCGCCCTACAGCGAATCGCCCTGGTTTTCCGCGCCACCCGTGCTGATGAAACGTAACTAGGCCCTTTTAAGCGAAAGTTGATAATTTTGGCGACATGGACGTGGCAGACCGTCGATCGTCCTATTTGATTGTTTTGCTTTTTGAATGCAGTCATTTTTGCTCAATGCGTTGCCGTGCGCGCCCAAAACGTTTATAATCCTTGCCTTATTCCAGCGATGTTGATTCAGATCAGGACTACGGCGATGTCAAACGAAGTGATCATGGCGCGGCCTTCTCATGATGACAGCGATCACCCGCTCAGCGCGCTCAAAAAAGAGCTGCAAATCCGCAAAGAAACCCGCGAACGAATCGAGTGGCTGCTCAAAGATTTTACGGCCAAACTTTTCGATGCGGTTGAGGATGGGATTCAAAAAACGACGGCGCAGGGCATTCCTGGTTTCGGCAAACCCCGTCGTATCCCCCACCCGATGGGCGATTGGCGACAGGCGCTTCAGATTTATATCGAAGATTGGAGTGTGATCTTCGTGCCCCTGATCGGTTCCGCGTGGCCGAATCCGCGTGATGAGGCGCGCATTCAAACCGCCAAGTTCAAAGAACCCGCCGGACGCATTGCCGCCTTCTGGGCGGATGAACCCAGCGAAACCTCGTTCTATGATTTCCTGATATTTTCGGATGGCTCCTGGTTCGCCTGGGGTTATGGCTGGCCGCGTAACCAAGACACTATCGAAAGCACCGATTTTGAATATATGGCCTATGAAATGCTGACCAGCTTCGTTAAGGACATTCACACAACGTGGCGTCCGCGTAACGAAACGACGCTCAGCCAATCGCTCGACGCCAAAAAGCGCGCCTTCCGTTTCGGTCGTCCCGGCGAGGAATAGCATTTCTAATCCCATGACCACTTACGAACCTGTCATCGGCCTGGAAGTCCACGCCGAGCTTGAAACCCGGAGCAAAATGTTTTGCGGCTGTGCCGTCGTGGATAGCACGACCGCGCCCGCCAACACCGTCGTTTGCCCCGTCTGCCTCGGAATGCCCGGAATGCTGCCCGTGATCAATCGCCATGCCATCGAACTGGCGATCAAAGTGGGTTTGGCACTGCACTGCCAGATCGCGCCCATGAATCAGTTTGCCCGCAAGAGCTACTTCTATCCCGATCTACCGAAAGGCTACCAGATCAGCCAATATGCGCTGCCGCTGGCCGTCAATGGTTGGTTGGAGATCGATCTGCCCGGCGGCCAAACCAAACGCATCGGCGTGCGGCGCGCGCACCTGGAAGAAGATACGGGCAAGTCCACGCACATCGGCGCCGCCAGTTTGATGGATTTCAACCGCTCCGGTGTGCCCCTGCTCGAAATCGTCTCCGAGCCGGACATCGCCTCACCCGAAGAAGCTGAAGCCTACGCCCGCAAACTGCGCGCGATTCTGCAGTATCTGGGAGTCAACAGCGGCGATATGTCCAAAGGTGTCTTACGTTTCGAGGCCAATATCAGCGTGCGACCCACTGGCAGCACAGAATTCCGCACGCGCACCGAAGTCAAAAACCTGAACAGCATCCGCAGCATGACACGCGCCAGCGACTACGAAATCAAGCGTCACAGCAAAGTCTACGACGCAGGTGACACCATCAAACAGGCGACAATGGGTTGGGATGAGGCACGTCAATCGACGATCGTCCAGCGCATCAAAGAAAACGAGGACGATTACCGCTATTTCCCCGAACCCGATTTGCCGATCGTCGAGATTAGCCGTGAATGGGTCGAGCAGATTCGCGCGGAACTGCCGGAACTGCCCGATGCCAAGCGCGATCGGCTGATGGCGCTCGGCTTGAACGGATACGATGCGTCGGTGCTGGCTGCCGATCGTACTATTGGCGGATTCTTCGATGAGACGGTCGCGCATGGCGTCGAGGCCAAAAAGGTTGCCAATTGGATCATCAACGATTTGTTCCGGCTGATGAACCGCGAAGGGTTGGAGCGCGATCGAATCGATCAAACCCATGTGACACCAGCGGGGTTAGCCGCGTTAATTAAGCTAGTCGAGGGTGGCACGATCAACAGCAATACCGCCAAAACCGTATTCGAGGCGCTCTACACCGAAGGGGGCGATCCGGCGCAGATCGTGGCGGCGCGCGGTTTGGGACAGGTCAGCGATGCAGGCGCGATCCGTGAAAAGGTGCGCGCTGTTTTAGACGCCAGCCCTACGGAAGTCGCGCGCTTTGCCAACGGTGAGGAAAAGGTAGCTAAACTGTTGATGGGAACGGTGATGCGCGCGGTCGGTAAAGGTGGCAACCCGCAGATCGTTCAAAAAGTGCTCGATGAAGAACTGGCGGCGCGCAAAACGTCGCCCGCGACATGACATATTATCGCGCTGATGACGCGCTGTCGATGGAAGGGAGGCGGCTGTGGCACGGATTTTAGTCGTTGAAGATTCGCTGGATTTACGGCAATTGATGGTCGATCTACTGGAATCGATGGGGCACACGGTGATCGAAGTCGGTGATGGCTTGGCGGCGGTCCAGCGCGCAATGAGCGATCGACCCGACCTGATCATGCTCGATCTGATGATGCCGCTGGCCTCTGGCGAGTCGGCACTCAAGTTCTTGCGCGGCACGCCGGAGATCGCCAAGATTCCGGTGGTGGTCGTATCAGCGCACTCGGATGTGCGGCATATCGCCACCTCGCTCGGCGCGGATGCGTGGCTGAGCAAGCCGATCGAAATTAAGCACCTGCGAGCGACGGTGGAGACCATGCTCAAAAAAGGTGCGCAGGCGGCCAGCGATAGCAGCACGCCAACGCCCGCCTAGCGCTGCTTGACAGATGTTTGCTGTTGCAAAATTCAGACATCTGTTCTACAATTACCATTCACGCTATTGAGGGAAGACCCCAAAGGGGTGAGCGATGACATACCAGCATATCACGATTGTGGGCAACGTCGGCAAAGATGCCGAAATGCGCTATTTGAAAGATGGCACCGCAGTCGCCAATTTTAACGTTGCGGTGAGCAAAGTCACCGGACGCGGCGAGACTCGTGGGGAAAAGACGACTTGGTTCAAAGTCACGGTTTGGCGCGAAAAGGCTGAAATCGTGGTTCAGTATGTAAAAAAGGGCATGAAGATTTTGGTAACGGGTGAGGTCGAAGCCTCGGCTTACGTCGATAAAACCACGGGTGAACCCCGTGCATCATTGGAAATCACCTGCTACGATTTCAAGTTCTTGACATCGCGCGCGGAAATGGAAGGCGGCGGCGGCAACGATGGTGGTGGTGGTGGTCAATACGCACCACCCCAGAACGCACGCGGCGGTGGTCAACGTGGCGGCGGCCAATATGCGCCGCAAGACGAGGGCGATATTCCGTTCTGAGTGGACTCGCGGTCAGCGTCATACGACTCAATGAGCGAAACGGGGCGTCGTCTCGCTCGATCTGAGCGCATTTCAAAACATTGCGGCAGGCGCAAAGAGAGCGCGCTGAATCGAGGATATGTGTGGAATCTATCTTCAATGGAGCCGGCATATTTGCGGCACTAAGCGCGCCGCTCATGTTCGTCGGGTTATGGGTGTCGGGCGCGGCAGGCGGGTATATCCGACGAACAGCCATTTTTTTGACTGTTGTTTTGCCACTCGCTTTTATGATCACCGCCATTTTTGTTTATCACGGTGATCCCCAATTCGATTTCAACGTCAACTATAGGGCGGCGCTCGAACTCTACGGGCATCAGGCCGATCCTTACGCCGTGCCTGCCGCTTATTCGTTCCCCTTTCCCACTTTTTATATCTATTGGGTGATTGGTAGCGCGCTCAGTCCCTTGCTGGCTTGGTATGCCTGGTGGGTGGTCAACGGAATCATCTGGGTGATTTGCGCGATGCTGTTGTGGCGAAACATGCGCCGTGCGACCAACGCGCTCGTGCATGATATGCGGTTGTACCTATGCGTTGGAATCCCCGCGATCGTTGTGTTATGGCAAGGCCAAACCGCACTGCTAATCCTTTTGGGATTGGTCGTGTTGCACCATGCGCTGACGATCCCACGCAGGATCAACATACTCGTGGGTGGGATCGGACTTGCTGGGGCCGCGTTGATCAAACCGCAACTTGCGTTGGTTGGGCTGGGAATGGTCATCTGGGTGGTGTTGAACTGGCGCACCCAGCCTACTCGAGGCGAGCCGCGAGCGGCCTCACATTTTGCGCTGAGTGTGGTGATCGCAGCCGCATTCATCGCGTTAATGCTGCTCTTGGCGACTTTGGTATTGCCCGGCGGGGTTACGTTCGATACCTATCAAGGTTTCATAACACATGCGCTGCCACAAGTTGCACGCGCATCTGATAAACTCGGCATTGGATCACCCGCTTTTGTGGCTGGCACCATTGCCAACGGGCTGGGTGTAACCGATCGAAATAGTGATGTCGTGGCAAACTTTGTCAGCCTCGGCATGGTTGGGTTTGCCGCGTACTGGACATGGCAACAACGCCATCAAACAGTCATGCTCATTGCGGCGGGCTGGGGCGTTTGGGCGATGGTGATTCCGCGCGTGGCTTGGACGTGGTATGGAGCATGGTGCTTGCCGTTTTTATTGATGACAGCGACGGGAGATCGGCGACGAATGGCGGTGCTGGTCATTATCATGGGAACGTTGTCGCTGCAATTCAATTCGCAGATCATCGCTTTCGCAACGATTATAGGGCTGATCGCTTTGCTGTGGACGCATCATGAAACGCCGCGTGAAGCTCAAATTTAATCGATATAACGCTAGAGGTATAAAAAAAGGCCGCGAGTGGCGGGGAGTGGCGAAAGTGGGAGAGGGGTTCAGAGAGAAACTTGGCGACGACCTACGCTCCCAGGCGGTCACCCGCCAAGTACCATCGGCGCTAGTGGGCTTAACGACCGGGTTCGGGATGGGACCGGGTGTACCCCC
>JBBRMW010000024.1:0-35087 GCA_038230635.1 Aggregatilineales bacterium | reverse complement strand
CTTGGTAGGGGCGAACCCGATGTGGTCGCCCGTCTTGGTGCGGTTGGCTTCACAGTGCTTCTGGCGCTGGCCGCCGCGATCTTTTTGCTGGTCGTCGGGCTGAACGGCGACTCGCTGCCATTTCCGCATAACAGCCAATACAGCGACGCCGTAACCAGTCATTGGCCGGATACGCTGTTCTTCAAGCGGTCGCTGGCGGCAGGCGAATTTCCGCTATGGCGAGCGTTGATCATGGCAGGGCAGCCGTTCGCCACCAATCCGCTGAACAAAGTCTGGTATCCGCCGCAGTGGTTGGCGGTTATCCTGCCGCCGATTATCCATTTGAACGTGCTGCTGTGGCTGCATATGATCATGGCCGGGTTGGGGATGCGTGCCTTCGCCCGACGGATCGGTTTCACAGCGGTGTTGGCGGGATTAATGGGCGCGGCCTTCGCCTTTACGCCCCGATTGATCAGCGCGGCGGGCGCGGGTCATCTGGATATTGTGTATGCGATCGCGTGGCTGCCCTGGCTGTTGTGGTCGGCGACAACCCCCACCCCCAACCCCTCTCCCGCAGGTAGAGGGGAGCGGACAAAGGAACACATGGGTAAGGGCGACCCGGCGTGGTCGCCCGTGAATAATAGTCATGCCGCTCATCAAGCACCCATCAATCCGATGCCACTCGGCATATTTGCAGCGCTGTGTTTTTTGGCAGATGTGCGCACGAGCGTATTCGCCTTTGCGCTAACCGCCGCCTATGCGCTGTGGCAGTGGGATCGGCGGCGCGAATCGTTGATCCGGTACGGCCTGGCTGCCCTTATCACGATCGCGCTGACCGCCGTCCAATGGTTGCCGCTGATCACAACGCTGCCATTACTCTCGCGCGTCGGCCTGACGCCAGCCGATTCCGCGATCGACTCTGTGCAGGCGGGACATTTGCTCAGTCTGCTGGTGGGCGATTGGGGCGGCTCGAACGAAGCGATGCTGTACGTCGGCGTGACGATCCTGGCACTGGCCGCGATCGGCTGGTTGAGCGCGCCACGCCGCCTGGGATTCTGGCTGGTCGTGACGATTTTGGCGGGTCTCTATGCGCTCGGCGACAACGGATTCTTGTGGCCGCCACTGGTGCGCCTGATTCCGCTGCTGCTGTGGCTACGAGTGCCGCCGCGCGCCTGGATCGTCGGCATTTTCGCCCTAATTGTCCTGGCGGGCTACGGCTTGGCGGCGATGGCCGATCCAGCACGGCAAACGGCAATGCGCGCACTCACACTCCGGTTTAGCGCAGGAATGGTCGGGCTGGGCGTGGCACTTGCGTTGATCACGCTGCCCCATGATACCTTCCATGCGCTGATTAAACTGGCTTTGCTATTGATTACAGGCGCGTTTTTGATCGGCGCGCGACGGGTTCCGATCGCGGCCTGGGCGCTGCTGATCGCGGTCGATCTGATGTTGATGGATACATCGCTGATCACTGGCAAATCACAGGCCGAATGGCTCGATCGCTATCAGCCGCTCGCGCAAGCGCTGCTCGATGCCAGTGCCGCGCGCGTTTATTCGCCGACCTACAGCCTGCCGCAGCCAGTCGCCGCCTATTGGAATATTCAGACGTTCGGAGGCGTCGATCCCTTTCAATACGCTGATTTCGTGCCTCAGTTCGAGGCGGCGACGGGCGTCCGGGCGGGCGCGTACAGTGTCACCTTGCCTGCGCTCGGCGATGATGTGGCAACCAGTAATCGAGGCGCGGTCATCAATGCGGGTTTGCTGGCGATCTGGGAAGTTTCGCACATTGTCGCGGCGTATCCGATCGACAACCCCGATCTGCGCCTGCTAGGCCAGATCGATGGCGTCTACCTTTACGCGAACACCCTTTATAAGCCGATGCGCGATATGCGATGGGAGGGGGCGAACCGTTTCAGCGTTGCCGCCGGGAGTGCCGAAGCGGGGCTTTTGTCGTCATCGCACGGTTGGTCCGCACAGATGACACCCACGCGCGTCTTTTATTCATATAACGAGCCAAATGTGTGGATCGGGCTGGTCATCAGTGGCATCGCGGTGATCGGAATAGTCGGTGCAGGGTTGATCGGCAAAGTGCGGAGGCCGCGTGAATCCACCTAAGTCGAGCGCGCGCGATGTGCGACGGGTGACCGCGCGTGAGTGGCGCGTGCTGCTGATTGTTGCCGCGCTCATGATGGCGATCACGTCGATCCCGTATCTGGTGGGCTATGCGTCCGCGCGCGACGGTTGGTCGTTTGGCGGGTTTATGTTCGGCGTCGAGGATGGAAACAGCTATCTCGCCAAAATGCGCGAAGGTGCAGCGGGCGGTTGGGGCGATTGGCAGTTCCACCTCGTGTATACCTCGGAGCATCACGACGGCGCATTTTTGTTCACGCCGTATTTGTTCCTGGGAAAAGTTGGCGCGTTGCTCACCAGATCGGCGGACCCGGCACACGATCCAGCGCTGAATACGTGGCTGATCTTCCTTTTCCATCTCACCCGAATCGGCTTCGGAATGCTTGCCATCGCGGTCAGTTATCGATTTGTGGCACGCTTTCTGCCACGCGGATCCATGCGCTGGCTGGCGATCGTGCTGATCGCATTCGGCGGCGGACTGGGTTGGCTGCTCATTGTGCTCGGCCAGGACAATTGGCTCGGTTCGTCGCCGATCGATTTTATCTTGCCGGAAGGCTATTCGTTCTTTCTGCTGTACGGTCTGCCGCATTTGTCATTGGCGCGAGCGGCATTGCTCGGCGGGATGCTGTGCATGTTTCGGGCGATGAGTCTTACCCCGCCGCCTGCTTCTACCATTCACCTCACCCCCCCACCCCCTCTCCGTGATTACGGAGAGGGGGAGTCGGCGGCAACCTCGTTGGTGGGGTCGATCCGAGCGGTGCTGCCGTACTCGCTGCTGGCGGGCGTGTGCTGGCTGATCATGGGGTTGTGTGTGCCGTTTTATGTGGCAGTTTTGTATGCGCTGCTTGGTGCCTGGGGCTTGGCCGCGCTGATTCGTCATCGCCATTTCCCGACGCGACTGTTTATCGGCTGCCTTATCGCCGCGATCATCCCTGCGCCACTGCTCATTTACCAACTCGTCGTGTTTTCCGTGAATCCAGTGATGGCGGCTTTTTCGCGGCAAAATGACCTGCCATCGCCGAATCCACTGCATTATGTGGCTGGCTATATCGTACTGGCCGTGCCTGCGATCTTCGGCGGGATCTGGGCATGGCGGCGCGGCAAACACCGGATCGCCTATTTGCTGCTGCCTGCCTGGGTGGTCGCCGCACCCGTGCTGGCCTACTTACCCGTCAGTGTCCAGCGCCGATTGTTGGAAGGGGTTTTCGTGCCGCTGTGTATTCTGGCGGTGGTTGGATTGCGTTTTGCGATCGCGCCTCGGCTGCGCGCCGGTCGGGTGACGACACGGCGCGTATGGCGACGATTGGCGACGTTAACTTTGCTGTTGACGCTGCCGACGACTGCGCTGCTGCTATTGGTCGGTATGATCGGTGTGTCGCATCCCGCGCCGATTTTGTTTCATCCCGCCGAGGAACTGGCCGCACTCGATTGGCTGAACGGTCACGCACCCTCGAATGCGGTCGTGCTATGTAGCGAACAGACGGGCAATTATCTGGCAGCACGAACGAATCTGCGCGGCTATATCGGTCACGGCCCGGAGACGCTCGACGCCGCGCACAAAAAGCCACTGGTCGAGCAATTCTTTAATGGCTTGATTCCGCTTTCGGCATTCGATAATCCGGCCCAGGACCCAATCCGCTACGTGATTTATGGTCCGCCCGAAGCCGCCAAACGCGATCCGGCGCCGATCGCCAAATGGTCACTCGGACTTCAAAAGATTTACGAAGTGGGTAGCTACGCAATCTACGCCGTACCATAGGGGTTTCGAGCGATGGCTGATCACACCGAGCATATTTGCGAAGCGACAGATGATGTCACGCTGAACTGTTTAACCCGCATTCTCGAAGACGAGTTCCAAGCGACGACAATCAACGTGGAATGGGGCGTGGCGGGTAACGTCGAAATATGGTGGCAGACGCTAGAAATCAACGGTTCACCAGTCCTCATCGAATGGGAAAACTGGTCAGGGGTAGAATTGAGCGGCGATAAAGCGATCATCGAAGCGATCGTAACAAGATTGCACGAACGCATGGCACAACGATAATGCCGCTCAACTCCCCCTCCCCTGATTGCATTTAGGGGTGCTTTCCGATGCTCTGGCTCCACTTCCAGTTGCGAATTTCCGGCAGATCCTGACCATTCGCGTTAATGTACAACCGATGCTCGATCAGCTTGTCCTGTAGCTGTTGCTTGAGATAGACGCCTTTTGCACCAGTTTGTGGCAGCCGATCAATCGCGTCGATCACCAAGTGAAAGCGATCCAGGTCGTTGAGAACGGTCATGTCAAATGGCGTCGTGATCGTCCCCTCTTCTTTGTAGCCGCGCACATGCAGGTTATCGTGATTGAGGCGGCGATAGGTCAGGCGGTGGATCACCCAGGGGTAACCATGAAACGCAAAGATAATCGGCTTATCTTTGGTGAAAAGCGTGTCGAAATCGAGATCGCTCAGCCCGTGCGGATGTTCGGAAGTGGGTTGGAGCTTCATCAGATCGACGACATTGACCACCCGAATTTTCAGGTCGGGCAAGTGCTCACGCAAAATCGAGACGGCAGCCAATGTTTCGAGCGTCGGCACATCGCCCGCGCAAGCCATGATCACATCTGGCTCGGCGTCCTGATCGTTGCTCGCCCATTGCCAAATGCCGATCCCCTTCGTGCAGTGTTTGACCGCTTCGTCCATCGTCAGCCATTGCGGAGCCGGATGTTTGCCCGCGATCATCAGATTGACGTAATGGCGGCTGCGCAGGCAGTGATCGAGGACGGACAGCAGACAGTTCGCGTCGGGTGGCAGATACACACGCACGATCTCGGCTTTCTTGTTGATCACCTGATCGATAAAACCGGGGTCTTGATGCGTGAACCCGTTGTGATCTTGCCGCCAGACGTGCGAACTGAGAATGTAGTTCAGCGAGGCGATCCGTCGTCGCCAGGGCAGTTCAGCCGTCACCTTGAGCCATTTGGCGTGCTGGTTAAACATCGAATCGACGATATGGATAAACGCCTCGTAACTGTTGAACACGCCATGCCGCCCAGTGAGCAAGTAGCCTTCCAGCCAGCCCTGACATTGATGTTCGCTCAGCACTTCCATTACCCTGCCGCTGGGCGCGAGAAACGCATCGTTTGATTCGGTCTGAGCGTTCCATTGACGATTGGTCACCTCAAACACGGCGTCCAGCTTATTGGAAACGGTCTCATCGGCGCCAAAGATGCGAAAATTGTGATGTGCGTCGTTGAGCTTGATGACATCGCGCAGGAAACGTCCGGCGGCTTGCGTATCGCCGGCTTCCACGTCTCCTGGTACGGGCACGTTGATCGCATAATCGCGGAAATCTGGCAAACTCAGATCGCGCAGCAAGAGGCCACCGTTCGCATGGGGATTCGCGCCCATCCGCCGATCGCCCTTTGGTGCCAAATCGGCCAAATCAGGATTTAGACGCCCCTGCTCATCGAAAAGTTCGTCTGGCCGATAGCTTTGCAGCCAGCTTTCAAGTAGTTTGAGATTCTCCGGCGGTGACTTAGCCGATATATCGATAGGCACCTGATGGGCGCGGAAGCTGCCTTCATTGGGCAGGCCATTCACGATTTTCGGGCCTGTCCAGCCCTTCGGCGACTTGAGGACGATCATCGGCCAGCGCGGACGGGTCGGATTATTCTTGCTGCGTGCTTCGCTCTGGATATGCTGGATGTCCTCGATAGCCTGCGTCATCGCCGCCGCCATCTGTTGGTGCATCAATTCTGGGTTGTCACCTTCGACAAAATAGGGCGTCCAGCCGCAACCCCGTAGAAACTGCTCTAATTCCTCGGGTTCGATGCGCGCAAAGATGGTCGGATTGGCGATTTTGTAGCCGTTCAGGTGCAGGATCGGCAAGACCGCGCCGTCCATGATCGGGTTGAGAAATTTGTTGGAGTGCCATGCTGTCGCCAACGGCCCCGATTCCGCTTCACCATCGCCAACGATGCACGCGACGATCAAATCCGGGTTATCGAAGACCGCACCGAAGGCATGGCTGAGGGAATAGCCCAATTCGCCGCCTTCATGGATCGATCCGGGCGTCTGCGGCGAAACATGGCTGGAAATCCCGCCGGGAAAAGAAAATTGCTTGAACAGCTTTTTGAGTCCGGCTTCGTCCTGGCTGATATGGGGGTAGATTTCGCTGTACGAGCCTTCCAGATAGGTATGACTGACCAGCGCCGGGCCGCCATGTCCGGGGCCAGAGATATAGACCATGTTGAGATCGTATTCTTTGATGACCCGGTTCAGATGCACATAGATAAAGTTCTGACCGGGCGTCGTGCCCCAGTGTCCGAGCAGCATGTGCTTGACATGCTCCAATTTGAGCGGCTCGCGGAGCAGCGGATTATCGCACAAGTAAATCTGGCCGACCGACAAATAGTTGGCGGCGCGCCAATAGGCGTCCATCGTGTGCAGCAGTTCCGGTGTCAGTCGCACCGCAGGTATGTCAATTTTGTCCATGATCAATCTTTCCATTCGTAAGCCGTAAAACCTGGGAAACTGCGGTCGCAATCATCCGTTCCTCATCGGTGTGAATGACACGGACAGCCACTCGTCCCGCATCGCCCGAAATCAAACCCGTATTGCTCAAGTTTCGCATGTTATCGAGTTCGACGCCCAGAAAGGCCAATCCCTCGCAGATTCGGGCGCGCACGACGGGCACGTTCTCGCCGATGCCACCCGCAAATACGAGCGTATCCAGCCCGCCCAATGCCGCTGCAAAAGCTCCCACCCATTTTTTGATCTGGTAGCAAAACAGGGCGATCGCTTCGGCGGCGCGCACATCACTCGCCTCGTGTGCCAGCAAGTCGCGCATATCCGAACTCGTCTCGGACACGCCCAGAAGACCCGACTTAAAATTGACCATCTCGTTGAATTGTTTCGCGTCGAGATTTTCGGTGCGCGCCAGATACCACACCAAACCCGGATCGAGATCGCCGGATCGGCTGCTCATCGGAAAGCCAGCGGTGGGCGTGAAACCCATGCTCGTGTCGATAGGCTTGCCGCGATGAACGGCGGCCATGCTCGCCCCATTGCCGAGGTGCGCCATGATCACCCGACCCTGCGCGGCGTCTGAACCAGCGAGTCGCGCCAGTTCTTCCAGCAGAAACGCATACGACAAGCCATGAAAACCGTAGCGCCGCACGCCCTGCGCCTCATAGCGACGCGGGATCGGCAATATCTGGGCGACGCGCGGCAGATCGTGGTGAAATGCAGTATCGAAACAGGCAACTTGCGGCAGATCGGGAAAGCGCTTTTGTAACGCCTCGATCAATTGAATCTCGGACGGCAAGTGCTCTGGATCGAAGGACTCCAGTTCATGCAGCGCCGCGATCATGTCGGGCCTAATCTGCGTGGGATCGTGGTATTTCGGTCCGCCATGTACCACCCGATGGCCGACACCCAGCAAGGCCGCGCGCCCCACATTGGGTTCGAGCCAAGCCATCAAGGTGTTGATCGCCCCCGAATGATCCGCTGCGGCGATTGACTGCGATTCGTAATCCGCTTGATGGGCGCGTTTCACCTTAAAGGTGGCGTCTGACAATCCAATCCGCTCTATTTTGCCATCCAGAATCCGCTGCAAATCTCCCTCGACCTGGAATACGGCAAATTTGATGCTCGATGATCCGCCGTTGAGGGTCAGAATGCAGGACTTTGCGCGCGGCTGTGACGATTCCCCCGTTGCTTCTTCGGTCATACAAAAACCTCCGCAAGGGACGTGCGTAGCGGCTAACTATAACGCCTAGATGATTAAATTCTATTTAAGGCGCTTATGGAGTCATGGCTAATCGCCCGATTCACCTCACCCCCGGCACCTCCTGTTAGGGAAGGTATTTGGGAAATGGGGCGGACGAGGCAGGCCTCGTCCCTACCCCAGACGGTTCTTGGGTAGGGACGAGGCCTGCCTCGTCCACTGATTCGCCTGTAATGGTGGCAATACCTACCCCTAATAGGGGGGCTGGGGGGTGAGGTGAATCCGGGGTGAGGTTATTTTAGGCGATCGTCACATCCGGGCAGAGGTACACATCCTGGATCGCCTTGAGCAGCGCGGCCCCTTCGGCCATCGGACGCTGAAACGCCTTGCGACCGCTGATCAAGCCAGTGCCGCCCGCGCGCTTGTTGATCACGGCGGTGTTGATCGCCTCGCCGAAATCGTTGTCGCCGCTCGCGCCGCCAGAGTTGATCAGTCCGGCGCGGCCCATGTAGCAGTTGGCGACCTGATAGCGCGTCAGATCGATTGGGTGCGCGCTGGTCAGTTCGGTGTAGATGCGCTCATCGAGCTTGCCATACGACGAGCCGCCTGTGTTGAGTGCCTTAAAGCCACCGTTGTTGGTGGGCAGCTTTTGCTTGATGATGTCCGCCTGGATCGTCACGCCCAGATGATTCGCCTGCCCGGTCAAATCGGCGGATGTCTCGTAGTTGACGCCGTTCACTTTGAAGGCATTATTGCGCGTGTAGCACCACAGCACGGTCGCCATGCCGAGTTCATGCGCGCGATAGAATGCCTCTGAGACTTCGATCAATTGGCGCGTGCTCTCCTCGGAACCAAAATAAATCGTCGCACCGACGGCAGCCGCGCCCATATCCCAGGCTTCTTCAACCTGCCCGAACATCACCTGATCGAATTTGTTGGGATAGGTGAGCAGTTCGTTGTGGTTCATTTTGACGATGAACGGGATGCGATGCGCGTACTTCCGCGAGACTGCACCGAGCACGCCGAACGTCGAGGCGACCGCATTGCAGCCACCTTCGATCGCCAGTTCGACGATGTTGGCCGGATCGAAATAGGCGGGATTCTTGGCGAACGACGCGCCTGCCGAATGCTCGATACCCTGATCGACAGGCAAAATCGAGAGGTAGCCAGTGCCGCTGAGCCGTCCGTGATTGAACAACTGTGCGAGGCTGCGCAGCACCTGCGGATTGCGATCCGTGTCCTGATAGATGCGGCTAACGAAATCCGGGCCGGGCAGGTGCAGCATATCCTTGCTGATCGTGGTGCTGGTGTGGTTCAGCAGCGAGTCAGCGTCTTTTCCGAGCGCTTCGACAATCTTGTCGATCGTTAATGTCGTATGAGGGGCAACCGCAGTCACCATCGCGTAGTTCCTTTCGGGATCATGAACAGAAAATCGAGCGCATATCGCGCATCAAACGGGCGAGTATACCGCTTTTGGGCACGGCGGCGCTGATCTTGTGTAAAGCGCCAAACGCTGCGCTGGATTCATTGCTGCGTGATCAGCCGTCGAAATTCCCGACCGGAGGCGCAACGGATGGCGCTGCCGTCGCGGGTGTCAGCGGTGATGTGCCGGTGTGCGGCTCGCTAAATTCCAATGATGAGCCAGGTAAGCCCCGAAATGTATTTGCTTCCCAATTACCGGTTACAGGCAGATCGCCGGGGATGCCAAATCGAAAGGCGCTGTCGGCATATCCCGTCGTCAATGAATTGCGCAGGTAGAATGTAGCGTTAGAAGGCCGATATACGCCTATTCCATCTGCACGACTTGAGTTTGTCCAGTTATCCGAAATCGGTAGATCGCTCCCAATTCCAAATCGAAAAATCTGATCGTAGTTGACCACGCCATTAGCGGCCTGATTTACGAGGTAAAAAGTTCCATCAGAGGGTCGAAACAAACCAACACCTGACCCTCCTAGTGGCGTCCAGTGACCTGTAACGGGCAAATCGCCCGGCCTACCTATCGCCATCATATAATCGGCATTCCCAGCACTTAATAGGCGCTTTAGATAAATCATGCCATTGGTGGGGCGGAACACGCCGACCCCGCTCGTCCTCATGGTATTATCCCACCAACCAGCCAGCGGTAAATCGCCAGCATTGCCAAACACAAACGTCAAAAAGGGAACGTTAGTCACAAAACCGACGCTCAATGAGAAAACACCCCGGCGTTTGTCAAAAATACCGAGACGATCCGCACCTCCTTCCCATGGGCCAATGATGGGCAAGCTGTTCGCATTTCCCAGTTTAACGATGTGATCGGCGAAACCCGTCGTGTTCGTATCACGCAGATAAAACGTGCCGTTCGAGGGGCGATACACGCCGATCGAATTGCCGACGACTGGGCCGCCACTCAGCAGCAAAGCAATCCCGACGATAAAGGTTACTGCGGCCATGAGCAGCATGTATTCGACGCGGGCACGACCCGGCTGTTTCCAGAGGCTTGGCTGTGCTGGGTCTACTGTCGCGGATATCTTCTCCATCATGGATTGCCCTTCCTGCGCTGCCGAATGAGTCTAATGGTGAAACCAGGTAAAGGCCACGTATGTCAAGGTTTGCCTTCCGACTCCCCCTCTCCGTGATTACGGAGAGGGGGCCGGGGGGTAAGGTGAATGCGCGAAGTGTATTTGATTTCACCATAAGTTTATCGCAATAGCATAGCGCTAGGCGAGTTGGAAAATGCCACCGAGTCTTGTACAATCTTTGTGAAGACTATCACATGGATGCTGCGAAATAGCGAAGGGGCGATGTTCTATGATTTTGGTAACGGGTGCATCGGGTTATGTGGGCAACAATCTTGTGCGGCGACTTGTCCAGTTGGGAAAGCCTGTGCGCGCGATGGTCAATAACCCGGATAAGGCGTTGACGCGGCTGCGCGACATCGAAAGCAAAATCGAGATCGTCAAAGGCGATGTGACGCGCCCCGAAACGCTGACCGAGTGGATCGCCGATGTTGATGCGGTGGTTCATTTGGTGGCGATCGCCATTGAAAAGGGCAAAAATACCTACGAAAAGATCAACACGCAGGGCACGATCAACGTCGTCGAGGCGGCCAAAAGTGCGGGCGTAAAACGCTTCCTGAACATGTCGCAGAACGGCGCGAGCGCGAGTGTCCCGTATCGCTTTTTGAAGAGCAAGGGCATTGCGCAGGAGTATGTGGCCGCCTCCGGCTTGGAGTGGACTGCGCTGCGCCCATCGGTGATCTGGGGGCCGCAAGACGAGTTCGCCAATGTCCAGGCGCGACTGATCGGCATGACGCCGATCGTGTTCCCGATCGTGGGCGATGGGCTGGCGCGTTTCCAACCCGTGTACGTCGGCGATGTGGTGGAGGCGTTCGTGCGCTGCCTCGATGATCGATCGACGATCGGTGGCGAGTACGCATTGGGCGGCCCCGAAGTATTGACCTACGAGGAAATTGTCAAGCGCGTATTGGCCGCGCGCCGCACCCATCGCTTTTTGATCCATGTGCCCGTTCCGGTTTTGCGCCCCGCCGTAATCGCCATGCAGACGGTTTTGCCCAAATCGCCCGTCAGCACCACGCTGCTCGACCTGCTGGCCGTGCCCAACGTCGTGAGTGATAACGCGCTCGTCAGCAAATTTGGGATTACGCCGCGCGCTTTTGTCCCGGAAAACCTGTCGTACATGCGTGATTTCACGATCGGCACCACGCTTGCCAAATTTTTCGGACGCGGCACAGAAGAGTCGAAAGTCCGCGAGGCAGCGGCAAAATCGTAAACCTCGGCCCCCGGCCTTCTCCGTGCGAAGCGATGGGGCAGGTGTTTCTTGCACCCCCTCTCCGTGATGACGGAGAGGGGGACGGGGGGTGAGGTAAACTCTTACGCAGAGGGCACACGGATGTCGAAAAAGAAAGATCGGCGTTCTCCAGAGTCGCGCCCGGCACGTTCAGCGCGCGAGTCGCTCGAACCGCGCGCCGCACCCACCGATCGAGAGCGGGGCGCGGCTGCCTTTGGGCGCAGCGATTATACGGCAGCGATCAGTGCCTGGGAGCGCGCACACCATGCCGATGAGTCGGGCGTGGTCGCCCGTGCATTGGCAGAAGCGCATTTCCGACGCGCCCAAGCCACTTTGGGCGGCGCATCGGCTGCGACATTCGACGATTTGCGCGCTGCCGCCGATCTCGCCCCGACCGACGCACCCTATGTCTATCATCTCGGCTTGGCCTATCATCGGCGCGGCGATCGGGTGCGCGCCGTTGAAGGCTACCGCGAAGCATTACGACGCGATCCGGGCTTTGGACGTGCGGCCTATTTGTTGTGTCTGGCGCTGGTCGAAACGAACGTCGATCCCACGCACGATCCGGCCTGGACACTGCTCGCCCCAGCACAACGTGATCGCCTAGCACCCACCAACAATGCGCTGATCGAGGTGGGCGCTCAGATTGGTGGCGGGCAGTTGGATGCGGCAGAAAAAACGTTGACACGCTCGCTGAGTCAAGCGCCGCGTACAGCACACTACTATTTGGGTGTGATCGCTGCCCGTCGCGCCAGCCTGGATGAGGCACTCGCCCATTGGTTGGCCGCGCGTGCGTCCGGTTTCGATACGCCCGCGCTGCGCCAAAATCTGGCGGGTGTTTATGTGCGTCAGGCGGTTGCCGCTGCTGATTCGCCCGCCGCCGCCGAAATTGCGCGCGCCGCGCTCAAATTTGCGCCGGATCAAGCGCTGCTGCTGACACTGCGGGCACGCGCCCAGTTCGTCGCGGGTAATCGCTGCGCGGAGGCGGGCGATTGGGCCGGCGCGCTCACCCAATGGCGCGGGGCAATTGGGCACGGGAAACCCTCGCGCGAACTGATGATGAACTTGGCGCTGGCTTTTGAACGTACCGAGTATTGGGCGGATGCCGCCGAAACCTGGCGCGAAGTCGTGCGCAAACGCCCGCGACGCGGCGAATCGGCGTGGCCGCTGCAACAGATCGCGCAGGTGTGGGGACATATCGACTCGCTCTATGCACGCGCCGGGGCACTGGCTAAATCGACGGCGGCGCTCACCTACGCGATCAAAGCACAGCCCGACGATCTGACCTTGCGGTTGGCGCTCGTCAAACGTCAGATGGATAACCAGAATTGGCGGGGTGCAGAGAGCGCGGTCGTGCGCTTTCTCGAACTTGCGCCGGGCAACGCCGAAGCGCTCGCCTTGTATGCGCAGATCGTCGATGCGGGCGGCGATCTCGACCGGATGATCGACGCCTGGGAACGGGTATTGGCAGCCAGCGATTCGCGCCAAGCGCATACCGCGCGCAGTCGCTTGATTCGGCTGTACGGTGAGCGCGGTGACTTGTACGGCTCACTCGAAGATGTTGAATCGGCGGCCAAAGAATATGACCGGGCATTGGCTCTGGCTCCCGACGATCCGCCGCTGCACGCGCGCTACGGGGCGCTGCTGTTCAAGAGCGATCCGGTACGCGCCGAGGCGCATTTCGCCGCCGTCGATCTAACGAACGGCGATGCGGCTTTCACCGTATTGAGCGCGCTTCACCATGCTGGGCAACACGCGGCGGCCTTGCACTGGCTGGAAAAGATCGAGCGAACCAAGCCGCTGGATGGCACACTGCTGGTTGAACTCGGCGCGGATGTGTATGTCCGCGCTCCAAAAATAGCGACCACCTATTTTGCGCGCGCCGTCGAATCCGCACCCGCCCCGGAACGTCCCGGACTGCTCACGTTGATCGGCGTCGTTTATGCCAAGTTCGAGCAAAAATCCGAGGCGACCGCTCAGATGCAGCAGGCGCTCGCCCTTGATGCGAACTATGGGCCGGCGCATTTGAATCTCGGTTTGTGGGAGGCCACGCGGGGTCGCCGCCGCGAGTCGAAGGATCATCTCGATCGGGCGCGCACCTGGGCGAAGAAAATCCGCCGCCCGGACATCGCCGACGGCATCGAAGAGGCGATCGATCTGATCGAGGCGCGCTATATTCCGACGCTGCTGGAAGTGCTCGATACCATCGATCCTGACGCCAACGATGCGGCCATGCGACGCTTGCTGGGCAGCATTCCCGACCCATTCGTCTAGGAGATTTGTCCGATGCCTTATGCCGATCCCTATGCGGTACTTGGACTGAGCCGCGCTGCCAGCGCCTTCGACATCAAAAAAGCCTATTTTACGGCGGTACGCTTACATCCGCCCGAAACCGATCCGGCGGGCTTTCAGCGTATCCGCACCGCCTACGACTCGCTGCGTACTCCAGAGGCTCGCGCTGCCACCGATCGCAGCCTCATCCAACCGCCGCCGCCATTCAGCGCGCCGCGTCACCTGCCGCCGCTCGACTTGAGCGTTCACGCCGAGGATTGCTGGCTCGATGCGCGCCGCGAAACAGATTTGGAGCGCACCGATTTCCGCGCCGACTTCCGCCCAATCCCGGATTTGAGTGAAGACGCGATCTAGTTGCGTGCCGCGCCTTTTTGGAGCGCGTCGGCCACCATCTGCTCGCTGAGCGTCCACAGTCGATCCTGGATAACCGGATTGGCGCGATAGCCAGATGGTCTGATCGCTTTCAAGTGGCGGCTGTACATGCCGCTCGGACGGTCGCTGGTGATCAAGTTGACAACATCGGTGCTCGCCGTCTGCGTGGTCGTGGCGACTAACCTGCCAAACGTCGCCGTCGCCAGTTTGAACCACCACGGCATAGCGACGAACAAGCCACTGCGGACGTAAAATGGGCCATAGTTGTAAAATCGAACATTCGGAAAGCGCGTCATAAAGCGCAGCCCGAACAAATCGTTGGCAACCGATTCATGAATCAACGCCAGGACGCCGTGATAGAAGCGCTCGCCATTCAGGTTGTTAAAATCCAGACGAAGCGGGATCGTGCCCGCCGCCGACACGCTGAGGATTCGCGCGCCCTCGGTGAGGTGCGGCATCAGCAACTGGCTCAGGTGAAAGCGCGCCAGATATTGAACCGCAAACACCGTTTCCAGCCCTTCGGCGGTCAGAATACGGCGCGGCAGCATCACCCCGGCGGAATGGATCAACATGTCGAGCGATTTACCCGGCACGGTAATCGCATCCGCCAACTTTTGCACTTCGGCCATACGCGACAAATCATACGCCCAAAACGCGACGCGGCTGTCAGGCACGTTTGCGTGAATATCCGCGATGGCACGCGCGCCCTTCTCAGCGTTTCGCCCAACCAGAATCAATTCCGCGCCTCGTTTCGCCAATCGCAGCGCGCTTTCCTTGCCGATTCCATCGGTGCCGCCCGTGATCAGCGCAACCTGACCTTGCAAAGTGACCGCACTCATCGCGCTGATCTCAGATCACCATTCGGCGTATTGCTGGTTGCGCCCTGGGATGGGTTAGGCGCGACATCTTCTGCGACGCCTGCGAGTAGCGCTGGCTCAACGGCGGGCATCTCCCAGTTGGCAGTTTCCAGGCTCGTGTCAATGCGTTTCAACAACGCGATCGCCTCGGCCAACGTGGGGACGGTGTGCGCTTCGAGCCGGGTCAGTTGGCTGGCTGCGCTCGCCATAAACGTATTGAAAGCGCGCGGATGATTCACGTCGATCTGCACTTTCAAGCCGTGAAACTGCGATACGGACTTGACGAGTTCGAGCACCGCCTTAAACGACAGTTCGACCTTGCCCATCGCCAAGCTGTTGCTGATGTGATATATCGGGGGTTGGCCGTCCCGAAGTTTGGTGACGATTTCGACCACGAAGCCTTGTAGTTCTGCAGCGCTGACCACGCCCGTGAAGGTCGTCAAAATAACGCGCTGTGGAACGATCCACACGACTTGATAGGGCACGTGATTGCTCCGTTTCGATTAAGTGAGCGATTCCATTCTACATGATAATCGCTCCCATCGATCGATCAGTAACCGCGCGCTTGATCAACGACGTTGAGCAGTTCCTCATCGGCCAGATAACGCTCCAAATTCTGGGCGAAGACTTCCGCCGCTGATTCGTTGTAGTGCTCACTGTTGCCTGCCACATGCGGACTGAGAATCACATTATCCAGTTTCCACAGCGGACTGGTAGCGGGCAGCGGCTCCTGCTCGAAAACGTCCAGCGCCGCACCGGCAATTTGCCCGGTTTGCAGGGCATTGATCAACGCCGCCTCATCGACGGCCTCGCCACGCGCCACATTGATCAGTACCGCCGTCTTTTTCATGGCCGCCAACGCCGCCGCATCGATCAAATGATAGTTGGCTTTTGTGGCCGGAATAATCACCTGCACATAATCGCACTCCGACAGCATCGATTTGAGCGCTTCCGGCGGATACAGTCGATTCACTTGTGAGCCATCGGGATCGCCCGTGTCCGGGAAGGTAAACTCGCCGCGCGTCGCCGGGTGCATCACATCACGCTTTGTTGCCAGTACTTGCATTCCGAACGTCTGCGCCAAGCGCGCCGTCGCCCGCCCGATGCTGCCATAACCGACGATCCCCAGGGTCGATCCGCGCAGTTCATGCGGCATCAGCAGTTCAAAGCGATTCTCCGGCCAATCCGATTTTTGTTGCAGCCGCAGCATCGTCGGAATTTTGTGGGCGAAGGCCAGCATCATGCCCAATGTGAACTCGGCCATCTTGGGCGCATGGATGCCGCTGGTGCTCGTCACGATCACATCTTCGGCGGCCAGCAGCGGTTGACTGAGCAATCTATCGACGCCCGCGAAGTGGCCTTGAACCCAACGCAGACGCGGCGCACTGGCCGGATCGGGCAGCACACTCGGTGTATACAAAATATCGACTGTCTTCCAAATATCGGGCGTGACCTCACTCGCCGTTTTGACGACTTTGCGGGTGAAACGCAGGCGCGGCGAAATCGTTTTGAGGCGATCCATGATGGCGTCGCTGAAATTTGAGAGAACCAGGACATTCAACGCATCCTGGCCGGGATTCCGATCCTTATTCGACATGCTCTCACCTTATCGGTTAGTGGCGTCTGCCTCGCAGAGCAAGGCCGCCCAGGATAATAATTTGGAGGCCGATCGCCAGCGGAATAAGCGCACGCAGTGGATTGTCTCCGGCAGGCTGGGCATCTCCCGTGGTATTTGGGACGGCAGTCGCCAATGCAGGCGGCGATACGATGGGTGCTACGGTCACAGGCGGCGCAGTCACCACGATCGCCACTTTGGGTAGTCGTGTTGCAGTGGGAACGCTCCCTTGCGGCTGCACATCGATCTGGATTGGCGTGCCTGTCGGCGGGATCGCCGTATTGGTAGCGGTGGGTGTGCTGGTCGGAATCGGCGTGAATGTCTGCGAAGGTGTCAGCGATAGGGTCGGTGTTGCCGTCGGAAACGCTGTTGCAGGTCGCCGAGTCGAGTGCGCTGCGGCCACCTGAGTCGATCCAGGGGGCAGCGGATTCGACGCGCCATTGCGATCACCAAAATCGGTCGTGAAAAAGTGCCCATACGGGCCGCTGGCGATGCCGATGCCCACTTCGCTGAAACCCGCATTGACCATACCTTCAAGGTGAACGGGCGAGGCAACCCACCAATTGAAGGCAATCGCCGCCGTCGCCAGACCACCACCATATACATTTTCGCCCGTTGCCGAGGCCGGATAGCCGGTCGCCAGGATGCGTGAGCGGGGCGTGCTGCCGTCGGCCTCCACATGCGCATCGTGCCACGGATTGTTTGCCAGATATTGGCTGTGTCCAGTTGCCGATGTCAACAACTGAGCGTTGAGCGCCAATGGCTTGATGCCATGTGCGGCGCGCAACCCGTTGATTTGGCCGAGAATCCAGGCGATGTCGTCGTCAGCGGCGGCTGTTCGCGCACCACTCCACACGGGAGTAACGCTGAATAGCATTGTCGCTGATGCGATCAAAACAAATAGCAAGGTCTTTCGCATAGGGGTGAGTGTAACGCGCCAAGCGGTCGGATGGCAAATGCCACGCCACCCAGGGTATACATTCACGGTTGGGGGCGACGATCATCGAACGGGCGGGAACCAACCCCGTGTGGTCGCTCAGCCCATCTTTGGAGCAGCCCTACGTCAGCCAAGCGTAGGGTGAAATTCACGCCGCACCCAGCCAAGTCGGATAAAATAGGGCCAACCTGCTTACAGATTTGGAATAGCTATGAACCATCTGCTAACGATGACCTTTGGTCGGCGCGTGCTGCTTGGATTAATCACCGTGATGGCCTGCCTGAGCCTCGTTTTGACCCAGGCTGCGCCGAGCGAGGCGCGTGCGGTGGTCGCCTTACCTGTGATGATGTACCATTATGTCAGCACGCCACCCGCCAACGCCGATGCGACGCTGCGGGTGCTGGCCGTGACACCTGCTCACTTCTTGGCGCAGATGAATTGGCTCAAGGATAATGGGTATACGACTGTGACGCCCGATGCGCTCACGGATGCGCTGTATAACAGCAAACCGCTGCCCAAAAAGGCGGTGCTGCTCACCTTCGACGATGGTTATGAAGATGCCTACACGACGGTTTTTCCGATTCTCAAACAGTTCGGCTTCGTCGGGACGTTTTTTATCGTCACGGATTGGATCGACGAGGGTCGCGGCGGCTACGTGAATTGGTCACAGATCGCGGAAATGGCGCACGCCGGCATGTCGATCGAAGCGCACAGCCGGACGCACCAAAACATGAGCGGACGCACAATGGATTGGCTCAAAAACGAGATTGTTGGATCGCTCGATGCGATCGAGAAGCACATTGGGGTGCGCCCACACTTCTTCGCCTATCCGAGCGGGCGCTATGACCATAATACGCTCAAAGCAGTCAAGGCGGCGGGCTTGATCCTGGCTTTCAGCACGCGCAGCGGTGTCTATCAGTCACCGTCGCGGTCGTTGGCCTTGCCCCGTATTCGACTGCGCGGCTCGACGACCGTCGCCGAATTCGCGCAAGAGGTGGGCTGGGGCAACTGACGTCTCACGCGATGGCGAGCGGTTCGGGTTCAGCCAGGATCGGCGCGAAGATCGCTTCAATCTCGGCCAGACTCTCGACGCGCACCAGTTGATTGCGAGTGGCCGCCGCGTTGGGCACGCCCAGGTGATATTTCGTGAGCTGCCCGCGCAGTTCGAGGATCGCCTGATGTTCGGGCATTTTGGTGGTTTCCATCGTCAATCGCGCGTGATGGAGCGCCGCCGCCGCCAATTCACGGAACGAAGGGCGTGGTAAACGCTCGCCAGTGCGCAGATAATGTGCCATCTGGTGAAAAACCCAGGGGTTGCCGAGCGCCGCTCGCCCGATCATCACGCCATCGCAGCCCGTTTCGGTGAACATCCGCGCCGCATCCGCGCCATCGCGCACATCGCCATTGCCAAATACCGGAATGCGCACTGCCTCTTTAACGCCGCGAATAATCGACCAATCAGCCTGCCCCGTAAACCCTTGTTCCGCCGTCCGCGCATGAACCGCGATGGCCTGGACGCCCGCCGACTCAGCAGCACGCGCAAACTCGACAGCGGTCAAATGCTCGGCGTCCCAACCGCTGCGGACTTTGACTGTCACCGGAATATTCACCGCCGCCACCACCGCTTCAACCACGCGCGTAGCCGTACAAACGTCGCGGAGCAGTGCTGCTCCCGCGCCTGTCTTGGCGACTTTGGGCACCCAACAGCCCATGTTGATGTCTACGATGTCCGCGCCTTCATCGGCCACGATACGCGCCGCCTCCGCCATGACTGCTGGATCGCCGCCGAATAACTGGACGGCGAAGGGATGCTCTGCCGCCGACCAGTCGAACATGTTGAACGTTTTCTGGCTTTTGTAGCGAATGGCCGTGCTGCTGATCAGTTCGGTGCAAACGAGTCCGCAGTCGCCCATTTCGCGGCACATGACGCGGAACGGGTGATTCGTCTGTCCGGCCATTGGCGCGAGCGTCAGCGGCGTTTCGATCGTAATATTGCCGATTTGAATCGACTTTAACACCATACGCGGGGAAATTTGCATCGCAGTGAACATGACCATCGCCACCTTCTATAATGAAATTCATTATCGCAGGCGGATTACATGGTGTCAACGTATCGGCGTTAAACAGCCGAGTCGCCCCTTCGCGCTGGGTAGTTGCAAAGTCGAGGAACCTCACCCCCAGCCCCTCTCCGTCCTCACGGAGAGGGGTGCAAGACTCGACTCGGTCTCGATCTTTGGCGGAGCGGTGTGGTTTGACCCCCCCTCGCTGTAGTGACGGGGATGGGGTAGGGTACTTTGAGGCATTTTCTGGACTTTGCACGTGCCCAGCCCCTTCGCGCTGGGTAGGAGAAGGGGCTGGGTGATGAAGGGTACAATCAGGCGATTTTGGTTTGTTCTTCCGGTGGCTTAATGGCGCTGAAGCTGCGCAATAACGCGAAATCGTAGACGAGTTTGAGGCCGCCCGATAGCAAAAATGGCACACTGAGCAGCGCCAGACTGAAGAACACCCCGGTCACCGGAAATGCCATCGCGGTGGCCGCTGTCCGCGCGACATTGGTGATGCCCGCTGCCGCCGATCGTTCATCGGGTGCGACCACGGCCATGGTGTACGACTGGCGGGTGGGTACGTCCATCTGCGAGATGCTAAAACGCGCCCACAAGCACAGAATCGCCAAATTTGCACTCGGCATCAACGGCACCAGAATCAGCAGGATGTTTGAGGGGACATGGGTCAGAAACATCGTATTGATCAGGCCGATCCGTCCCGCGATCCGCGCCGCCGCCAATGCCGACAATCCCGCTAAAAAGTTCGTGCCGAAAAAGATACCGCCCAAAACCGCATCGCCGATCCCGAATTTCTGGCTGAACCACGCGGCGATCAAGGACTGCGTAACCAGCCCGCCCGCAAACGCATCCAAGACGAACAAGAGCGTCAGCCGAAAAATAATCCCCTGCGAGCGATGCAGCCCAAAGCGAGTCTTGAGCGGCGACGCTTCTTTAACGCCCGGCGGAAGCTCGACGGCCTCGGACAAGCGAGTGAACATAATTGCCAGCGCGATGCCGAGCAAGCCATAGCCGAGCACGACGATGCGGTAGCTTGCCAAGTGCGTCATGCCGCCATTTTGCAGGGCCGCTGCCAACACGCCACTCAATAAGGAACCAAAGGCGGTCGCCAACGAACCGAATAGTCCGTATAACGCAAACGTCGGCGTGCGCCGCTGATCGCTGATGTTCTGAGTGAGTGCGGCTTGTTCAATCGGCAAAAATGGCCCGACCTCATTCCCGCTGGGGCTGATCGTGCCGATGATCGCGGTGATCACGAGCACGATCAGATTATCGGTGAGTGCGAACACGACACCCGCGAAGATCATCAGCCCTGCGCCGACGAGCAGCATTCGCCGCCGCCCGATCCGATCGGCGATGTTGGTGAGCCATAGTGAGATCGCCACGTCGCCAAGCAAGGTAGCAGTTAATATGCCGCCAATGGTGACTTCGTTCAAACCCAGTTCTTGGAGGTACAAGACCAATACCAGCGAAAGGAATCCGTAGGCGAACATGCGCACCATGCGTGTCGCAAACAGCAGGCGGCCATCAGCGGTCAGCGCCCGGAGCGCAGCGATTTCGGAGACTTGTGAGAGTTGAAACACGCAGAATTATCCTTTTCGGGTTGGAAGGCCGGTCGCAGTGGGCTGTGCTGTCACGGACGCACCGGGTGTGATGATCCTGGAGCGTACTTCCAATGTTTGCGATTGCCAAGTGGCGACAACAACACTCGTTGCGCGATTATTTCTAAGCATGATTTGTGTCCCGTTCAAGGTTGGCGTAATGGGCGCAAGCGTCACTGTTACGCTAGGTGTTGACGTTGGAGTCGGCGAACAAGCAGAAATTCGACATGAAAGTATGCTGTTGGGAAGTACCCCCAGCTGGGAAAGCACCACGAGAGCGGAAAGAATCGTCAAACATGCCGTTGGAACTCCGACGATCCCAATACGACGCAGGTTACGTCGTAGGCGTGACCTGCGTGAATAGCCTTTTTTCTTTTTGAACGGCAGATCAACAGATGATTCGATGGGTTCTAGTAATTCACCGTCGTCCCCCAGCCCCAGATCAGCTAACGTTTGCGGCGCATCATCGGTCATGATTATTTTCCATAGGAGGTTCCCAGGCAAATGCAAAAATGAAGAGGCCCGTTTTGTTGGGTAATTTGTGCAGGCCAGAACCATCAGGATTCATCAGCCAGAGCGCACCGTCATAGCTAAAGGTAAGATAGTTATTGTCAAGGGTGATCCTCGGCTGATCGCGCGCAGGCGACAAATCATCGACGGGTTGCGTCGTCAAATGTCGCAAATTCGTGCCATTGGCGTCAACCATGTAAATGCCACCAATATCGAAAGCGGGTTGATCCGAAACCACGTAAAAATAGACGTGTTGATCGTCATTGCTGACAAGAAAATGGATCGAGCGAATGGGCTTTGATTCCGCCAATTTGACCGAATAGGTGGTTGCCGTTTTGAAGTTCAAGATGTCGATCCAAATTTCACCACTGAGGCGCGGCGTTCGTTCCGTGCGCACAACGCCTAATCGCTGCCCAGCTAGTGCCCATTGAACCGCATTGTCCATGAAATTGGAGTAAGGCAAGGGTCGGGGATCAGAACCATCGACCTTGACTACTATCCAATGTCTTGCCGTTAGGATGAGAATGCGTTGACTATCAGGGGACCAGTCAGGGCGTCCAATTCGGGAATCTCCCATTCCGAGAAACTGTATATGTGAGCCATCATTGTTCATCACAAAATATGCAACTTGCGTGGCAGATCTCTGAATGAATGCGATATGCTGACCATCCGGTGAAAGTGATGGCATTTGTCCGCGGGCAAGTGTTTTTATTTTACCACTTTCGACATCTATCAAGATGATATTGGGTTTGTCGGCATTTGGAGCGCGATCAGCGAATAACAAGCTGTTTCCATCGGGCAGCCATTGCGGCGGCCACTCGACCAACCAGGAATAGGGCGTGTGTTGCACGTTGGAACCGTCGCTGTTCATGATGTATAGGTCGAAACTGCTTAACTCATAATTGCTGGTTTGAACGCCAAATGCGATATGACGACGATCTGGCGACCACCGCATGACGATGGCGGGTGCAATATTTAGCAGTAGGCAAGCATCCGAGCCTTGTGGGTCCGTCTCATAAAACCCGTGCTTATCGAGATTAATTTGATCACCCAGACGACCGATGGCAGCATAAAATAGGAGCTTTGGTGAACCTAAACGTGCGATGCAAGCCATATCCGCGCTGGCTGTCGGTGCTGCGGTTGGCGGAAACGTGGCGCTTGGCGTTGGTGTCGCACGATTGAGTTTGAGCGTTCCGGTAACGATGAGAATTCCAGCCAAGCCCGCCAAAGTGATGACAATGGTCGGAATCGCCACCAACGCGAAGATCGCAGCCGCACGCAGCAAGCGCCTCCGCCGACTCTCACCGCGCTTCGGTTTTTCGAGCGGGGGCAACCCTTCGATTTCGCCGTCATCGCCTATTTTGAACATGGCGGATCACATCTCCAAGTGCAAACGTCGCTCACAGCGACAGGGCGCACGGCGATTATACTTGAGATTTCAAGATACCGAAGCAGGCTCCACAGCGAGGAATCACTCCAGCAATGTGCTCAGCGGTGCGCGCGCGAAATAGGCGCGGAAAGCCCGCGACTCGTCGAGCAAAGTTGACAGCCGTGTACGCTCGCTCGCGGAGTTGCGTTCGGTGTTGGCGAGGCGCAGTTCGAGCGTACCATCGGGCGTTTCCGCGACTGCGATCCGCGATAAACACGCCAACCCCACCCGCACTGCTGCCTCTGACTGTGCCGTGCGTCCGCACAGGGCATCGAGATCGATTCGACCCGCTTGCTGCGCGATCACGAAGCGTGCGATCCCTTCCAACTGGCGCAAAAATTCGGTGGGAGCTTGGGCGGGCGGGATCACCCCAAACAGATACACGCTCAGCGGATCGAGGCGCGCGATCCACTCACGGAGCAGGATCGAACTCGGTGGCACAGTAAAGATCGCCAGTGGCAACCCTGCTCGATCGTCGGTCAATTCGTGGCGCGTTAGACCGGGTGATTCCGCTCGCGGATAGCCCTCTGCCCACACTACCATATCGGGTATGGCCGCGCGCAGTTCAGCCAACATCGCGTGTGGCTCCGCCGCGTCGCGTCGATCGAAAAGCTGGCGAGCGATTGGCGCGGTTTCGCCGGGCACAACATGGGGCCGCACATCGACTGTCGTGATCTCGACCGTGTGCGCGGGTGTCAAGCTCAACGTATACGCGAGATCGATGCGCGTCGTGGGCACAGGACGCTCGCCGCTGTTCCACCAATACGCGGTCGTGCGCAGGCCATCGGCACTTTCCAGAATGAGCTGCCGATGCAAATGCAGCCGATCGATCGTGGCCGCGCTGATGATCTCCAAGTTATCCGTCTCAAGCACGATCGCTGGATTGCCTTCACCAAACGGAGCCAAGCGCGCCAACGCCTCCGCCAACCCGCGATCGGCATCTTCCAGCGGAATCACCGCGTCGATGCGCAGCGTCGTCGCTCGCCGCGCCAAGTCCACGCGCGGCTGTGCAGCCAGTGCGCCCGACAGCGCCCGCCGCAGCGCCGGAATCTTGGCGATCTCAAGGCTGACTCCTGCCGCACCGGGGTGTCCGCCAAAACTTCGTAGCAAGCCTGCTACCGCGCTGAGCGCCGCGCTGATGTCATAACCCGCTGCCGAGCGCGCTGACCCGCGTGCCAAGCTCGGATCGTCGGCGTTGGCGCATAACAATAACACAGGGCGCGCGTAGTCTTCGGCCAAGCGACCCGCCGCCGGACCGAGTACCCCACCGTGCCAGCGCTCGCCAAACAACACGAGTGCGGTAAAATCGAGCAACCCCGGATCGGCCTCGATTTGCGCGCGCGCATCCGCATCGATCGCACGCTGAAGGGTTCGGCGGCGCTGATTTAATCCGTCGAGCGTTCCGGCCAGCAGCGCGGCGCGCCCGTCATCCGCCGTCGTCAACAGTTCGACCGCCGTCAGCGCATCGCCCAAGCGTCCAGCGGCATTCAAGCGCGGCCCAACTTGGAAACCGATTGTTTCAGCGCTCACCCGCAGTGGATCGACGCGCGCCACCGCGAACAGGGCGCGCAGGCCGGGGCGCTCGGTCAGGCGCAGCCGTTCCAACCCAATTTGCAGCAGATAGCGGGTATCTCCGACCAGCGGCGCGACATCGGCCACAATGCCCAGTGCCGCCAAATCAATCAACGTTTTCGGTGATCGTACTCGTGCCGCAAAAATCGGATCGTCGGCGAGTCCCGCGTAGAGCGCCTCGGCCAATTTATAGACAACGCCCACACCGGGTAAGCCGCGCAGCGGGTGGCCGGGTGACAACAGATTTGGATTGACGATCGCGTCGGCACGCGGCAGAGTCGCGGGTAGATCATGATGATCGGTGATGATCGTGATCAACCCGTGCGCGCGGGCTTCGTCGATGGCGGCGTGCGCGCTGATGCCTGTATCGCAGGTGAGCAGCACACGCGGCGATTCCTCCGTGATCAGCCTGCGCAGCGGCGCAAGTTGAATGCCGTGCGAGTCGGTCGCGCGATCGGGAATGTGCAGCCGGATTCGTGTCAGCGGGCGCAGTGCCTCGACCAGCAGCGCACTCGCCGTCTGACCGTCCACATCGAAATCACCCCAGATTAGAATCTTCTGCCCGGCGCGGATGGCGGTGAGCAACAGCCGCGTCGCTTCGTCCATGCCCGGCAGATCGCTGGCTGGCGCGGGCCGATACTGCGCCGGATCGAGGAACGCGCGTGCCGCATCTACGTTTGTAAAGCCGCGCCGCGCCAATGCCGCCGCCACGATTGGCTGATCACCAACCAGCGCGGATAGCGCCGGATCCGGTGGCAATAGTGGCAATGCGACCTGCCAGAATCGTGTGGCTGGCATCAACAGACTAGCCAAGAATTAATCTCACCCCAGTCTCCTCTCCATCTGGATTCCGTACAACACCCAATTCTCGCCGTGTTTTTTATAAAACTGTGTAACCCAGACGCCGATTTGCCGCTACAATTAGATTTCAAGGTCGTTTGATTCAAATTTGTGGGGAGAACCGTGCCGATGATGGGGACACGCCGTCTGGTCGATTATCATATTGGCCGCCTGAAAGACAAAAACCGCGATGTCCGGCTGCGTTCGATCGAAGAACTGCGCCTGTTGTCTGATGCGGAGGCGATGCCCGCACTCAAGGAAGTGTTCGAGACGGATGTCGATCCCGATGTCCGCAGCGCAGCCAAGATCGCGGGTTACGATATTTTCAAAAAGACCAAGCCCAAAACCTGATCGCCTGCGCCGCAGAATCTTCGTCATTGCTTCACACCGCAGTTTGAATGGATATTGAAGCCGGCACCTGACGCGCGATCAGGCGCGTCAGGACGAGCACAACCACCGCCAATGCCAGCGGGACGATCATGCCGCCGTTTTGACCTGCGCCCACTTGCCCTTGCAGCCACGGCCAGATGATCGCGCCGATATTCGCCACCGCGATCAGCACGCCGGAGATCGCCCCGCGCGATTTCGGATATAAGGCGCTGGCAACCGCCAACACCGTCGGGAACATCGGGCCGCAGCCCACGCCGATCAAAAAGGCGCTGAGTAGCGAGATCGTCTCGCTTTGGCCGATCACGATAAGTAAGGCCGCGCCAGCGATGACGGTGATCGCGCAGAGCGTCACCAAACCCAGGCTCGTGATCCTGCGCAGGATGCCAATCGCCAAGACGCGCCCGACTGTCAAACCCGCCCAGAACAACGAGACTGCGATCGTGGCCGTCGCCGCCGTCGAGAGCGCAACATGCGTCAACTGCATAAACGTCCAACTCGCCACGCCCGCTTCGATCCCCACATAGGCGAAAAACAGGATTCCGAAGGGCACGAGACTGCGCCAGACAATCGGCGGCGCGGCTGTGGTTTGGTCGGTGTGGGTGCGGATGCTCATTGTCAGCGAGGGCACGATCAACACGAGGGCGGCCAGCGCGACGATGATATAGGCCAGCGTGTAGTTTTGGCGACTGAGCGCGAAATTTACTAACTGCGGACCCAAGATGCCGCCCAGCCCAAAAAATATGTTGAGGGCATTGAGCGCGCCCCCTGCATTATCCGGGTTGAGCGCGGCAATCACGACATTGGGGACCACATCGAGCGTGCCAAAGCCCATTCCATATAATACAATGGCAAACATTGCTACAGGTAGCGTCTGCGCGGCGCTCAATATGAAAAAGCCAGCCGCCAGCATCATGGCACCGCTGATCAACGAGACGCGTGCGGGCAACCGATCGATCATGCGTCCGGCGATGATCACGCCAACCGTCACGCCCAGGAATTGCAGTGCGGTGAAGATACCTGCATTTTCGAGCGGCAAATCGAAGCGTGCCGAGAGACTCGTCAGGGTTGGGCCGAGCAGCGCGATCGCCGTGCCCAAGACCAAAAACGCGAGCACGCAGGCGAGGGTGCTGAGCGCGACCTGTCGCCGTGAATAAATCGGGTTGAAGTGCTGCATCCATTCAGCTTTCTAGGTTAATTATTTTCCACAGGACGGACGCGGCAAGCCGCCATCCCTACAAAAACCACAATTCCTGTAGTCTCAGTAGATCGAAAAAGTGCCCTCACCCCACAACCCTTCTCCCTCTTGGCGAAGGGCTTATCTCCCTTTTCCCCCGCCTGCGTGGGGGAAAGGGGCCGGGGGATAGAGGGGTTTCCCCGCGAAATCGTGATCTACTGAGTCTGCTGAATTCCCAAACCCCATAGACTCCCCTCTACCCGCGGGAGAGGGGCTGGGGCGAGGGCAATCCCTATTCAAAAGCGCCGATGTCGCAGGCTGCACCTTGTGGACGCGCTGTGCCCCGTTCATCGCTCGTGACCGCGCACTTGGCAATGGGAATCGCGTCGATGGCCGGACTGTTGACCGACAGCGCGATCGTCTGGGCGAAGCCACCATTCGCCGACGGTGGCGTGGTCAACCCGGCTGGCATGTTCCGGCGATCGGTGCCGCTGAGCGTGCCGCCCGTTGTGTCATCGATCAGGTTATAGCCGAGCGATGTGACCGCGCCGCCGATGTCACCGCCCGCGTTTTGCGCCAAGATCGTATTTTGGATCGAGACCCCGCCGCCGCTCGCGTTGAGTCCTTGACCGACGCTGCCCGCCAGCGTATCGGCCAGCAGCGTGAGCGTGCCGCCCGTCACCTTGATCGCGGCGCCTTTGACGCCGAAAATTGTGCTATTGACGATGGTGGCACTGCCGCTGGTATTGACGCCATCGCCAATTTGCGTGCCGTTAACCGTGCTGCTGTTCATGAACAACGTGCCTGTGTTGAAAATGCCATCGATGCCAATTTCCGAACCTGGATTCGTGATTTGGACGCTGTTCAGGCCAAGCGTACCGCTGTTATAGAGCGCGCCACCCTGCCCGGTGGTGAAATCGCCCGCGAATACACAAGCCGTCACGTTCAGATTGCCCGCGTTGAGAATCGCGCCGCCGTTGCCGCTGAGATTGCTGGCCGTGAGCGTCAAGCCCGCGATCGACGCCGTAATGTTCGCGCCGACATTGAAATCACGCCCGTTCTGGTTTATTACCGTGATGACACTCGCACCGGGTCCATTAATCGTCAGGTTTCGGGGGATCGAGAGTTCGCCGCTGGTGAGCGTGAGCGTACCCGTCAACCCCGATTGAAAGGTGATATTGCCATTTGGTGCGACCGCCGTGAGCGCCGCCCGCAGCGACCCAGGTCCACCATCGTTCAAATTTGTGACGACGACGGGCGCAGGCGTCGGCGTGAAGGTGAGCGTGACGGGCGGAATCGGCGTCAGGCTGGGCGCGGCAGGTGGCGCTTTGGTTGGCGAATTGGTCGGCGTGCGCGTGGCGGGCAAAATCAGCGGCGGCACATACACGGGCGCATCGGTCGGATTGAGCAGGTTGCGCCCGATCAGCGTGCCGATATACAGAGACAGGATCGGCTTGATATTGACGAATACGGGCGACGACGGTAGACCAACGGGCGCGAGTACATCATTCGGCGTGTCGGAAGCCGAATCGTTCACGCTGTCATTCATGTTTACCGTGATTTGCTGTCCGGTTCGCGCCAAGCGCGTCAAGCCGCCTGTCGTCACGCGCACTTCGCCCTCGATCGTGGTGATCACCAGCTTCATCGGGATGGACGCGGCGGGTGTCACTTTGGTCGGACTGCGCGGCGTGTTGGTGGGCGGTGGCGTGCTCGTCGCATCCGATGTACCAGCATTCGGCAGCGGCGGCAAATCATCACTGTCCATCTGCAAAAGAACCGTCGATCCAATGCTGAGTTGGACGCCATCCACCAGCAGATTGACCTTTTGCTTGCCGCCCGGCGACTGAATGATCATGCCGGAGGTAGGCGCGTTGTGGCAAACCGGGCTGCCGACGCCTGTTTTGAGATAGACGGCCTGCATCGGTTGGTAGCTCGTATCGGCAGTGGAGGCGGTCTTGGCGGCGTTTTGAACCTGTGAATCGCCGAACAGCAGCATCGTCACATATTGACCGACCGCCGTATCGGGCAGATTGGCCTGGATACGCATGTAGGCGACGCCCCACTGCTTGGCGACCGCATCGAGTGCGGCCAAACGCAGCGACCCGACATCGGCGACAGCGACTTGATCGGCGGGATTTTGGAAGACGAAATTGGCGGGTTGCACGCCCTTCACAGGAGTCGCGGCGGTCAGGCTATTGCCATAGCAGGCTTTGTTGCGGGTGATGCCCGCGCATTTTTCGCCCGTCGTCGCCAACGCCGTTTTGACGACATCCGAGCAATCGAGCGTTTGGGCACGCGCGATCAGGATCAGTATCGGCACAAAGACGGCCAAAAACGCGATCAAGCAAATTCGAGCGAGGCGACGGATCAACATAGATTCCCCCGATCGGCGGAACAAACAATTTTGCTGATCAGTCTATCGCGGATGCGTCTTTAAGACAATTGGTGGTGCAATCGCCCTGCTGCTCTAAATTGCTTGCCTTCCGAAAGTGGGCGACCGCTATACGCCCACATCGCGCCGCTGGAAAAACCACACGGCGGCGGCTAACATCAATGCCGAAACGACCAACAGCCCGATCACATGACTCGCCACCAGCCCGTTTTGCATCACACCCGAACTGTCATAGTAGCGAAAAAACGAGACCGTTCGAATCGCATCAGTCGAGGGTGCGGATTTGCCGACCGTATCGATGAACCAGCTTCCGATCACGATGATCGCTGCAATGGCCGCAGCGGTTGACCGCCGTCGCACAATCACTGCCAGCAGCGCCGTGAGCGTCAATACAAACAGCGTGGCCGGGATGAAGTTGAAAGTGCTGCCCGCGATCCGATCGAACGGAATACTGCGCAACACTTCGGTTTGCTGCGATCCCCAAGCCAATACCATGAAACTGATCAGCACGATCAAGATCAAGATCACGAGTTGTGCCAGGAACCTTTCCACGATGATTCGCCAGCGCGGCAACGGCAGTGCCAGCAGCACATCCATGATCCCGCGATCTTCCTCGTTGGCGGTCAAGCTCAACCCGGTCAGCACCGCCCATGTCGCCATGACCAGCATGATCCAGCCAAAAAATCCGTAGGCCAGAAAGCCGCTGGGCGTCCCCATGGAGGCGGTATCGCCGCCCAACGCATTGATCAGCACGGGTGGCAAATTCTTGATCAGGCCAGCGTATTGCTGCAAGGTCTTCATATCCGGGATGACCACCATGATATAGCCCGCCATCGAGGCGACTCCGATGCCCCAGATCAGCATCGCGCGCCAGTTGCGCCGCAGGGTTTCGATAAATACGACTCCACTCATGAGACCACCTCTTTCAGCGACTCCGCTGGATGCGCCGTGCTTTTTTCGCCGTAGAACGTCAAGAAAATTTCTTCCAAGCTGGGTTCTTGCGCGTGCAGACTGGTCACATAGCGATCAGATACCGCACGCAGCACCGGGTCGAAATCACCCGTCAGTTTGAAATGCAGCGCCCCGTCCACATCAGAAACCTCGCTGACGCCCGGCACGCCGGCCAATTTCCCCGGATCGATCGCCTCACGAAAGTGCATCGTTATCCATTGGAAGCGCACCCGCATCAGATCACTGACGCGCTCGACGGCCTGCAATTTGCCATCACGCAAAATGGCGACGCGCTCGCAGATCGCTTGAACTTCACTGAGCACATGCGACGATAGAAATACCGTGCGGCCTTCGTTGCGCGTTTCGATCATCAATTGGTGGAACGTCTGCTGTACCAGCGGATCGAGGCCGTTGGTTGGTTCATCCAGAATCAGCAGTTCGGGCTTGTTCATCAGCGCCAAGACCAAGCCGAGCTTGCGACGATTACCAGTTGAATAGCTGCGCACCGTTTTGGAGAGATCGAGCGCGAGCCGAGTCGTGAGTTCGTCGACATAGGCGGTATTGACGCCGCCCCGGATACGCCCGATATAATTGACGACCTGCCGCCCGCTCATGCCTTCCCATAAATTGAGATCACCGGGCAAAAAACCGATCCGCCGATGGAGGGCGATGCTCTCGGAATGCGAATCCATGCCAAGCACGCTGGCACGCCCACCGGACGGATGAATGATGTCGAGCAAAAGCCGGATGGTGGTGGTTTTGCCCGCGCCGTTGGGTCCGAGATAACCGAAGATTTCGCCCTGATTGACCCGCAAATCAAGACTGTCGAGCGCGGGTATTTTGCCGCGCCCATACTGTTTACTCAGCCCTTCCATGTGAATGGCGGGGTCGGACTCGGCTTTTCCGTTGAGCCGCCCTGCCGCTCTAGTAGATGTTGCTGTTACCATAGGTGAAATCCTTTCTTTGAGACCATTGAGTTTGCCTAATATATAGTTTAGGCAAATCTAAATTTCTGTCAAGGCCTATCGAATACACAATTCCAGGTGTCGCTGACAAACCATGAAGAAAAATATGCTTCCGGTAGGATAAGACGTGCCAACTCAACCGCCGATATGTAGACCCGTTCCCGCCTCATAGACACTCAGCACCGCCGAATTGTCGAGATCGCCGTCGCCCTGATCGACCATCGCCTGGAAAAGCGCCTGATCGACGGCGGTCAGCGGCAGCTTGAGGCCATAGGCAGCGGCGGTTTCGCTGATGATCCGCAGGTCTTTGAGCTGCATATGCGCCTTGAAACCGGGTGACCGATTGCCCGCCTTGAGCCGATCGGGTTTGTTGTCGAGCGTCCAACACTGCGCCGCGCCACCTTTGATCGCCTCGACCACCTTGAATGGATCGACACCGCCACGCGCTGCCAGCGTCATGAGTTCAGCCATCGCGGCCATTTGCGCGCCGACCATAATCTGATTGCAGGCTTTGGCGATCTGTCCCGCACCCGCCGCCCCGACCAACGTCCAGCTTTTGCCCATCGCTTTGAACAGCGGCGCAACCGACTCGAAGGCCGCTGATTCACCCCCAACCATGATCACGAGTGTCCCGGCTTGCGCGCCGATCTGCCCGCCACTGACGGGTGCGTCGAGTGCCGCGATGCCGTATTTCGCCAGTTCCGCCGCGATATGCCGCGCCGTCTCCGGCTTGATCGTGCTGTGATCGACGACGATCAAGCCTTCGTGCGCGCCCTCGATGATCCCAGCAGCGCCTAACACAACCTGTTCAACATCGGGCGAGTCGGGCAAATTGGTGAACACGACATCCGATTGAGCAGCGACTTCGCGGGGGGAATGCGCAGCCGTCGCACCTTCACTCACCATTTGATCGACGATCGCGCGGCTGCGATTGTGGACGACTAGCGGATAGCCCGCCTTCATCAAATTACGCGCCATCGCTGCGCCCATCAGCCCCAGTCCGATAAAGCCAACACGAGTCATCGTAATCAGGTCTCCCAGACCGGAATATGGTTCAAAAGGCGTGCGATCTGTCCGGCGAAGCGTTCAGGTTCGAGCGGCTTGCCGATGAAGCTATAAAACCCTGCCTGACGTGCTTGTTCGATCTGGCTGATATGCACTGTATAGGCGATCACCCGAATATCTTGGAAACGGGACTCTTTTTTAAGCAGCGCCAGCATCTCGTAGCCCGAACGGTGCGGCATTTCCAAATCGAGAAAGATCAAATCGGGCGACTCCAGGGCGTCCAAGTTCAGCGGCCAGTCACCCGTCGATTGCAGGTACGTATGGCTGATGCCCTGAATTTCAAGCAAAATTGACAAAATTTCGATGTTGAGGGCGTTGTCATCGATGATGAGTGCGTGTGCTTTAATCGGACGGCTGCTTTGTCCATCCGGCGAATGGTATGGCGATGTGATGATTTCCCCCAAGTTTGGCAAGGTTTCTCGCTGGCGTATCAGATTAAATTGGCGAGCGCTTCGCTGACGCGCTCCCGCACATGATGATCAGCATCGGTTTGAAATGACTCGATCAAGGCGAGAATCGTTTGATCATGCCGTTCGGCCAGCACGCCGAGCGCCTGAATGATGGTATAACGCACCGTCGAAGACAGCGTGACTTTCAGTTCTTCCACCAACGCTGGCACCGCCCGCCGATCACCCAACTGGGACAGGGCATTAACGACTGCCACCTGAACGATGCCCCCCGGTTCATGCAGACGTTCAATCAGCGCGGGCACCGCCCGCTGATCGCCATAGCGTCCAAGCCCGATCGCGGCCATCTGGCAAACCAGCGGATGCGGCGAACGCAGCGCTTCGATCATCGGCTGAACACAGCGTGGATCGTCCATTTTGGCGAGCACACCCGCCGCCATCCAACATTGGCGCACCGTCTCCTTATGGATAACCGCCACCAACGGATCGATGATCGCCGGACCAAACGTCAGCAGTTGGGTGCTGGCGCGCTCGCGTGTCACCACGCTCAGATCGTCTAATTGATCGATCAACATTTGGATGTTGGGTTGCGCCTCTAAGGGGGCGGTCTTCGTTGGTTTTTTCATGATGTGGCTGCCGAGTCAGGCTATATACCAGACCTGCTCGCCATCGAGGATACGGGCCAGCAAATTCGGAAAAATATCCATATCGAGCGGTTTGGCAATCGCACCATTGAAGCCATGCTGCTTGAGACGCTCGATCTCTTCGTTCATGACGCTGGCGGTGATCGCAATGACTTTGAGCGCCCGGAAACGGTCATCGTCGCGCAGCAGCGACAGGGTTTCAAAGCCGTCGAATGGTGCGATGTGGATGTCGAGCAAAATCACATCTGGCAAGGTTGCCAGTGTCAGCAGACGCCTCGGCAGATCGTGCGTATCTTCATACATGGTCAGGCGCTCGACACCCAACACCGTTCCCATCAATAACTGCACAATCTCGCGGCTGAGCGGATCATCTTCAATGTATAAGTAGCTGTAGTGGTTAAACATGCTTGGACTCAATGCCCCCCGGCTCGATTATAGCAGACGAGACGCGCGCGACGATGGGTAGCAAAACAAAGAACGTAGTGCCCACCCCCAGTTGACTTTCCAACCAAAGCTGGCCGCCATGGGCATCCACCAACTGCCGCGAGATGGCGAGTCCTAAGCCTGTGCTGCCCGGTTTGCGGATACCCGTTTCGGTCTGCCGGAATGCCTCAAAAATCGATTCAAATTCATGCGCCGGAATGCCCGGTCCTGTGTCCGCGATGTCAAAACGAATGTGATCGGCTTTCCGCGCGATCCGCAGGGTGACGCTGCCGCTCTCGGTGAACTTGGCCGCATTCGACAGCAAGTTGAGCAATATCTGCCGAATACGCCGCCGATCGCCCGTGATCAAGGGCAGCCCAGATTCAATCTGACGGATCATCCGAACAGGTTTGTCGCTCAGCAGCACTTCAACGCTGGCAAGTACGGGTTCCAACTCGATGTAGATGTCGATCCCGGACTCGATAAACAAGGTCATCATGTTGGCTTCGATCTTTGCAATATCCAGCACATCGTTGATCAATGATAACAGATGCTTGCTGCTGTCGGAAACTTTTTGAAGCGCGTCCACCTGTCGTTCGTTGACCGGACCCAATGTGCCCGCGCCCACGAACCGCGTAAAATTCAGGATAGCATTCAGCGGCGTGCGCAGCTCGTGGCTCATGCTCGCCAGGAATTGGCTTTTCATGTTATCGAGCTGCCGCAATTGTTCGGCGACACGCACCTGCTCATCATAGAGGCGGCTGCGCTGCACCGCTACCGCCGCCAGATCGCCCAAGCCACGCAACAAATGCTGTTCTAACAGACTAAAGGGACGCGGTTGGCGCAAGGTAAACGAAATCGTGCCTGTAACTCGGTCGCCCAGGCTAAATTTAGAAACCAGAAGCGCGCGAACATGACGATCCGTATAATAGCGTGCGGTCGGTTCATCGATCACCGATCGATCGTCCATATCCGCGATAT
>JBBRMW010000023.1:0-35310 GCA_038230635.1 Aggregatilineales bacterium | reverse complement strand
CTTGCGACTCGGCTTCGGCAGCCGCATACTGTCGCGCCCCAGGTGCTCCAACATCGGCACGATGCGCTCTACGATGCGCCCCGTCGTCGTATCGCTCACCCCGAACAGATACCCCAATACCTCATACGTCGGGTACACCCGTAACCACACTACCGTCAGCAGAATCTGGTCGCGTGCGCTCAGCATGAACGGATGCCCGGCCCCGATCTCGCGCTGCCGGTCGACCCGTTCCAGCCGCTGCCACTCGGCTTCTATATAATATCCCTGCATATCCTTATATAGCGCGTCGAACTCACTCACGCGCAAGCCTGTCAGCGACTGAAATACACTCGGAAAACCGCTCAAGTGATTGTATTGGAGTATCATGCGCCCAGTGTACCTCACCGTCGCCAATTCTGAATGTTATCCAATGGTTATTTCACGACCCTAAATAAGTTCCCCCCTGAAAAAGACGATATTAGCTATGCTTTAATTCCGAGCGCTCCTATCTGGTCGGCAGACAGTCGCCGTCTGGCATATTTTAATAGACGTATCTTTGTAATTGATACCAATGGCATCGATCAAGGACAGTTCGAATATCCTGCTGGTTCAATTCGCTCTTGGAACTGGCTGTCGGATAGTCAACATATCGGATTTATTCACACCGATGCGCAAGGTGTGAATAAATTAATGATCCTAGATTTGGCGACACAGAGCATTACCACGCTGTCCATGTCGGTCGATGGCATCGCTCAGCTTGCTTGGTCACCCGATGGCAAGTATCTCGTATACCGCAAGGCTGATCAGATTTACTTTTCTAATGCCGATGGAACCAATGCAAAGATCTTAGCGATCGGGTCAAATCCAGTGTGGTCGCCTGACAGCCAACACTTGGCATTTTTGATGGACGATGGCAAACACACCGATTACAAAGGTGCCTATACCGAATTGTATGTGATTGGACTGGATGGTTCACCGGCAGTACGTTTGATCGGCGGGCGAATCTCGTCGCCTTCGTGGGGAAGTTAAACGCCACGCATCGTAATTAGTCCACGAGGGGTGGAATCCAAAGCGGACTGTTCGCTGAATAGTAGTTAACATTCGCAATAGAGATCACCCCTATATATGGGGGTAAAAAGCCTCTCAAAATCCGTCAACACCCCCATATATGGCGATTGCGTCAATTGCGAATGTTATCTACTAGCTATCCCTGAAGCGCAACATCCCATCTTTCTCCGAAACAACCACGATCTCCCAATGATTTGCTTCTTCACCATTTAAATTAAGAAAAGTCTCATCATAGGCGACGTGCGTACCTGATGGCGAAACTTTGAGGCGAGCCATTCCATTATAGCGGTTTGAATAGGGGTATTCGTCACTCGGAAATGGCGTGCGAAAGACCTCGATAAGCTGTTTATCGCTGAGTGTGTATTTGAAGAAATGAATCGTTTTCACTTGCTCACCATTAAGTACGCGAAGACTAATCGCTCCTATATAAAGCCCTTGCTCATCAGGCAGCCACCCCGGCTGATTCAAGAATCCGTATTCCACGATTTCCTCTGGTTGCGTTGGTGGCAGGCTAAACGAACGAACAATTTGTTGCCGTTTATCCAGAATCAAAAATTGGTCGCTGACGCGAATATCCGCGCCCAAAAGCGCAAGCATGTAATTATTCTGTGGAGAAAATCCCGCCAAGATGAGATACGGTTGTGGTGTCGATTGACCCGCTACCGGGCGTGTGACCAGCAGATTTTGTTGCTGGCCGTTTTGCAGATCGACTTCAATAATAGGTGTCTTGTCTTCTATCCGATGAAGATCACCTGTGCCAAGAATCAGCGTATCGAGGCTGGTCGTCCAACTTATCAGGGGTTCAGGTGAATTGGAACGTGACGCAATTTCAGCATCGGAAACTGAATACCGATAAAGAATACGGGTTTGTTGACCTGTCGCTACATCGGCCTGGATCAAACGCAGGTTGCGTTCATCGCCTTTGCCTAAGCCAGTCAAATAGTAGACAGATTTTTCGTCCAGCGACCAAGTAACGACCAGATTGTCGCCCCCATATAACTCTTCGTATGGACCACCAATCGGTGGTTCTTTCAGGCATCCTTGTAAAAGGCCTGATCGATTTAACACACAGTATTCACGTTGAAATGTGTCGTTTTGCGTCTTGCTCCGTATAATTATGAGCAAATCCCCGCGTGGCGACCAGCTAATTGGGTACACCCAATCAAACGTCGGATCTGTGTAAAAAACAGACATTTTGAGCGTGGTAGCGTCCAGGCGGACGAGGGTGTTTTGATCAAAACCCGTGTGATTTGTCGTGACTGAGAATAGGAGATCAGCTGGTAACATTGCAGGGAATTGCCTATGTGGGATATTTAATAGCGTCATGAATATTAGGCCAATCGGCAGCAAAACCTGACGTGAAGTTCGACGCATCAAAACACCCCACATTCAATATCTATAGCCAACCGCAGGATCAACTCCCCCTCAACCGTGACTACGGAGAAGGGGTGAGGTCAATTCCCCGCGTTGCCCCGCCCCCGTGCCAGCAGTGACACCAGCGACAACCCCGACAGCACATAGCCGATCGCGCCGATGCCCTGCTCATGATTGATGAACAGCAGCGTACTCGTCAGCGTCAGCGTCGCAAAAACAACCCCCGTCACGAGTTGACCTGTCGTCGATTCGATGCGCGTGATCTGCTTCTGAGTGGCCGGATCGAGCGTCATTTGCACGGCCAATTCGCCGCGATCGGCACGGTTGAGCACCGAGTCGGCCAGCGTCGGCAGCCGCGCCAAACGTCCCGCATAGCCGCGAATCACGCCGATCGCCGCACCGGCCACGGCCAGCGCCGCATTGTTGCTGACGGATTTGCCACCGATCGCGGCTTTCGTGCGGTCGCTGCTGCTGGTGAGCAGCTTCGCGGTGAACGGCTGCAGTTCGCGCCACGGATCGAAATGCGGATCGAGTCCGGTACACATCCCGCTCAGGATGCCGACGGCGCGGCTCAGATAGATGAAATCCTGCGGCATCTGAAACGGCATCGAGAGCAGCAGATCGCTGAACTGGCGGCCAATATCGAGCATCTGCTCATACGGAATATTCTGTAATTCCTGCATGTTCAAGCCCCAGATGGTCTCGAACACGGCGCGCGTCGCCTCCTCGATGCGTTTGGTATCCGCGCCCGGCAGCAGCACGCCCAGCTTTTGATAAGCGGCCACCAAGCCCGCCGCATCCTGGGTGGCGATGGCGATCAGGGTCTCACGCAGCCCATCGTGAATACGCGGCGTGAGTCGCCCCACCATGCCAAAATCGATGAAGATTAGATAGAACGGCTTGCCCATATCTTTGGCGTCCGGCGCGTTCGACTTTTTGCCCTTCGCCTTCAGGCTGGCCTCGTACTGCGCGATTTGCCGTTCGGGAATCGGGTAGATGAAGATGTTGCCGGGGTGCGGATCGGCGTGGAAAAACTGGTAATCGAAAACCTGCTCCAGGTACGATGTCATCAGGCGGTTGGCGACTTCCTTGCGACTGATGCCCGCTTTTTCCAGCGCGGCGTAATCGTTCAGCTTGATGCTGGTCACGTCTTCGAGCGTCAGCACCAAGTGCGTCGAGTGTTCGAGATAGACGGCGGGGATATAGATGCCTGGATCGTCGGCGAACAGGCTGGCGAAGCGCAGCGCGTGATCGGCCTCGGCACTGTAATCGAGTTCTTCCCAGAGTACGAGGCTGAACTCATCCAGCAGTTCGGGGACGTTTGCGCGCCGCCGAATCAGGCTCCACCACATGGCGACGCGCCCGACGATGCGCAGCGCGGCCAAGTCGGTATGCACCACGTCGTTGATATTCGGACGCTGTACTTTCACCACCACGCGATCCCCATTGGGTAACTGCGCGGCGTGAACCTGTCCAAACGAGGCGGCGGCGATCGGCACGGGGCTGAACCACAAATAGCGGTCTTTGATCGGCCCCAGTTCGCGCTCGACGGTGGCTTTGATATAGTCGAACGAGACGACCGGCACGTTATCTTGCAGCCCTACCAATTCGTCGGTGATCGATTCGGGCAGCACATCGACGCGGCTGGACACGAACTGGCCGAGCTTGATCATCACGCCGCCCATCGATACGGCCAAATTGCGATATTGGCGTGACGCGCGTCGGGTGCGCTCCTGCCGTCCACGCCGCACAAAACCAGCGCCCAGGATGCGCGTGATGATCACTTCCCAAGTGAACAGCCGCACAAACAACCAGCCAAAGAACACGATGATCCGCCAATAGCGATACTGGTTGATTTTGCCCGTGCGGTGCGCGGCGTCTGGGCTGGCGACGCGGGCGGGCATGTCCTGTGTGACGGCGAGCGTGCCCAAGCTGACGGCTGGCGCAACCTTCGGCGGGCTGTTCGGCGTGAAAGTCGGCTCCGCGATGGTTTCGGCGGCGGCCATCGGCGCAATATCGACCCCAAACGCCTTGACGGCAGTTCCCTTTGCGGACATGGAGACCCTTTCGCTCAGGATTTGGCGGGTTGGCGGGCGGATTTTTTGGTGGGCAGCTTGCCATTGGCTTTTTCATCGGGTTTGCCGACGAAATGAATGTTCAAGCTCGATTCCTCGAATTTCGCGTCGCCGATTTCGAGATTCCAGAGGGCGTGCGGCAGCACGATATTTCGGCGATACGGCCCGACTCGCAGCGTCAGTTCATCCGCCGAACGGTACAGATCGAGATCGGTTTTGTCGGCGAAGGGCAGCGGCACAATCAGCCGATAGCCACCCGCCGCGTCTTGTTCGATATGATGAGTCTTGCCGCTGAACATTACCCGCGACGGATCGGTGTCGCCGTAGAGCGCATCGGCCAGTCGCTTGAGCGTATCCAGGCCGTTTACATCGCGGTCGAACATCGGCGCGCGCAGCATCGGCAGGTCGCCGAACGCTTCCTGGATCAGCGCGATGTTTTGCTTTTGCAGGGCTTTCCACTGTGCAAAATACGGATCGGTCACTTCGTCGGGCAAAATGCGATTGCAGATCACGGCGTCAGTCGCGTAGCCATACAGGTTCAGGTAGGTGTAGGTGCGTTGCGTCTCCTTAATCACCATTTTTTCTGGGTTCACGACCAGCCGCAAGCTGCTCATGGCCGGATCGGTGAGCAGGCCGCGCACATCGTCGAGCGTCTTGAACAGACCTTCGATGGTGGCAAACGCTTCGGCATCGGGCAGATCAGCGCCCATCAGCGGGCGAGCGAGCGGTCGCAGAAACTTGGCCGCGCCTTTGGTCAGCGTGATGATCCGCTCGAACCACCAGCGCGTGACATCCGGCAGACTCAGCAGGCGCAGGGTCTCGGCGGTCGGCGCGGCATCGACGATCAGCACGTCGTAATTGCCTTCCTGCACATACTTGTTGATCCCCAGCAAGTGCGCGCCTTCTTCGAGGCCGGGCAGTACCGTCACTTCTTCGGCCACGATGTCCTTGACGCCGCGCTGCGTAAACAACGCGACCATATACTTCTGGAAACTGCCCCAATATTTATCCATCGAGTAGCGCGCATCGACTTCTTGCGCCCACAAATGATCGGCAAGCTGCGCCGGCTCCGGGCCGATCTTCACATCGAGCGAGTCGCCGAGGCTGTGCGCAGTATCCGTGCTGATCACGATCGTGCGCAGACCCATTTCGGCACAGCGCAGCGCCGTCGCCGCCGAAATACTGGTTTTACCAACACCGCCCTTGCCGGTGTGTACGATGATACGCATTTCTGTTCCCCTACCATAAAACACGTTACGACAGCACGCTCTTTGAGAGTATAGCAGCGTCAGGGATCAATACGCGCGGCAAGACGATTGGGTTGCGTTGCCCAGGGCGAACGAACGGCGGATGGCGTTTTGTAGGGACGATGGTCTGCCACGTCGGCTAACGGTCGCAAATGAGACACAATCGCTCCCAAACTTGAATGCACCCTCCAAACTTCTGCATATTGCTTCAAGCCGTCCCCGGCGCTAGAATAAGACGGTCTAAGTGAGGGCGTCTGCCCGGAACGAGAGAATTTTTGCCTCTATGAAACGTTTGATCGCACTCATCATCGGCGTCGGCGTCAGCATCTTCTTCCTCGCCGTTGGATTGCAAGGACTCAATGTTGCGGATGTATTGACCACCATCAGTCATGCCAATTTCCTGTGGCTGATTCCAGGTGTTGCTGTATATTTTCTGGCCGTGTGGGGACGCACGTGGCGTTGGCATTACCTTTTACGCCCCATGAAAGATATTCCGCTGCGGCGGCTGTTCCCGATCGTCGTGATCGGCTACATGGGCAACAACGTCTACCCCTTTCGCGCGGGCGAAGTGATCCGCGCCTTCGTGTTATATCGGGACGAAAAGGTCAAAGTGACGGCCAGCCTCGCCACGATCGTCGTCGAGCGCATTTTCGATGGCTTGGTCATGTTGATTTTTGTATTTATCGCGCTGCCATTCGCGCATATCGAGCAAGATTGGTTGCGTATCATGATCGTCGCCGGGACAATCGCGTTTTTTGGTGCGCTGGCTGTGTTTCTGTTCATGGCGATGCGGCCCGCCCTGGCGCGCCGAACCTATACGTGGTTCATCGAACATTTGCTGCCAAAACCACTGCATACGCCAGTTTTACGCATCGCCGATCACTTCATGGAAGGGCTGGAATCGCTGCGCAGCCCGCGTGATCTGCTCATGACGCTCGTGTCGTCGGTCTTTATCTGGTTGACCGAAACGACCAAATATTGGTTCGTTTTGCAAGCGTTCAACCTTGGCCCCAACGCGATGGTCACGTTTTTCGTGCTGATGTTGATGACCGCCGTCGTCAACTTGGCGACGACGCTGCCCGGCGCACCCGGCTATATCGGTACATTCGATGGCCCCGGCATCAAGGTGCTTGAGGCGTTCGGCGCAGAACATGCCGCTGCTGCGGGCTATACGCTGGTGCTGCACGCCGCGTTGTGGCTGCCGATCACGCTGCTGGGTTTCGTCTATCTGGCACGCGAAGGCTTGTCGTGGCGTTCGTTCAGCGAGGCGTCGCAAATCGTCGAAGCTGAGCAAAAAGCCGAGATCGCCGAACATAATCCTGAACTCGTCGAAGGGGTGGCCTGATGCCGTTACGCACTGCGATTATTGGCGCGGGGCCAGCCGGTCTTGCGGCAGCCTATGATTTGGCACGCGCCGGACACAGCGTCACGATCTACGAGGCGGGCACGCGAGTCGGTGGGCTGGCGGCGGGTTTCCGCGACGAGGGCTGGGAGTGGGAACTCGAAAAGTTCTATCACCACTGGTTTACCTCGGATACGGCGCTGCTCAAACTGACCGACGATCTGGGTGTGCGTGATCAGGTGATGTTCCTGCGCCCGAAAACGTCGTATCGCATCGGCCACGAAAACGCTCAGCTTGATGGCGTTTTGCCCGCGCTGCTGTTCCCGCATTTGTCGATCGGGGGCAAAGCGCCGTTCGGTTTTGCCACCTTGTATCTGCGGCTGACGAACAATTGGCGTCCGCTGGAAAAAGTCACCGCCGATACGTGGCTGGCGCGCTGGATGGGACGCGAGGCGTATAACTTGCTGTGGCGTCCGCTGTTGATCGGCAAGTTCGGCACGGAATATCGCAACGTCAACATGGCCTGGATGTGGGCGCGGTTGCATACTCGCAGCACCAAACTCGGTACGTTCATTGGCGGCTTCCAGCGCTTCATGGATGTGTTCGCGGCGAAGGTGCAGGAACACGGCGCAACCTTGCGTTTGAAAGCAGCGGTCAGTGAGATTCGGCGCGTGGACGATCATCTCGAAGTGACCACCAGCGACGGCGGAGTCGAACACTACGACGCCGTGATCAGCACCTCGTCGCCCGCCCTGACGCTCAAACTCGTGCCGGAATTGAGCGGTGACTACGCCGACAAATTGCGCGGCTTGCGGAGCATCGGCGCGGTGTGTGTGGTGCTGGCGCTCAAGTTTTCGCTGCTCACCGATGGCACCTACTGGCTCAATTTGCCCGCCACCAGTCCCGATAAAGCGCAGAGTCAATATCCATTTTTGGCGCTGGTCGAGCACACCAACTTCCTGGACTCATCGCACTACAACGGCGACAAGTTGATCTATATGGGCGATTACGTGCCCGCTGATCATGAATATTTCCAACTGAGCGATGAGGAGCTAATCGAGCGCTTCATCAAGGTGCTGCCGCAGTTCAACGCGGACTTCCGGCCAGAGTGGATCCGCAAAAGCTGGGTATTCCGTGCGCCGTATGCGCAGCCCGTGCCACTGCTCAACCATTCCGCGCACATTCCCGACACGCGCACCCCGATCGAGGGTTTATATCTGGCGAGCATGAGTCAGGTTTATCCCTGGGATCGCGGCACGAATTACGCGATCGAGTTGGGGCGGGAAGTGGCGGCGCGCGCCATGAGCGAAGTCACTTGACCCCTCACCCCAACCCCTCTCCCACGCAGGCGGGGCGAGTGGCTCCCCCCTTTCCCACCGCTTGCGTAGGGGATAAGGGGCAGGGGGATAGAGGGGTCAGCCATAATCTTGATCGGCGTGTATAACTAACGCCAAGCACACAACACAAAGGACAGAACCCTTCCATGAAAAACATTTGCGTCGTCGGCGTCGGCTACGTCGGCCTGACCACCGGAACCTGCTTCGCCGATATGGGCAACGACATCCACGCGGTAGACATCAGCCAGGAGCGCGTTGAAAATCTGCGCAAGGGCATCATGCCGATCTACGAACCGGGCTTGAAGGAAATGGCCGAGCGCAATATCCGCGCCGGACGCCTCAAGTTCACGACCTCGTATGCCGATGCACTCAAAGACGCTGAATACGTGTTTATCTGCGTCGGCACGCCCGAAGGTGAAGATGGTGAAGCGGATTTGCAGTATGTGCGCGCGGCGGCACAGACCATCGCCAAGACGATGGATCACCCGCTGATCGTGATTAACAAATCGACCGTCCCGATCGGCACAGGCGATCTCGTCTCACAGATCATCAAAGAGAATCAGCCGCAGCCGATCAAGTTTGCGGTCGTCAGTTGCCCGGAGTTCCTGCGCGAAGGCACGGCCATCCGCGACTTTTTGAATCCGGATCGTACTGTGCTCGGCTCGACCGATCGGGATGCGGCACACAGCGTGGCGCAGTTGTATCTGCCCTTGCGCGCGCCCACCGTCGTGACCGATCTGCGCACCGCCGAAATGATCAAATATGCCTCGAATGCTTTCCTGGCGACGCGCATCAGCTTCATCAACGAGATCGCCAACATTTGCGAGGCACTTGGTGCGGACGTGAAAGAAGTCGCGCAGGGCATGGGCTTCGATAAGCGCATTGGACATAGTTTTTTAGAGGCCGGAGTAGGTTACGGTGGGAGTTGTTTTCCCAAAGACGTGAAGGCGCTCGCGTATATGGCCGAGATCAGCGGCAAACACCCCGAACTGCTCAACGCCGTCATGGAGATCAACGACGATCAGCGCAAACGTATCGTCGAAAAGCTCGATGATTTGCTGCACGGCGTCTCCGGCAAAGTGATCGGGATGGTTGGGTTGGCTTTCAAGGAAAACACTGACGACCTGCGCGAATCACCCGCCATGCACATCGCGTATTTGCTGCATGAGGCGGGCGCAATCGTGCGCGGCTATGATCCGGTGGCAATGGACAACGTGGTGCGCGCGGCCTCATATATTCACCTCGCCGAAGATGCCTACGATCTCGCGCGCGGCTGCGATGCGCTGGTGATCGCCACGCCCTGGAACGAATTCAAAAACCTGGATATGGCGCGCATCCGGGATGCGATGAAGCAGCCGATCATGGTCGATGGCCGCAACCTGTACGAGGCCGATCGGATGCGCGCGCTGGGCTTCGTTTATCGGGGCGTCGGGCGCGGTTACAACGGCGGCAGCAAAACTCAGGTGATGAGCATCGAAAACGCGGGCGGGAAATAACCATGCCCGCAAATCCTGTCACCAAACACGTCCTGAATAACGGCCTGACCGTCCTGCTCCGCGAAGTTCACAATGCGCCCGTCATCAGTTGGTGGGTGCTCTACCGCATTGGCAGTCGCAACGAGCCGACTGGCAAAACGGGCATATCGCACTGGGTCGAGCACATGATGTTCAAGGGCACTGACCAGTTCCCGGCGGGCTACCTCGATAAGGCGATCGACCGCGAGGGTGGCTCATGGAACGCCCAAACCTCGCTCGATTACACCGCCTACTACGAGACAATGCCCGCCGATCGGATCGATCTGGCCTTGCGCGCCGAAGCCGATCGAATGCTCAACGCCAAGTTCGACGCCGAAGAAGTCGCCTCCGAGCGCACGGTGATCATCTCGGAACGACAGGGTTCAGAAAACTCGCCGCAGTTCTGGCTGGATGAGGAGGTGCAGGCGGCGGCTTTCCGCGTGCATGGCTATCACCACGAGGTCATCGGCGATATGGCCGATCTGGAAACCATGACGCGCGACGATCTGTTCGGTCACTATCGGGCGAACTATGCGCCGGGCAACGCAATCGCGGCCATCGTTGGCGATTTCGACACGGCGGCCATGCTCGTCCGGATCGAGGCGCTCTACGGGGCGATCCCCGCGCGCCCGATCGCCGCCCCGTTCGTCCGCCCGGAGCCGCCGCAAAATGGCGAGCGCCGCGTGATCGTGGAACGTCCGGGCGCGGCCAAATATCTGTCGGTCGGTTATCGTGTGCCCGGCGTCACCGATCCCGATTGGGTCAAGCTGTATATGCTCGACAGCGTATTCGGCGGGCCGAGCGGCTTTGGCGGCGGATCGGTCGGCAACAAAACGACGCGTCTGTATCGTGCCCTGGTACGCACGGAACTGGCGGCGGGCGCGGGCGCGGGCATGAGTCCATCGGTCGATCCGTACCTGTACAGCGTCGATGTGACGCTCCGTGATGGCCGCGAACTGGCCGAAGTCGAGGCGGCGTTGTTCGCCGAAATCGACAAACTGCGCAATGGCGACGTGACGCAGGCTGAACTCGATCGGGCGCGGAAGCAGGCGCGCGCCTTGTTCGCCTACAGCACCGAAACTGTCACCGGGCAGGCGTTCTGGCTGGCCTATTTTGAGCACGCGGCGGGTACGCACCAGTGGTTCGCGGAATTCGAGGCTCGACTCAACGCGGTCACATTGGCCGATGTTCACGAAGTCGCCGCCAAATATTTGAAGCCAGCGGGGCGTACCGTTGGCTGGTTCATTCCGACCGGCGCGGCAGTTGATGACGAAGAAGGCGAAGACGATGCAGACTAATCCGAACCCTTACCTGGATAATGGCAAACGCAACGCCCTGCCCGGCCCCGATGATATTACGCGCGTGGTGCTGCCCAACGGGATCGTCATCCTGGCGCGCGAGAACTTCGCCGCGCAGTCGGTCGTGATCAGTGGGACGCTCGCCGTTGGCAGCTTGTACGAGACGGCTGCGACGGCGGGCTTATCCTCGATGGTGGCGGCGTCGCTGATGCGCGGCACACAAACCCGCGACTTCGACATGATTCACGGCGCGCTCGAAGGCATCGGTGCGAGTCTGGGGATCGGCAGCGGCGTCCACAGCACCAGTTTCGGCGGTAAGTCCCTGGCCGAAGACCTCCCCACACTGCTCGAACTGCTGTCCGATACGCTGCGCCATCCCGCTTTTCCGGTCGATCAAGTGGAACGGCTGCGCGGCGAAGCGTTGACCGGGTTGAAGATTCGCGCGCAGGATACGCGATCAGTGGCAGGCGAAGCCTTCCGCAAAATGACCTATCCCGAATCGCATCCTTACAGCCGCAGCAGTTCCGGCGAGATCGAGACGATCCGCGCGCTGACGCTCGATCAAATGCGAGCGTTTCACGCCGAGCATTACGGGCCGCGCGGCCTGATCATCGTGGTCGTCGGCGCGGTCACGACAGCGGACGCGACTGCGCAGGTGACGGCGGCGCTCGGCGATTGGCAGAATCCCGCCCAGCCGTCCGTTCCGACACTGCCGCCGCTCGATCCGCTACCCGAAACGCGCCGTCAAGCGATCACATTGGCGGGCAAAACACAGTCGGATTTGATTATCGGGTGGCCGGGGCCGTCGCGCTATGAGCCGGATTTCCAGGCTGCGAACCTCGCCAACAGCATCCTCGGCGTGTTCGGGATGATGGGGCGACTCGGCAAAACCGTCCGTGAAGATCAGGGACTCGCTTACCATTCGGGCAGTCGGATGGGCGGCGGTCAGGGTCCCTCGCCCTGGCAAGTCTCGGCGGGCATCAACCCGATCAACGTGACGCGCGCCACCGACAGCATCCTGAGCGAGATCACGCGCATCACCACCGAACTGGTCAGCGAGGACGATCTGGCCGACAACAAAGCCAACTTCACCGGGCGGCTGCCGCTCAACCTGGAAAGCAACGAAGGCGTCGCCTCATCGATCCTGAACATGGAAACCTACGGCCTCGGTCTGGACTATATGCGCGGCTACGCCGACATGATCAACGCGATCACCCGCGAGGATGTGCTGGCGGCGGCGCAGAAGTATCTCAACCCGAAGGCCTTTACGCTGGCCGTCGCCGGCCCGGAATTGGGGTAAAATAAGGTTTGAAATTGAGACGAGTGAGGGCAAGATGGAAACCCGACACGTAAGCGAATTGACGATTGAGGAATTTCGCGCATTAATCGGCGAGGTAGTGCGCGAGGAATTGCTGATTCAGCCAAACATCTCCCGCCGACGTTCGGCTGATGAAGTTCTCGATTCAGTTCTTCACAACATCATTGTCCGTTCACCCGACGAGCCATCCACCCTCGAAATGTTGCGCGAAGATCAGGATCGATGACTCAGCAATATGTTATCGATACGAGTGTTTTGATCCAGGTTTTCATCGAGGATGTAGATACAGCACGCGCAAAATTTCTGGTGAAGTTGGGTAGAACCTCTGATACAGTCTTGCATATATCGGAATTTGGGCGGCTTGAGTGCGTTAATGTGCTATGGAAGCGGGTTCGCTTTTCGGGAAAGCCGATTTCAGAAGCACGACGTGCAGTAAAATCGGGCGATTCGGCGAGGCGTGGATCAATGATTTTGACGGCCACATCGCGCCCGATCGACGCTTGTTCGGCGCGATACACCGTCGCCATGCCGCCGCGTCCCAGCAGAACGAAATTCGTCCCTGAGACAAGCGAGTCCGCCTCCTGGAAAACACCTACCCGCGCCAGGTGCTTTCGTCCGAATCTTCCAGAGCCGCCGCTTTGTCGAGTGCGCCGCGCTCCATCTCCGCGCGATAGTGTTCTAAACGCGCCCGCATCGCGGGATCGGATGCGCCCAGGATGCGCGCCGCGAGCAGCCCCGCATTGACCGCGTTTCCGATCGCCACCGTCGCCACAGGTACGCCGCGCGGCATCTGCACGATCGAGTACAGCGAATCGACGCCGCTCAGCGCCTCGGTGCGGACGGGCACTCCAATTACGGGGAGCGTCGTCATGGCGGCCACCATACCCGGCAAGTGCGCCGCACCACCCGCCCCCGCGATGATCACCTGGAGTCCGCGATCGGCGGCGGTGTGCGCATACGCGACCATTCGATCGGGCGTGCGGTGCGCCGAGACGATCGTCATTTCGTAGGCGATTCCCAACGCGCGCAACGTTTCCGCCGCCGCACGCATCGTCGGCAGGTCGGAGTCGCTGCCCATGATGATCCCGACGGCGGGCGGTGCGATCGATTCGAGCGGCAGATCGGTCAGGGCGCGCGCCGTCGCCACTACTTCCGCGCGCGTGCCAACGATCGTTACATGCGCCATTTTGCGACGTGGCCGACTCGCGCGTTTGCCATACCAGTGAGCCGAAGCCCCATCCAATTTGAGCGCCGCGTCGAAGCTGGGAATCGTCCCACCGGATTCGTCGCCGAGCAGGTTGATCATGACCGCCGCCGCGACACTCATCGACGGATCGCCGAGCGGCAGCCCCATCACGGCGCGCACATGCTGCTCGAACTGGCTGGTGTGGCACGCCTCGATCGAAAAGTGTCCGGCATTGTGCGGGCGCGGCGCGATCTCGTTGATCAAAAAGCCCCCATCGGCTAGGCCGAATAGCTCGACGCCAAAAATACCCGCTGTATCGAGCAGCCGAACCGCGCGCTCGGCCAGTTCGATCGCACCATTGGCATGGGGCGCGGGTGCATAGACAGCGTGCAAAATGTGCTCGCGGTGAAAAGTCTGGACGGGCGGATATGAGCGGATCGCGCCATCAATGCCGCGCGCCACCATGACCGTCAATTCGCGCGCAAAGGGGACGATCCGCTCAAAATACAGATCGCTTTCGCGCCCGCCGAGTCGCTCGATCGCGCCGGGAAGTTCTGCCGCCGTGTTGACCGTGACATTGCCGCGCCCGTCGTAGGCATTGAAGCGCGCCTTGAGGATCACCGGAAACGTATCGGGTTCTGTACCCGCCCCGAACGGCGCAACGGCCAAGCCCGCCGCCTGGAGCGTCTCCTTCTGGCGCAGCTTATCCTGGATCAGCGCGACGACCGATGGCGCAGGATACATGGGCGTCTCGGTCAACGCTGCCAACGTCGCCGTATCAAGGTGTTCGATCTCGACGGTCAATACATCGCAGTGCGCGGCCAGTTCGCGCAGCTTTTCGGGATCGCGCAAATCGCCGATGATCTGCGCATCCGCGACTTGCCCGGCGGGACTCCCCGATTCAGGATCGAGAATAATCACGTCGAAACCCAGTCGTCGCGCCGCCAATGCCGTCATCCGGCCAAGCTGCCCGCCGCCAACAATACCTAATATCCGCCGCCTAGTCACCACCGCTTTGCTGGCTGCCTGATCGCTCAATTGTTAGAAATCCCTCAATGTTATATGGATAGTCACAAACTGTGGTAAATTAGATACCCTGGACGGTTCAATGACAAGGGGAGTTGGAAATGACCACAAAACGCGATAGCAAAAGCAACCGGCCTACCTATCAAAAGTTCGATCCGAGCGTTGCTCCGCGCCCCGGACGCGCCGAGCAACAGCAAGCCGATGCCGCGATTGCGCAGTTTCGCGCCTATTATGACGAGCGGCGCGGCGACGAACTCTCGCCCAAAGATGCTTTCGATGCGTGGCTGCTGACCCCGGCGGGCACGGCTTGCTCGCCGATCGCCCGCGCCGAAGTCGAGCGCGCCGCCAACAAACTGACGCTCGCTTGGCAAATGAATCGCGGCGCACGCTAACGCACTCACCGCGTCCCTAACCTTCTCGTTGTATGATTATGGAGAGGGGGACGGGGGGCGAGGTAAATCGCCCGCCAACACCTCACCATAACATGCCAGCGCCTGCTCCAAATCGGCGATCAGCAGTGTGGGCGGCTCGAAACCAATGCTCAGTCGGAAGGCGGGCGGCTTGCCGAGCGTCAGATCGCTGGGCACGATCAGCGACTCGAAGCCGCCCCAGCTCGGTGCGATCCCGAACAGGGCCAGCGCATTCACGAAAGTCTCGTTGGCGCGCTGGCTGAGCGTTTCGGCGATGGGTTTGAGCGTGACACCGAATAACCCTGAACAGCCGCTCATTTGAGAGCGCCCCAACTCGTAGTACGGCGAATCGGGCAAACCGGGATGTCTCACCGCCGCCACCAACGGATGATCACGTAGCCACGCCGCCACTTCCAGGCCGCTCGCCATGTGATGCGGCATCCGAATCGCCAGCGTGCGCAGTCCGCGAATCGCCAGGAACGAGTCTTCCGGCGAGAGCGTAGCACCCAGCGTAATCGCCATCGGGCGCAGCGTCTCCATCAGCTTGTGCGACGTGACCGCCACCCCCGCCACCAAATCGGAATGACCGCCAATATATTTGGTGACGCTGTGCAGGCTGATGTCAATGCCCATATCGAGCGGCGTCTGATAGATCGGCGTCGCCCAGGTGTTGTCGATCACGGTGACAATATTGTGTGCCCGCGCGACCCTGCTGATCGCACGCAGATCGAGTACCTCGAAATGGTGCGAGGTTGGCGACTCGGTATAGATCAGGCGTGTATTCGGGCGGATCAGCGGTTCGAGATCGTCGCCGGGGCGGTATGCTTCGATCGTCAGATTCATGCGCGGGGCGAGTTGATCGAGGAAATCGCGCGCGGGATGATACACGTTTTCGACGCACAAAACGTGATCGCCATGACCGAGGAACGCCAGCAGCACCGCCGTGATCGCGCCCATGCCCGATCCGAAGGCAACCGCATCTTCGCCATGTTCGATCTGCGCGAGCATCTCCTCGAAAACGCGGGTGGTCGGGTTGGCGACACGCGAATAGATGTAATTGGGCGGTTTCATCACGTCCGGCGATTGAATCTGCTGCAAGGTCTTTTGGCCGAAGGTCGACGAGCGGTATACGGGCGGGCTGAACGCGCCATGATACATGCCGCGATCTTCGTGCAGCAGCGCCATTGGCGATTCGTCTTCGTGCGATTGATCAGTGGAGAGTGTGGGCATAAAATCCTCGTGGTCAGAGGGAGCGAGCGGATGATCACCATGATGATACTCTCAAAACCTGGAATTGCATTCAGATTTGAAGAAGCAGATGGACGCCGCGAACTTTTTTGCAATCGAGTTGGCTGTCAGGGTCAATTGCTCTTTACAGAACATGCGTGCTATGTTATGATCATCTGTGCGTTTGTTGTGCGCAAAGGGCCCTTCAGATTGGATTGATCTGAAGGCTTCCGAAAATATCAATCTATCCGTCTGATCAGCGAAGAGGAGTTTATAGCGATGTTTAATCAGGTCAGCGCCGTAGTCTTATTCGTGCAAGATTTCGACACGTGTTTGACGTTTTATCGGGACGCACTGGGTCTCAAAGTGGTACAGCAAGAACCCAAATCTGCCGCGTTCAAGATGGCCGACCAGGACTTTGCCCTGGTCGAAATTTCAGAAGCCGCGGAAATGGTCAATCTGGCGGTGGACGCATTTGAGGCTCAATCCGGGAAGGCGGATCGGGTGCTTCTGTGCGCGCGTCTTGAAAACGTGGATATCGCATACGAGACGTTCAAAGCACGGGGCGTCGTGTTCACAAGACCGCCGACCGATCAGCCCTGGGGGATACGAGCGGCCTACTTTCGTGATCCGGAAGGCAACCTGTGGGAGATCGCGCACGCGCTTGCCCCTCGGCAAAAAGATTCGGCGCAACCTCCTACCGTTTGAGCCGATGTTAGTCGTTGCTATACCTGCCTAAGCATCGTCGCCTATAAGCCTCTCCAAATTTGTTTTCAGCCCGGCGGCTTCAGCGCCGGGAGTTTATTACCGAGCGATTTACCGGTTTTATTGCTCTTTCATTGCTTAGCAATAGACTTTGGCATATTGCTCTCATCTTTCTATGGTTGGTGGGCGATCGTGTCGTCGGTCGAGGCTTCGGCGATCTTGATCACGATCGCGCTGACGTTATCCTCGCCGCCGCGCTTGTTCGCCAGTTCGATCAGTTTTTTCGAGGCGATGTTCGGGTTGGCCTCGTTCAGCGTGATTTGCAAAATATCGTCGGGCGTCACATGGCGCGTCAGACCGTCGGAGCAGATTACGAGGCGATCGCCCGCGAACAGGTATTGTGAATACGAATCCACTTCCAGATCGGGCGATTGGCCGAGCGCGCGATAGAGCACGTTGCCCATCGGGTGATGCTGCGCCTGTTCCTGCGTAATATGGCCGGAGGCGACGAGTGCCTGCACAAAACTATGATCGTGCGTGACCTGTGTGATTTGGCGCGCCTTGCTGTCAATATGATAGGCGCGGCTGTCGCCAACATGGGCGAACAAGGCGCGATTGGCGCGGATCAATGCCAACGTGGTGGTCGTGCCCATGCCTTTGAGGCTTGGGTCGCGTTGGGTGCGCTCGATCACGGCCCGGTTGGCATCGCGCACGGCCTGCGCCAAATTCGCGCTCAGATCGCGTTCCGAGAGCAGGTGCAGATTGTCGCGTCCCGCGAACGTCGCATTGACTGTCTCGACCACGATCCCGCTGGCGATCTCGCCCGCCGCCGCGCCGCCCATGCCATCCGCGATGAGCGCCACCAGGATGCCATTCGATCCCCATAGGTGTAGGCTGTCTTCGTTGTTGTGGCGCACCTGACCGACGCTCGTGCGGGCACTCGGTCGCGCCAGCAAATTGAAATCCTCATCCGGGACGATCAACGGCGTGCGGCATTTCTGGCAGTTGGTCGCGTCTGATGTATTGGATGCCCCGCAATGCAGACAGATCAGCGGCTCGCCGGACAGTTCTTCAGATGGCATGTCTTACCTGAATCCTTGTTTTGGTTGATCGACGCTGCCCGGACGGATACTCTGACGGCTGACTCGCGTATTTCATACAAACGAGCGATCTGCACTGGGGCGCTTGCAGACGCAAATGAGGGCAACATAGTGACTGATTCTACTGATGCTTTGCTATCGCGCAAGCCCCGCAGGTAAGAAAAGCCCTCATCCCCTAACCCCTTCCTGTTAGGGGTACGTGTTTTCACCATTCCGGGCGAATCAATCGTCTATTGTAGGGACGAGGCCTGCTCGTCCGCCCCATAACGAAAACACATACCCCTCAGATCAACAGGCGCATCGGGTTTTCGAGCAGTTTCTTGAAGGCTTGCAAGAACTGCGCGCCTTCTGCGCCGTCGCTCACGCGGTGATCGACGCTGATCGTGACCTTCATGCGCGTCCCGATCTTCACTTCGCCGTTGATCACGACGGGTACCTGCTGCGCCGAACCGATCGCCAAAATCCCGGCTTCGGGCGGGTTGATGATGGCGATGAAGTGTTCGACTTCATACGCGCCGAGGTTACTGACCGTGAAGGTGCTGCCTTCGACATCGGCGGGCTTGACCTTGCCGACGCGCGCCGAGGCGATCATCTCTTTATTGCGGGCAGCCAGCACACTGATGGCGGTGCGATCGGCATCTTTGGCGACGACGTTCATCAGGCCACCGCCGTCGAGCGCCACTGCAATCCCGATGTTGATCTGCGTGTAGCGGATGATCTTATCGCCGTAGTAGTGCGAGTTGAGGTTCGGGAAATTGCGCAAGGTGAGCGCCGTCGCCTTGATCACCAGATCGTTGACGCTGACTTTGTGCGCCTCATCGAGACCCTCGTTGATCTGTTTGCGCAGGGCGAGCGCGGCAGCCATGTCGATCTCGGTGGTGACGTAAAAATGCGGCACGGTCGTCTTGCTCTCGACCATGCGCGTGGCGATGCGGGCGCGCAGCTTGCTCACCGGAATCTCTTCGATGCCGGGGCCGCTGGGTGCGGGCATCGAGGCGCGCGACGCGCTTGATGTTATTGGCGTGGCGGCGACCGGGGCGGGCGCAATCGACGACGGCACGAACGACTCGACATCGGCCTTGTTGATGCGGCCATTCGGACCTGTGCCCGCCACCTGATGCAGATCGATTCCGCGTTCTTCAGCGATGCGGCGGGCGATCGGGCTGGCGCGCAGGCCATCCGGCAAATCGCTGAGGTCGCCGTTTTGGGCGGGCGGCGTTGATGTGCCGTTGGTGGGTGCGGCGATCGGGGCAATCGTGGCGGCGGATTCGGCTGGTACAGAAACCGCAGCAACGGCTTTTGCAGCGGCGGGCGCAGCTTTCGCACCTGCGCCTTCACCTGCCGCGCCAATGGTGGCGATCGGCGCACCGACTGCCACCACATCACCGGCGTTGACGAGCGTGGTCAGCAGCACCCCATCGGCGGGCGAAGGGATTTCAATGGTCGCTTTATCGGCTTCGATTTCGGCCAACACGTCGCCCGATTTAATCGTATCGCCAACTTGTTTGACCCAGTTGATCAGCGTGCCCTCGCGCATATCGAAGCCCAGTTGCGGCAGGGCGATGGTTTCGGCCATTTTATTTCAGTACCTCTTTTACGGCGGCCACGACTTTGTGGGCGTCGGGCAGCGCCATCAGTTCGATCTCTTTGGCGAACGGCAGCGGCACATCGAGCGCGCTGACTCGCTTGATCGGCGCATCCATATAGTCGAATAAGTGCTCTTGAATCTGCGCCGCGATCTCGCTGCCGACGTTGAAATGGGGCAGCGATTCTTCGACGATCACGCAGCGGTTGGTTTTCTTGAAGCTCTCGAATACCAGATCGAGATCGAGCGGACGCAGCCAGCGCAGATCAACGATCTCGGCCTGGATACCCTCTTTTTCGAGCATACCAGCCGCTTCGAGTGCCCAATCGACGCCGCGCGCATAGGCCACGATCGTCACATCGTTGCCGCGCCGCTTGTAATCGCTTTTGCCGATCGGCAGCAGAAAATCGGGATCATCGGGGACGCTGCCCGGTTTCGGATAGAGCGCGATGCTCTCGGTGAACAACACCGGATTTTCGTCGCGGATGGCGGCTTTGAGCATCCCTTTGGCATCATAGGCGTTCGACGGACACGCCACATAGAATCCCGGAAAATGCGCGAAGATCGGCTCCGGCGTGTGCGAGTGTGAGGCGGTGGCCTGATTGCCCCAACCGCTGGCTGCCCGAAACACGACGGGCACGGTCATCTTGCCGTTGAACATATAGTGCTGCATAGCGGCGTGGTTGACGATCGCATCGAGCGCTAGAAAGGCGAAGTTGATCGTCATGAGTTCGGCCACCGGGCGCAAACCCGCCATCGCCGCGCCAACCGCTGAACCCGCGATCGCCATCTCGCTGATCGGCGTATCGATCACGCGGCGCTCGCCGAACTCCTCGAAAAAGCCGCGCGTGACTTTGTGCGTGCCGTCCCAGCGCCCGACCTCTTCGCCCATCACGAATACGCGATCGTCGCGTACCATCTCTTCATGCAAGGCCGCCCGCAGCGCCTCGCGCATGGAAATCTTCTTATCAGCCATTGTTGCGGTTGCCTTTACACGTAGATGTTGCTGAGCAGATCGTCATAGGTCGGGATAGCGCTCTCGTCGGCGAATGTCACCGCATCGGTGACCGTCTTTTCGACGGCCTGTTCGGTGGCTTCCAGCGTCGGCCCGATGTCTGGGTACTGCTTACAGAGCAGATCGCGCAACCGCGTGATCGGGTCGTGGGCGTGCCACTCTTTCAATTCGTCGGTGCGCTTGTCGTACATTTTGTCAGACATGCCGTGCCCATCGAAGCGATAGGTGAGCGACTCCAGCAGCACGGGGCCATGTTTGCGGGCATATTCTGCCGCCTCTTGAACCGCGTTATAAACGGCCATCACATCCATGCCATCGACACGCGGGCCTTCCTTCATACCATAGGCAATCGCGCGCTTGACGAGTTCGGGCTGGCCGCTCGCCAGTTCGATGCGCGTGCCCATCCCGTACAGGTTATTTTCGATCAGCCACACGATCGGCACTTCGAGCACTTCACTGAGGTTGAGTGCTTCGTGGAAATAGCCATTGTTGGTCGCGCCGTCGCCGATGAACGAGAGTACAATGTCGTCTTCGTGCATATATTTGACCTTGAGCGCGATCCCGGTGGCGATCGGCAGGTGGCCGCCGACGATGCCATAGCCGCCCCAAAAGCGTTTGGTCGGATCGGCCAAGTGCATCGAACCGCCTTTGCCGCCGCTGACGCCCGTGCGCTTGCCAAACATCTCGGCCATCACCGCACCCGGATCGAGTCCGCGCAGCAGGGCGATGCCGTGATCGCGGTAAGCGGTGATCACATGATCGGTTTCGCGGATCGCGGTGAGCGCGCCGACGCCGGTGGCTTCCTGGCCGCTGTACAAATGGAGGTACGCGCCGCCGATCTTGCCCTGGTGATATAATTCCTTGCAGGTTTCTTCAAAGCGTCGAATGAGTACCATCTCGTGGTACATCTTCAACATCTGGTCTTTGTCCAGACCTTCCATAGACCACCTCGTTTAGGCCTGGCGGGTCAGTGCGCTCACCGGGTCAGGCGTGCTGCCTATCGCGTCGCGTACCGTCAGGGTTGCTTCCAGTCCAGGTTGATATTACCATAATCAGCGCAGGAGTCCACAACAATCGCGGGCGCTTTGCACGAAGAATCCGAGTCAAAAGTTTCGCACATCTCTTTCGCCTTTCGCCAGGGTGCATTCAGGGATGGGGGCAGATCATAGAACCCCTCTATCCCCCAGCCCTTATCCCCCACGCAGGCGGGGGGAAATGGGGAGTCACAGCCGACCGCCGACCGAGATTGCCAGGCGGCCCTCAGCCGCTGGGTGCGCCCCAGCGATCGCCGGCGCTTCGGCTCCCTTTCCCACCGCCTGCGTGGGGGAAAGGGCTGGGGATAGAGGGGGTTGTCTAGTCCCGAATCTCGCCCCCAACCCTGAATGCACCCTTTCGCCACGACATAATGACAGATACTCTCTAACTATGTATACTACCCCTCAACCAATTTGATACAAATCAGGATCGACCAGCCCAAAACAGACAAGGTGTATCATGACCGGAAGAAATGATGTGCCGCGCATTGAATCCTTGATTGTCAAAAATTATCGCGCGCTGCACGATCTAGAATTAACCAATCTACGACCGCTTACGGTATTTCTCGGACCCAATGGCAGCGGCAAATCCACAATTTTCGATGTATTCGCTTTTCTTTCGGAATGCTTCTCGGATGGCTTGCGTCGCGCCTGGGATCGACGGGGCCGATTTAAAGAATTGCGCAGCCGTGAGTCAGATGGGCCAATCGAATTCATATTAAAATATCGTGAGTCAACCAGCAGCCCATTAATCACCTATCAGTTATCAATTGACGAGAATACGCGAGGTCCCTATGTCGCTCAAGAATCATTACAATGGCGGCGCGGAAAACGGTATGGTACACCCTTCAAGTTTCTGAATTTTAGAAATGGTTCAGGAACGGTAATTGCAGGAGACGAACCGGATGCTCAAGATGTGCGCATCGAAGAGCAGTTGGCATCCCCGGAAAGCCTGGCTGTCAACACATTGGGGCAGTTTACACGGCATCCGCGAGTGGGCGCGTTACGTACATTCATTACAAGTTGGTATTTGTCTTACCTGACCGCTGATAACACGCGCAACGTTCCCGAAGCTGGCCCCCAGGAACGGCTTTCGCAAACAGGCGATAATCTGCCCAATGTGATCCAATATTTGAAAGAGCAGCACCCCCAGCGTTTGGTAGAAATGCTTCATATGCTCTCACAACGGGTGCCGCGCCTGGAAAGCGTGGAAGCCGACATCATGCAAGACGGACGCCTGCTCCTCCAGATCAAAGATGCACCTTTCCAACAACCTGTCCTTTCCAGATTCGCGTCGGATGGGACGTTGAAGATGTTGGCCTATCTGAGCATTTTATATGATCCTACTCCACCGCAGTTGATCGGAATCGAAGAACCCGAAAATCAGTTGCACCCCGCATTACTGCGCGGCTTGGCCGAGGAGTGTCGCAATGCAACCACGAATACACAATTGATGGTAACAACCCACTCACCCTATTTTGTCGATGGCTTGCGTGCCGACGAGCTGTGGATACTTTATCGTGACGAAGACGGCTATACCCGAACCAAACGGGCGTTCGATATGATGGGCATCAACCAACATGTTGCAGAAGGCGCAGAACTCGGTGATTTATGGATGGAACGTTATTTCGAGTTCGGCTACCCCGAAGGCTGAGCCTGTTATGACAACCGAAGCACCGCCTAAAATGTTGGAGATTCTGGTTGAAGAGCCTTCGATGCAAAAAGCACTTGCCCATTTAATCCCGAAACTGCTGAATGAGCAAAACGAGTTGCAGATAGGGATTCGCATTTTCCAGGGTAAAAAGAATCTGCTCAAAGAACTCCCTGATCGGTTACGCGGATACCGTAGGCAAACCCAAATCGACTGGCGAATATTGGTGTTAGTAGACGAAGATCGGCAAGATTGCAGAACGCTCAAATACACGCTCGAAAATATTGCACTGTACAGCGGTTTCCCAACCAAAGCGGCGCGTGGGCGCGAAGGGACTTTTCAAGTCGTCACACGGATAGCGATCGAAGAATTGGAAGTCTCAGTAGATCACGATTTCGCGGGGAAACCCCTCTATCCCCCGGCCCCTTTCCCCCACGCAAGCGGTGGGAAAGGGGAGATAAGCCCTTCGCCAAGAGGGAGAAGGGTTGTGGGGTGAGGGCACTTTTTCGATCTACTGAGTCTGGTTTTTTGGCGATATACAGGCACTTGTCAAAGCCTATCCGCGCCTCGATCCCAACCTTGCCGCAAGGCGTGCTTATCGTGACCCTGACGCGATTGCGGGTGGTACCTGGGAAGCGTTGGAGCGTGAATTGCAAAATAAGAATTATCATCTGGGCGGGCTGGAAAAGTTGCGGGCTGCTGACGAGATCGCACGGCACATGAATCCGCCTGAGAACCGCTCGCACAGTTTTCAGGTGTTTTGCGAGGGATTGCAATCACTCTTGAAATAGGTGTTCCAGCATTGCACGAGTCGCAGTGGTTGGGAACGACGCATTTTGAAGCACTCGTGTTCGTTAACTTGGCAAGCAATATCTGATTCTGCTGCCATTTTGTCCGTGTTAGGCATTCGTAATGAACTTGCGTGTTTCACGCAGCAGGGAAGTCCATCCAAATCAACATGACCGCACCCTATCAGATCAACTCTGCACCCACTCCCGACGCCTGGGATCGCTTCGTGGCGGCGCACCCCGACGGCCACCTGTTGCAAAGCGCCGATTGGGGACGGCTCAAGGCGGATTTCGGCTGGAGTCCGTTTCGTGTCGCTGTGACCGATGAGCGCGCGCAGATCGTGGCGGGTGCGCAGATTCTCATGCGGCGGCTGCATCGGCTGATCCCGTTCGGACTCGCCTACATCCCGGCAGGGCCATTGTTGAGTGGCGATCCGGCTGCGAATAGTCAACTGTGGCGTGCGATTCACGGTTCGGCGGCACGACGTGGTGCGGTGCTGCTCAAAGTCGAGCCATGTGATTGGTATCAGGCACGCCCCGAACTGCCCGCGATTCTCACGGCACAGGGCTTCCGACCGAGCGCGCAAACGATCCAGCCGCCGCGCACCGTCGTGATCGATCTGGCAGGCGACGAGTCCGCGATCCTCAAACGAATGAATCAGAGCACACGCTACAAAGCGCAGCTTGCCACCAAGAAAGCGATCGATGTGCGAATTGGAACGGCGGCGGACGTGGCGAGCTTCAACGCGCTGATGACCGTCACCGGGGCGCGCGACTCGTTTGGTGTTCATGCGCCGGGCTACTATGAACGCGCCTTTGAATTGTTCGCGCTAGGTGAACGCTGCGCGCTGGTGATCACTTCATACGCGGGGCAGGATTTGGCGGGCGTGATGGTCTTCCGACACGGATCGCAAGCCTATTATTTGTATGGCGCATCGAGCAACGAAGAACGCAACCGAATGCCGACTTTCATTGGGCAATGGGCGGCGATCCGTTGGGCGCACGATCGGGGTGCGATGTGTTATGATTTATGGGGTATCCCCGACGCCGATGAAGCGACGCTCGAATCGGAATTCGAGAATCGGCACGATGGGCTGTGGGGTGTTTACGGCTTCAAACGGGGTTGGGGCGGGCGCGTGGTACGCAGTGCGGGCGCGTGGGATCGGGTCTATAACCCGCCGCTGAATGCGATTTACGAAGTGTTGCTGCGACGGCGGAGATAAACCTGACCTAAATATGAAATGCTATAACCATCCTGATACTGATGCGGTTGGAATATGCCAAAGATGCGGCAAAGGAATCTGCAAGCTCTGTGCCACCGAAATTGGCAACAAAGTTGTCTGCAAAGATTCGTGCGACGCTATGCCTAAAAGGAAACCCGGCGAGAGCGTAGTGATAAACTCTGAGGGTAAGGTTGTTTACAAAGGCAAACTCTACATGTTTGCCACAAAATGGCGATTTAGGGCGACATTTTATTTCATCATCGGTATCGCGCTTTTCGCATTCAGTGCCGCAGTTTCAGATCAAAACAGGTGGTTTATTTTGTTTGGTGTTTTCACAATCCTGTTTGGGCTATTTATCCTGGTAAAAGGATGGACGGCAGAACGAAAGAATACATGAGCTACGATAAACGAGGCTTTAACTCATCATGACTATGACAAAACCAGCCACTATCACGGACGTAGTTTTGGATTTTCTCGTATCCGCGCCCATCCCTGAGCAGATTATCGCGTTCCATGCCTCAGAAACGGCTCAAGAACGATTACGTTACCTGCTGGATCGCAATCGGAATGACGCGCTCACCGATGCAGAACGCGCCGAACTTGATGAAATGAGTCGGGTCGAGCATTTTTTCACGATGATAAAAATCCGGGCAATGAAAGTGCTCAAGGATCATGAGAGTGCCGTATTGTCATGACGGTGTGATATGATCTGGTAGTTGATTCACGCAAGGAATGAATAAACAAATCCATGTCTACTAATTCACAAATGACGGGCAAAGTGTGCCTGATCACAGGCGCCAACTCCGGGTTGGGCTACCAAACGGCGCTGGCACTCGCAGGAATGGGCGCGACTATCGTGATGGTCTGTCGCAACCGAGCCAAAGGTGAGGCCGCGCAAGCCGCGATCAAGACCGCCAGCAAAAACCAGAACATCGACCTGATGCTGGCCGATCTGTCGTCGCAGGCGTCGATCCGCGAACTGGCGACCGCGTTCAAGGCAAAGTACACGGCGCTGCATGTGCTGGTCAACAATGCCGGGCTGGTATTGGGCGAGCGAAAATTGACCACCGACGGCCTCGAAATGACGTTCGCGGTCAACCATTTGGCCTATTTCCTGTTGACCAACCTGCTGCTCGATACGCTCAAAGCGAGTGCGCCCGCGCGCATCATCAATGTGTCTTCCAATGCGCAGGGGTTCGCGCCGCTCGATTTCGATGACTTGATGGCTGAAAAGCGCTTTTCCAGTATGCGCAGCTATAGTCAATCGAAGCGCGCCAACGTCGTCTTCACCTACGAACTGGCGCGCCGCCTCGCAGGAACGGGCGTCACCGTCAACGCAGTACATCCTGGCGCAGTACGCACCAACTTTGGGTCGGGCACGCGCAGTCTGTTCGGGTTGATCGCGCGGCTGGCACGGCCATTCGAGTTATCGCCGGAACAAGGCGCGCAGACGATCATCTATCTGGCCTCGTCGCCAGATGTGGAGGGCGTGACGGGCAAATTCTTCGCCAAAAAGAAGGAACTGAAGTCGGCGAATCAGACCTACGACACCGCCGTGCAGGGGCAGTTGTGGGATGTGAGCGCCAAACTGACCGCGCTCGAAAGCTGATCGGATCGATCCCATGATAGCCGCGCCACGTCCGATCGACGCCCGCCACTGGAACGCCGCCATCTGCGATCTGCCCTATGCGCACGTTTTGCAGACCGTCGAATGGGGCGCGTTCAAGCAGCGCAGCACGGGTTGGTCGCCGGAGCATTTGATGTTGGAGGGCGGCGGCGCGGCGCTAATCCTGACGCGGCGGATCGGGCCGCTGGTGGTGATGTACGTCCCCAAAGGGCCGATGCTCGCTTACGATGATCCGGCGGCGACCGAAGCGGCGCTCGCTCAGATCGAGGCGTTGGCGCGGCGGCGGCGCGCAATCTGGCTCAAGATCGATCCCGATGTGGTGATTGGGACGGGCGTGCCGGACACAGCCGATAGCGCCGATGATCCGATCGGTGGGCGCGTCGAGGCGACGTTGAAGCGGCGCGGCTGGCACTATTCGGCGAGTCAGGTGCAGTATCGCAACACAATCGTGATCGATCTGACGCCCTCCGAAGACGATCTGCTCAAACAGATGAGCCAGGGCACGCGCTACAAAGTCCGCTATGCGCCCAAACATGGCGTCACGGTGCGGCTGGGCACGCCAGACGATCTGCCTTTGCTGCATCGGTTGTATGCCGAGACGGGCGCGCGCGACGGCTTTCTGACGCGACCCTTGAGTTACTACGAGGACGAGTGGGGCGCGCTGATGCGGGCGGGGCTGGCGCAGCCGTTGATCGCCGAGTTCGAGGGCGTGGCGCTGGCACATGTGATCCTGTTCCGATTCGGGGGGACGTGCTGGTACTTTTACGGCGCATCGAGCAGCGAACATCGCAACCTGATGCCAACCTATCTGCTGCAATGGGAGGCGATGCGCTGGGCGAAGGCGAACGGCTGCACGGGCTACGATCTTTGGGGCGCGCCCAATGTTTTCGATGAGTCCGATTCGATGTGGGGCGTGTTTCGCTTCAAGGAAGGCTTTGGCGGCGTGGTGACGCGGACGATCGGCGCGTGGGATTATGCACCCTATCCACCGCTGAATACGCTATATATGCGCGTCATGCCCGCCGTGATCGGGTTGATGAAGCGCGCGCGAAGATCGTCCACAACTCAGATTAACCTCACCCCCCAACCCCCTCTCCGTAATCACGGAGAGGGGGAGCAAACCGCGCGCACCTCCGACTCCCCTCTGCCCCTTGATGGGGGGGAGATCGGGAGTAATGGAGCGTCATGATCAACCCTGACTATTATCTCAAGCGCGGGATGTCCCGCATGGAGTCCGGCGATTTGGATGGCGCAATTGCTGACCTGAGCGAGGCGATCCGGCAGAATCCGCGCAAGTATCAGGCGTATTGGACGCGCGGGCTGGCGCGCAATCGGCAAGGTGACGCGGATGGGGCAATCGCCGATCTGAGCGAGGCGATCCGGCTGCAACCGCGTGGCACCGCGAATATCTACCTGAATCGCGGCACGGCTTATGTCCGACAAGCTGATTACGATCGCGCGATCACGGATTTCGAGGCGGCGATTCGGCTGGACGCTGAAAACTTCACGGCGCGCGTCTCATGTGCACAGGCGTATTATCAGCGCAACCTGAGCGAGATCACGCTGATGCGCGATTATGCCGAACTGCTGTTCCTCAATCCCGCCGCCGATCTGACGGGGACGGCGCGCTGGGATTCGTATGCGCCGATTCGATTCGATTTGGAGCACGCGCTTAAAAATCTGGACGAGGCGATTGCGCTGCGGCAAGACGCCGCGAATGCGTACAAACTGCGGGCGCTGGTACATCAGATGTTCGGCCATCTGACCGAGGCGATCGGCGATTGCGACGGGGCCATCCGACTCAAAGACGACGATTGGGAGGCGTTCTGGCTGCGCGGATCGCTGCTGTATCGCGCGCAATATTACGACGGCGCGATTCTCGACGAAACCGAGGCGATCCGGCTCGCGCCCGCCAAAGTGCAAAATTACGTCGAGCGCGGCTTGGCGTTCAGTGCGAAGGGAGACCACGATCACGCAAATGCCGATTTCGCGGAGGCGCTGAACCGTGAACCGCGTTATGCGAACGCCTATCGGGGGCGCGGCAAGGATCGGCTGGCACAAGGTGATTATCTGGGCGCGCTGGCAGATTTCGATGTGGCGTTGCAATTCGAGGGCGAGCCAACGACGTTACGCGGCTGGATATGGTTCAATCGAGCGAGTGCGCGGGCGTTGCTCGGTGATTACAACAGCGCGATCGGCGACCTGACCGCCGCGATCCGGCTCAACCCGGAATATGCAGAAGCGATCTATGAGCGCGGCCACCTGCGCCATACGCGGGGTGATCTCGGCGGCGCGCTGGCCGATTTCAACGCCGCGCTCAAACTGAACGATCGATCGGCAGCGTGGCTGCTGGAGCGGGCGCTCGTGCATACCGCCAACGGATCGCACAACCACGCGATCGCCGATGCAACGGCGGCGGTGCGGCTCGATCCGAAAAGTTGGCGACCCTATTTTGTGCGCGGCAACATGCGCGCGGGCAAGGGCGATGCGTCCGGGGCGGCGGCAGACTATCGGCGGGCATTGGCGTTGATCGCGCCTGATCAGCCCGATCCGATGGCCGTCGGTGATCTACTGGCGGTGCAGACGTATCTGGCCGAACACGGTGAAGCGATCGAGCGGTGAAACGCCCTCATCGTCTCAGGTTCACGGCACGTATTTTGTAGGGGATGTCACGATGATAAATGGTCAAACCCAGCGAACCGTCAGCGGTATTGCGATCGTGCTGGCTATCATTCTGGTCGGGACGCCCGCTGCCGCCTATCGCAAATTTTTGAGTGGTCAACCCTTGATCGAAAATCCAAAAGGAAGTGACTCATGATCGAAAAGATACCCTTCGGACGCATTGGACACCTCAGCACGCGCACATTATTCGGGGCGGCAGCATTGGGACAAGTCAGCCAGTCCGATGCCGATCGCACGCTCGATGTACTGCTGCAATACGGCGTGAACCATATCGATACCGCCGCTAGCTATGGCGACTCCGAACTGTGCATCGGGCCGTGGATGTATCGCCACCGCGCGGAATTCTTCCTGGCGACGAAAACGGGCGAGCGCACCTACGAAAAGGCACGCGAGCAGATTCATCGATCGCTGGAACGGCTGCGCACCGATCACGTCGATCTGATCCAGCTTCACTATCTGGTCGATCCAACGGAGTGGGAAATTGCGATGGGACCGGGCGGCGTGCTCGAAGCCGTCGTCGAGGCGCGCGATCAGGGCTTGGTGCGCTTTATCGGGGTGACGGGGCACGATGTAAGCATCGCGGCCATGCACAAGCGCAGTCTCGAACGCTTCGATTTCGATTCGGTACTGCTGCCCTACAACTATCCGATGAGCCAGAATGCCGGATACATGGCTGATTTCGAGACGCTGCTGAGCATGTGTGCGGAGCGCAATCTCGCCGTCCAGACGATCAAAACGATCACGCGCGGGGCATGGCCTGCCGCTGGTTCGCACCACGCCGCCACCTGGTACGAACCATTTACGGAGCAAGCCGACATCGACGCGGCAATGCACTGGGCGTTGGGGCGACCGGGCATCTTCGTCAACACCGCTGGCGATATTCACCTGCTGCCCAAAGTTCTCGACGCGGCGAGTCGCTACAAGTCGCGGCCATCGGATGTGGACATGGAAGCGATCATGACGGCAACGGGCGCAACCCCACTGTTCACCTGATGCGAGGGCGTGGTCGGCGATCGACCGGGGTATAGTAATTCGGGGAAACGGACGCGGCAAGCCGTCGTCCCTACCAAAAACGCCGTTCTTGTAGGGACGCGGCCTGCCACGTCCGCTAACCACCCCAAATCAGACGCACGCGCCCGGTGGTAGTCCGTCCCCGAATTTGGCTGTCTGGCTCGCCTAAAAAGGAATACCCATGCTCAAAATCTTGCGAATCGGCCTGCTCGTCGCCCTCGTGGTGATTCTGCTGCCCGCCGTCCACTTCAGCCTCGCCCAAACAGCGACTTGTCCAGATGCGCCGCCGAGTCGGCTGGCGGTCGGGATGCGCGCCACTGTGACTCCGCCGCAGCCGGGTATCGACGCGACGCCCGTCCGGGTGCGCGACGCGGCAGGCAAAAGCGGCAATGTGATCGCGCAACTTCACGGCGGCGACCAAATGACGATCATCGGCGGCCCTACCTGCGCGGATGGCTACGTGTGGTGGCAGATCAAGAGTGATGGCGGCGTCACGGGTTGGGTGGCCGAAGGCACATCGACTCAGTATTTCATCGATCCTTCGACCAGCAGCGCGCCGACCGGAACGCCCGTGATCACACTTGCGCCGACGGTGGGCGTGGCGATCGTCAATTGTCCCGATACGCCGCCTACCCAATTGAACGTCGCGTTCCGGGGCGTGGTACGTCCTGCCGGCGCGGGCAAGACTCCGAATTCGGCGCGTATCCGCGATAAAGCGGGCAAAAACGGCAAAGTGCTCGGCAATCTACCCGAAGGCGTCGCGTTCACGGTGATCGGCGGCCCGACCTGTGCCGATAGCTACGTTTGGTGGCAGATCAAAGCCGATAACGGACTGACGGGCTGGACGGCAGAAGGTGATCCCACGAAATACTACATCGAGCCGATCAGCTTCACATACACGCCGACACCGCAGGCTACTGCCGGCTTGCCGGTCGTGATCCCGATTGACTGCCCGAACGCACCATCAAATCTGTTCGGTCGGGGTATGACGGGCGTCGTCACACGCGATTCTGGTGTGCGCGTGCATGTACAACCTGATGTGAACAGCGATGTAAACACAATCCCCAGCGTCACCGGATCAGACATGTTTAACGGTATTTTGCCCAATGGCACATCTTTCAAAGTCAGCGGCGATCCAACTTGTAATGCTGGAATCATCTGGCTCGGCATCTACGGTAAGGTTAATGCTGCTGGCACAACGAATCCGATCGAAGTAGATGGTTACATCGCCGAAAACGACGGCGGCACCTACAACGTCGGACAGCCATCGGCCTCCGTGACGGCGACTCCGCAGGGCACAGCCGCGCCTGTCATCGTTGCCTCACAGACGCCCGCCATTGCCTATCCGACCGCGCAGCCATCGGCTACCCCAACAGATATTCCACTGCAAGTCGGCGCACCCCTGCAACCGCCGCCGACTTTGGCCGCGCCGCTACCACTCACTCCGACACCGCTGGAATCAACAAATGATGATTCTGAGCATGTGGCTGACGCGGCGTTTTCGCCGGATGGAAGATATGCTCTCGTTTATCATGGGAACGGGGTATCCGATTTGTGGGATGTTGCCAGTGGCGCACATTTGCGACGGTTCAGCGATCCGTACCCGGCGGCGAAAGATAGATTTGGCGTCTATGCGGAAAATGCCGTGTTTTCGCCCGATGGACGGTTCATCGTTTCGGAGAAATTTGGACAGTTTCGATCTGCGCCGGAGAAAGATACCGCAGTTATCATTTTCTGGAATATTGAAACGGGAGCAGTGCGGCGACAGCTATTCTACGATAGCGACGGATGTGGTAGCGGTGCAAGGTATTCGTTTGGTAGCCATGAATTCGATTTAGCAGTGCACATCATGTTTTCGCCCGATGGCAAGCAACTGCTGGTAGCTGATGGCAGTACCAACGCATTTCTGGTCAACATCACTAGTGGCGCACCCCAAGTATTGTCTGCATATAATGAGCGGGTTCAGAGCGGCTTCCCCATTATCGCGTTTTCGCCGGATGGACATCGTGTCGCCATTAGAAATCAAGATCAGTATTCGTTCCAACTCATTGATACAACCCATCCTAAATTGATCAGGTATATCGGAAATGACGCGGATACGACCACCAATTCATATCTGTCAGATATAACGTTTTCCCCGGACGGTCGGCTAATTTTGGAGACGCATTCTGGTGATAAAAATGAGGTGCGTTTATGGGACGTGGCAACACAAGTAGAGCGCGAGCCGACGCTGCAAATACCTAAAGGTCAAGACCTAAATAGTGCGGTGTATTTGCACAGCGGTAAGCAAATCCTGACTGTTGGCAGCAAAATCCTCTTGTGGGATGCAACGACAGGGAAAATGGTACGTGAATTTGCGCCACTAGGAAGTTCGTGGGGTATCGCCGTATCGCCGGACGATCGGTTTGCCCTGAGCGCCGATAAAGACGGAATCGCGCGGCTGTGGGATATTGTGACGGGGCTGGTCGTGCGCCAGTTCCCGCCGCAATAACCGTCGGGACTCCCCCTCGCTACATGAGGAGAAGGTACTGCGGGGGTGAGGTCGTGCGCGGTTTGACTCCCCCTCTCCGTGATTACGGAGAGGGGGCTGGGGGGTGAGGTGAATCCTATTGGGCGTGAGGTACTTGCAACGGCAGCACCATTGTGAACGTGCTGCCCTGACCCGGCGCGCTCTGTACCGTCACATAACCCTGATGCTTTTCAGCCACTGATTTCACAATGGCGAGTCCGAGTCCCGTCCCCTGCGCTTTATTTTCGGCTTGGCGGACGCGGTAGAAGCGCTCGAACAGCCGCCCCTGCGCCTCCAGTGGAATCCCCGGCCCGTCATCCTGGATGGCGATCACCATATGACCGCCGTCGGGATCGGCTTCGGCATAGGCAGAAACCACGATCTGGCCGCCGTCGGGCGTGTACTTGTGCGCGTTATTGAGCAGATTCGCCAGCGCGCGCATCATCCAACCCGCATCACCGACCAGCGGCGGCAGATCAGACGCGATATGAAGCTGCAAGTGCTGATCGTGATCAGCGAGCGAGGGGCCAATATCCTGCGCACAGTTCTCGATCAGCGCCGCCATGTCGATTGGCTCACGGCGCAGATCGACGCCGCTCTCGATCTTTTCGAGGTGCATCAGATCGTCGATCAAATCCTGCATCCGATTGACACCGCGCAGGGCGATTCCGAACACTTCTTTGTCGAGCGCGGTTGGCTCTTTCCAGCTTTTTTGCAGCATCGTCAGCGCGCTCAACGTCACGCCCAGCGGATTACGCAAATCGTGTGCCGCCGTCTGGATAAAGTGAATGCGCGCGCGCTCCGCTTCTTTGAGATACGTAATATCCTGGAAAACGATCACCCAGCCGTTTTTGCTCTCGCCCATTAGGTGCGGGTAGGCGCTCACGGGCGAGATCACTGCCGAGAGGAAATAACCGGTGTCGAGCGCGAAATCGAAGTGGCGCATGGTCTCATCGGCGCGTTCGGCAAGCGCTCGCCCCAGGCCGCTTTGCAACTCGGCGGGCAGCGCGATCGATCCGAGCGTCTGGCCGAGTGTTTCGTCGGCACGCAGCGCGAAGAGGCGTTCGGCGGCATCGTTGAACAGGTTGATCACGCCGTTTTCGTCCGTGGCAATAATCGCGTCGGCGGTCGATTGTAAAACGGCTTGCAAGCGCATCTGTTGATTGTGCGCCGTTTCGTATAGCTGCGCGTTATCGAGCGCCACGCCCACCTGATCCGCGATCGCGCGTAAAACCGAAATTTCCTGCTCGTCAAAATCGTAGGGGCGGTAGCTCATCACGCTGAGCACGCCGATCAGCTTGCCGCGCGCGTGCATCGGAGCCATCGCCATCGCCTGGATATTTTCCTCGGCGACGGCAGGCACGACCAAACGCGGGTCTTTCGACACATCGCCTGTGACGACGACTTCGTTGGTGGCGATCACATGCCCAGACATACCATGCCCCAATTTAATCCGCATGGGCGTCGTTACGAAGTCTTTTTTCCAGCCACGTTGGGCGCGCAGCACGAGTTCACCGGCGCGTTCGTCGATCAGGCTGATGCCGCTGGCCTCCACCGAAATAACGGATAACACAGCGTCCATCGCCGTCTGAAGAGTCGCGTTCAAATCGAGCGACTGGCTGACGACGGCGGCCACCGTGTTGATCGCCGCCAGTTGATCGACGCGGCGCTGAATTTCTACTGTCAACTTCTGATTGTGCATCAATAAGTTTGTCTCGGTGTGGCGAGTTTGTTCCATGATATAAACTCCCGATCTGGAAACAAACTATAGCACGTCTGTATAAAAAGTCGAAAAAAGTTGTAAATGTCCAAAAAGAAAGCAATGGTCTATAAGATGATGGCTCAACTATAGAACGTGTGCAAATAGGGTATACTAGCAAGTATGGACTTTCCAATCATTGACCTGTTGGACACACAGCGAAGTTTGGACTGGCTGGAACAACATTTCCACCCGCAAGGAATGTGTTGTGCGCACTGTG
>JBBRMW010000022.1:0-36341 GCA_038230635.1 Aggregatilineales bacterium | reverse complement strand
TGCTTCGCTCACGCTTAGCTCATCTCGCTCGTTGTCTGCCGCCTCCTCCAGGTTGTTACGTGAGCATCACGCCGCTTTCACCGCGTGTTGTCCTCATGTAGCGAGTATTCTACCCCACCTTTTCGTTCCCGCAAGGGTCAACTTCGACCAATTTCTACCCAGTTTCAAACCCACGCGCTGATGATGAACCAAAACGAAAGGAACCAAACTCGCCAAAGCTCTTGACATCGAAGCCAAATCGCTCTACACTGACACACAATGAAATAAAACGAAAGCTATCCCTTAAAATACGTTTCAACCGATAGCACGTTTCAGGTTTTTTACGACAAGATTTTCGTTATGACAAATTCAGAAAAAACGACGATTCCAGCGTTGGAAATGCGCGGAATCTCCAAGCGATTTGACGCGACCCAGGCGCTCGAAGATGTTGCGCTGGTGCTATATCCCGGCGAAGTTCATGCGCTGCTTGGCGAAAATGGCGCGGGCAAATCGACCCTGATCAAGATCATGACCGGTATCCACAAACCCGATAGTGGCACGATCCTGCGTGATGGCACGCCCGTTTCGATCGAGAATGCCGCCCATGCCCAGCAAATCGGCATCGCCGCCATTTATCAAGAACCGCGCATTTTCCCCGATCTGAATGTGGCCGAAAACATCTTCATTGCACAACACGGACGCGGCGCGGTGGTTAATTGGCGCAAACTCTACGCGGATGCCGAAGCAATCCTGGCAACACTGGGTGCGTCCTTCGACGTGCGCAGCCCAGCGCGCGGCCTGACTTTGGCAAATCAACAAACCGTCGAGATCGCCAAAGCGCTCTCGATGAACGCGCGCATCCTGGTGATGGACGAGCCAACAGCCTCGCTCTCCGCCCACGAGGTCGCGCAGCTATTCCGATTGGTGCGTGCCTTACGAGCGCAAGGTGTGGCGATTTTGTTCATTAGTCACCGCATGGAAGAGGTGTTCGAGATCGCCGATCGCGTGACCGTTTTCCGCGACGGCAAGATGATCTCCAGCGCGCCGATTGCCGAGGTGACGACCGAACGCGCGATCCGTGATATGGTGGGGCGCACATTGGATGCGCTGTTCCCGAAAACCGCCGTGCCCACTGGTGAACTCTTGTTGATCGTCGAACACCTCACAAAAGCGGATACCTTCACGGACATCAATTTCGAGATTCGGCGCGGTGAGATCGTGGGCTTCGCGGGGCTGGTCGGCGCGCGGCGAACCGATGTGGCGCTGGCCTTATTCGGCATCGCACCCGCTGACAGCGGCACCATCCGCCTGAATGGTGAGGTCTGCCAAATCACGAATCCACAGGCGGCGATGGCGCGGCGAATTGCTTACGTGCCCGAAGATCGGCATGAGCAAGGCCTCGTGCTGCCAATGGCGATCACCGCAAATGTTACGCTGCCCACCCTGCGCCGCTTCTTGACTGGGATCGGCGTGATCGATCGCCACCGCGAAGAGACGGTCGCCGATGATTATCGCAAACGCCTTTCCATTCGTACCAGTTCGGTGCAGCTTCCGGTGAGCAAACTATCGGGCGGCAATCAACAAAAAGTCGTGCTTGCCAAATGGCTGCACACCGATCCGCTGCTGCTCATTTTGGATGAGCCGACACGCGGGATCGACGTGGGCGCAAAAGCCGAAGTTCACAACATCATCAACGATTTGGCTGCGCAAGGATTGGGAATCATGTTGATCTCATCCGATCTGCCGGAGGTACTGGCGATGAGCGATCGGATCGTGGTCCTGCGCGAAGGGCGACAAATGGCGATCTTGTCGCGCGCCGAAGCCGATCAGGAAACGGTGATGACCGCCGCGATGGGTCAGGCCGACATGATCAACGCGATGGATCACTGATCATGGATGAGGAGGCAATCCTATTCTACCAATCTGTAATTCGGCTGTTAGAAACTATCAAACAAATGCCAGGAATGTACATCGGCAGCACCAATCCTGACGATTTTGTCAAATTCATTCACGGATTCGAGACCGGAGTTCACTACGCAAATCGGAAGTTTAGAGAAGATTCCCAAAATAATTTTTATCCTATCGTTATGAAAGAGCGGGGCTGGTTGACAACGGCTCAACATTACTCACTCAACGAAATGCGCAAAAAAAATATGAACGATCAAGAGATTTTGAACGAAGCCATAGACATCGAAACTATGATTTGGCAAAAGGGTCTTGAGAAATTATTAGCAAGTCAGGCTGTGCAAAATCAAAGCAAAGAAGATATTTAGCAATGAATCGTTTTAGAGTGCGCGCCGAAAGCGTCCGCGAACTGGGATTGCTGCTCATTATCGTGGCGATCACGTTGTATTTTGGCAGCCAGATTACCAACTTTTTCAGCGCGACGACGTTTCAACGCATCGCTGACAGCGTGATGATCATCGCGGTCGTGGCCGTCGGGCAAACGCTCGTCGTGCTGACGCGCAATATCGACCTGTCCGTTGGCTCGGTGGTCGGGCTGACGGCGTTCGTGGTGGGCAAACAGTTCGCGGGCAATCTCAACCTGAGTCCGGTACTGGCGATCGGGTTGGCGCTCGGCATCGGTGGCGTGCTCGGTTTGGTCAACGGCTTGATCGTCGCGTATGGGCGCGTTCCGGCGATCGTCGCCACGCTCGGTACACTGGCAATCTATCGCGGTCTGCTCTTTCAATACGCTAACAACAGCAACATTTCGACGCGCTTCTTGCCCGATTGGGTGGTCAACCTACCGAGCCAAACGCTGATCACGATTGGGACACTCAATATCACCGTATTAGCTGGGTTGGCGTTGGCCGTCGTGATCGTCTTCCAACTCGGTTTGACGTTTGTACCTTCGGCGCGACGGCTGTATGCGATCGGCTCCGACCCGGAAACGGCGCGCACCAGCGGCATCCCGGCGCGGCGGTTGATCCTGATCGCGTTTATTGTGTGCGGCTTGCTCAGCGGGCTGGCGGGCTTCATGTACTTGGCGAAATTTGGCACAATCACCTCGGTGGCCGCGCAAGGCTTGGAATTGCAAGTGGTGGCCGCCGTGGTATTGGGCGGGATCAACGTATTTGGCGGATCGGGTCGCGTGATCGGTTCGTTGCTGGGTGCGATCCTCGTCGGAACACTTGAATACGGCTTCATCCGAATGCGCATCAGCGAATTTTGGAAGCAGGCTGCCGAAGGGTTGGCGATTTTGTTGGCGGTGGCGGGCGACGTGATCATCTTGGCGCGCTTCCGGGCGTATCTGGCACGCGCACAGAGTCGCGCGCATCTTTCAGCGAGCACGACAGCGGTTATCGTGCCAAAACAGGAATCATCATGATCACGCAACCGACGCATCGCCGAAACTGGAACTGGCTACAAGGCCGCGAAACGCTGTTGGCCGTGATATTCGTGGGCGTGATCTTCGTCAATATTCAACTGTCGCCGTACTTTTTGGGCGTCGATAACCTTGTCAATGTATTCCAGCTTTCGATCGAAAAAGCCACGATCGCGCTGATCATGACATTGATCATCATCAGCGGCGAGATCGATCTGTCGGTCGCGGCGGTGATGGGTTTGTGCGCCACGATCTTCGGCTGGCTGTATCAGGGCGGCGTTGCGCTGCCGCTGGCCGCACTACTGACGCTCGGAATCGGCACGTTGTGCGGCGTGTTCAACGGAATGTGGATCGCGTACCTCGGCTTGCCATCGTTAGCGGTGACGCTCGCCGGGCTGGTCGGCTATCGCGGACTCGCTTCGGTAATCCTTGAAGAGAAGTCGGTGTCGGAGTTTCCGGATTGGTTCAGCGCGCTCGGCCAGAAAAATATCGCGGGTTTGCCATTTCCGCCGACGCTGGTTTTATTCGTGCTGTTATTTGCCGTTTTCGTCGGGGTTCTGCATTTTTCGGCCTTTGGACGCACTGTGACGGTCATTGGCAATAACAAAGAGGCGGCGCGATTCGCAGGCGTCGGTGTGCGGCGCACCAAGCTGACTCTGTTCATCGTGTCGGGCTTTATGTCAGCGTTAGCGGGTTTGATGTACGCGGCGCGCGTGGGAACGGTGCGCGCGAACGTGGCTGAGGGCTTCGAACTTGACATCATCACGATGGTGGTCCTGGGCGGCGTCAGTATCTTTGGCGGCTCCGGGACACTCATCGGTGTGGGACTAGCGGTTTTGGTGGTACTGAGCCTGCGCAATGGGATGCAGTTGAGCAATATCAACGGCAGCGTTCAGACCAGCGTGATCGGTTTATTGCTTGTTTTATCGTTACTACTCCCCACTCTGTTTCACGATGTCCGCGAAGCGCGACGTCGGGTGAAACCTGTGCCGCCGCTCGCGCCACCAATCGCGGACGAGCTACCGAAGGAGGAAAGCCAGCGATCGATCAAAACCACCCTGTAGGCCAAGTCCAAGATTCTGTAAAATTCCGATCAAACGTAAATTAGTGAGGATAAACAACTGTGGTACGCAAAAATGCAAAATTGATGACGGCCCTTCTCGCCGTGCTGACCATGATGATGGCCGCTGCCAGCACCGTCACCGGGACGCGCGCGCAGAGCGCCACCCCCGCCGCGACGATGAGCGGGCCGGTCGCCACCGCGAAACCCGGCCAGAAGGTCGATTTCACGCTCCTGCCGAAAGCAGTGGGTAACCCCGTCTTCGCACAGGCAGACTCCGGCGCGCAAGAAGCCGCCGCTGAACTCAAAAGCACGGGCAAATATCAGTTCGTCGGCCCCGATAAAGCCGATGTGCAGCAGCAAATCGAGTTCATCAAGAGCTTGACCACCCAGAAGGTCAACGTAATTGCCATCTCCGCCAACGACGCCAAAGCCGTCGTCCCGGCGCTCAAGGATGCGCGCGGCCAGGGTATCAAGGTCGTCGGCTGGGACTCACCACCCGCGCCGGATGGCCGTGATGTGTTCATCGAGCAGGTCGATTTCTCCACCGCCGGACAGGTCATGGCCGATATGGCGCTCGACATCCTGGGCGCGAATGGCGGCAAGTTCGCCGTGCTTTCCGCGACCGCCGACGCCGCCAACCAGAATATCTGGATCGCCTCGCTCAAAGACACGATCAAGACCAATCCGAAGTACAGCAAGTTGACCCTGCTCGATGTGGTATTCGGCAACGATGACGCCACCAAGAGCTACACCGAAGCGCAGGGCTTGGTTGACAAATATCCTGACATGCAGTTGATCATGGCCCCGACCACCGTTGGTATCGCGGCGGCAGCGAAGGCTATGCAAGACGGCAAGTTGTGCGATAAAGTCAAGGTCAGCGGACTCGGCCTGCCGGATGACATGGTATCCTACACCAAGAACGGCTGCGCGCCAGAGTACGCGCTATGGAGTTTCAAGAATATCGGCTATCTGACCTACTACACGGGTTATCTGCTGGCGACGGGCGCGATCAAGGGCGCGGCTGGCGAGAACTACATGGCGGGTCGCATGGGCGCCTACACCATCCAGAAAGACAAAGATGGTGGGTTGTTCGTGTTGATGGGGCCGTTCACGGTCTTCAACAAGGATAACGTCGATCAGTTCGTCAGCGCTCCAGCGTCGGCAGCAACCATGTCGGCGACGATGGCCGCAACCAAAGCACCGTAAGCGGATACCCCTTACCCCTTGCCTCCTCTCCGTAATAATAGAGAGGGGGAAAACCAATGTCCGGCTCCCCCTCGCCCTGCTTGCGTGGGCGAGGGGGCTGGGGGGGAGAGGGGGTCGTACACTACCAATTTTCGCCTGACTCAATAGGTTGTTTCAATGCCGCCACCAGACTCCCAATTCGTCGAAGAACGCCGAGGCGCGATCCTCAACCGCCTGGAGCAGTTTGGGCGCGTCGAGGTCAACCTGCTGAGCACAGAAATGGGTGTCAGCACCGTCACCATTCGGCAGGATTTACGGACATTGGAACTGGCGGGACTGCTCAAACGCACGTATGGCGGGGCGATCCGTCGCTCAGCTGGACAGCCGATCCCGGAACTGTCGTTTCACATCCGACAAGGGCAAAACAGCCGCGAAAAGGAACTAATCGGCGCGGCGGCGGCGAAGTTCGTGGCGAACGGATCCAGTATCGCGCTCGATGCCAGCACGACGGCAGCCGCACTGGTGCCGTATCTCAAGGGGCTGACCGATCTAACCGTCGTGACGAACAGCCTGTACATCGCGCAGAGCTTTCTCGATAGCCCACATATTCACGTCCTGATGCCTGGTGGCACGCTGCGACGCGACGCGATCTCGCTGGTCGGACGCCCCGAACTGCTGCCGAACATCAACTTGAATCTCGGCTTTTTCGGCGCGGTGGGCATTTCGGAGAGCGGCGGCGTCAGCGATGTCGATCCAGGCGAGGTGCTAATCAAGCAAGCGTTGATGAAACGCTGCGCCGAGTCGATCATCATCGCGGACAGCAGCAAATGGGGGCGACTCGCCCCGTACACGGTGATCGCGCCATCTGCGATTAAGCATATCATCTCGACGACACTTGCCCCCGCCGCGATGGTCGATGCATACCGAGATTTTGGTGCGCGCGTTGAACTGCTGCCTATTGGCGAAGAATGAGAGATCGTAAATGCCACACAAAGTAGATGCGATTGGCTATCCAATTGATCCTGAATTACGGCGTCTTGAATTTTATCTGTGTGATTTGGCAGCAAAATGGAGAGGCAGTAGTAATGTAAAACGGCGGGAAGAAATTATCCACGAATATGCAGAAACGATGTCTCAGCTTTTTCGTTTAGGTTGGGATTCCTATTTGGATTATGATTGTGTACTGCCAAATGGGATCGGGTTACCAGAAATATATTATAAACGTACTCCCGATTCCAAATGATGATGTTAGTGCAGTATGGAGTTTGACCTGTTTTTGTGAGGATCACCGATGGACTATTTAGCCTATTATCCAGCTTTTGCCGATCAATTGACTCAGCGCGGCATCAACGTCGAGTCCGTCAAGGCGCAGCTAAAACAGCAGCAAATCGAGACGCCTTCCTGGGGCTATGGCGACAGCGGAACGCGCTTCAAGGTTTTTCCCTGGCCGGGCGCGGCACGCAACGTCCACGAAAAGCTGGCTGACGCGGCGTATATTCACCGCCTGACCGGGATCGCGCCGTCGGTGGCGCTGCATATCCCCTGGGACAAAACCGATGATTGGGCGGCACTGCGAGGCGAGGCGGAATCGTTGGGTGTGCGGCTCGGCGCGATCAACCCGAATGTTTTCCAGGACGCGGCCTACAAACTCGGCAGCATTTGCAGCCCGTCATCGACTGTGCAGGAGCAGGCGATCGCGCACATGGTCGAGTGCTGCGAGATCATGCAGGCGACGGGCAGCAAGCTCTTGAGCCTGTGGTTCGCCGACGGCACGAATTACGCCGGGCAGGACAGCGCGATCGAGCGCAAACATCGGCTCGAAAATGGGCTGCGTGCCGTCTACGAATATCTGCCCGCCGATGGCCGCATGTTGATCGAATACAAGTTTTTTGAGCCAGCTTTCTATTCGACCGATCTGCCGGATTGGGGGACGGCCTACGCGATGGCGCTCAAGCTCGGCGAGCGGGCGCAGGTGTTGGTCGATACCGGACACCATCCGCAAGGCACGAATATCGCGGCCATCGTCGCCTTTTTGCTCGATGAGGGACGGCTGGGCGGCTTCCATTTCAATGCGCGTCAATATGCAGATGATGATCTGATCGTGGGCACGACCAACCCATTCGAGTTGTTCGTGATTTATCACGAGTTGATCAACGCGGGCGACAAAGCCGCAAACGTCGCCTACATGATCGACCAGAGCCACAATATCGAGCCGAAACTGGAAGCGATGCTCCAAAGTGTGCTCAACTGTCAGGCCGCCTATGCACGCGCGTTGATCGTAGATCGGGCGGCACTACGATCGGCTCAGCATAATGGCGATGTGCTGGGCGGCCATCGCATCTTGACCGAGGCGTTTGAGACGGATATTCGCCCATTATTGGCACAAGTTCGGCAAGAAATGAACATCCCCACCGATCCGATCGCGGCGTATCGCGCGGATGGTTACGCCAAACAGATCGCCGCCGAGCGGGGCGAAGCATCCGGCGCGTTGGGCGGCTATCCGGGGTAAAAGACGGACGACCACGCTGGGTTCGCCCCGGGCGACCCTATGTGGTCGCTCGCATTGCAAAACAATGAACAAATACACAACAGAGGAATCATATGCCACAAAATCTATGGAATGACGCAGAATATCGCGCACTGCCCGATCTGGAAGGGCTGGTCTATCGCTCCAACTTGCTCGGACGCGATCGTTCGGTGGTCAATATTTTTGGCGGCAATACCAGCGCCAAGCTGGATCAAAGAGATTTTCGGGGACGTGCCACGCGCGTATTGTATGTTAAGGCGTCTGGCTCGGATGTATTGACCATGAAAGCCAAAGATTTCGCGGCGCTCCGACTCGACGACATTGATCCGTTGTACGCGCGTGACGCCATGACCGATGAAGAAATGATCGATTACTTATCCTTCACGGCCTTTGAGCCGGGACGCCCACGCCAATCGATCGAAACGCTGCTGCACGCTTTCGTGCCGCATCGTCACGTCGATCACACGCACCCCGATGCGGTGATCAGTCTCGCATGTACGTCTGCGGGCGAGGCGACGGCGCGCAAACTTTATGGCGAGCGGATGGCCTGGGTCGATTACATCCGTCCCGGTTTCACGCTCAGCCAATGGATCGGCAAGCGCGTGATCGATAACCCACGCATCGAGTGCGTTGTGATGGGCAAGCACGGCCTTGTCACCTGGGGCGCCGACCCGAAAACCTGCTACGACACCACGATCCGGCTGATTCAGGAGGCCGAGGATTACATCACCGACCAGCAAAAAGGCAAAACCGTCTTCGGAGCGATCAAGGTTCCGGCGCTCGATCCCACCGATCGCCGCGATCAGATGATCGCCGTGCTACCATTTTTACGTGGTCAGGTTTCGGCGGAGCGCAGCGCGATCCTCGCCTATGATGATGGCGATGAAGTGCTCGATTACGTCGGGCGCGAGCGCACGGGCGCGGTTTCGCAACAGGGTGCGGCCTGCCCCGATCATTTGGTGCATGTCAAACGCCAACCGTTGTTTGTTGATTGGGCGCCCTCGGACGGGGTCGAATCGCTCAAAACGCGGCTAACGGACGGCATTGCCGATTATCGGAAGCGTTACGTCGAATATTTCGAGGCCAACAAAACGGAGGGCGACGAACTCCGCGATTCCGCCCCTCGCGTGATCTTGATCCCTGGTCTCGGCATGGTCAACACGGGCAAAGACGCCACCGACGCCGATGTAAGCCGTCAGCTCTATCACCGTGCGATCTCGGTGATCGGTGGCAGCGAGGCACTTGGCGGCTTCGAGAGTCTGACGCCCGCCGAAGCCTATGGGATCGAATATTGGCCGCTCGAACTCTATAAACTGCGGCTGCGTCCACCTGACCGCGATCTGGCGGGCAAGGTCGTGCTGATCACAGGCGCGGCCAGTGGAATCGGACGCGCGACCGCCTATCGATTGGCGCAAGAAGGCGCGCACGTCGTCATTGCGGACATCAACGCGACGGGGGCGGCGGAAGTCGCCGCCGATCTGGTCAAGCGCTTCGGCCTCAAACGTGCGATCGCCGTCGATTGCAACGTGACCAAAGAAGAGTCGGTGATCGAGGCTTTCCGGCAAACGATACTGACTTACGGCGGCGTCGATATAGTCGTGAACAACGCCGGGATCGCGGGCGGCAAACCGATCGAAGATACGACCCTTGCCGATTGGCAGCGCAATATCGACATCCTGGCGACGGGTTATTTCCTGGTCGCGCGCGAAGGCTTCCGCGTGCTCAAGGCACAGGGTCGCGGCGGTGTGTTGATCTTCGTCGGCAGCAAAAACAGCATCGGCGCGGGAAAAGGTGCCGCCGCATACAGTGCCGCCAAAGCCGCCGAATTGCATCTGGCGCGCTGTCTGGCGGAAGAGGGCGGCGAGTACAGCATTCGCGTCAACAGCGTATTGCCCGATGGCGTGATCCAAGGATCATCGATCTGGGACAGCGAATGGCGCGAGGCGCGCGCTAAAAACTACGGCATCAAACCCGACGACCTGGAAGAGTTCTATCGCAAACGCAACACGCTCAAGGTGAATGTGACCCCCGACGACTTGGCCGAGGCGATCCTCTTTCTGGCGGGGCCGCGCAGCAGCAAGACAACAGGTGGCGTTCTCACCGTTGATGGCGGCAACCCGACCGCGTATGTGCGGTAGAATAGAACCATTCTATAGAGAGAGAAGCATAATCTCACCCGTGCAGAGGCGAAACGTCGGCTCGAAGCAGCGGGGATGGTCTTCAACGAACACGACGCGCCGGAATGGGCAGTGCTTCTGAGTGACGATGAACGGGAACGGCTTGCTCAGTTGATGGGCAACGATCAGGTGAGTGTCCTCGATTTCATAAACGAAGATCGCGGTCTGAAACTGTGAGGTATTGATGCTTTCTAAACCAGTTTTCGATCTACGAAATTTCGCCCTTCGACTCCGCTTATCGTGAGCGAACACGGGTGCAACCGCATGTGGAGCGATTGCCAATATCAGGTAAACTCAGCGACCGCATCGTCACTTTTGTTTAACTTGCATGAGAGGTACTCGCCCAATGTCTGATATGTCCACAACGCCCGAACAAATGCCCGCACTCGTGCTCGGCCACCGCAGTCCCGATATGGATGCCATCGCGGCGGCAGTTGGCTATGCGTGGCTGCTCGACACACTCGGTCCCGATCACTATATGGCCGGGAGGCTCGGTGAGATTAACGCGCAGACGGCCTTTGCACTGGAACGCTTCGCCGCTGCTGCACCTGATTTGATTTCGGCGATCGAACCCAAGCGTCAACTCGTGCTCGTTGACCACAACGAACCTGCGCAGTCCGTCGCGGGGTTGGACGCCGCCGATCTGATCGAAGTGCTCGACCATCACCGCCTGGGAAACGCGCCAACAATGGTGCCGATCCGCTTCCACACTGAACCGGTTGGCAGCACTTCGACGCTGGTTCTTGAACGCGCGGTCGCCGCCCATCAGATGATTCCGCCAGCAATCGCGGGGCTGCTGCTGTGCGGAATCCTGTCCGATACGCTGGTTTTCCGCTCACCCACGAATACGCCGCGCGAGCAGCCCGCCGCCCGTCAACTGGCGATCATGGCCGGGCTGGTGCAGGCCGATCAAGCGGATGCGGATGCGGTCGATCGCGTGATTACGGAACTCGGCGAGGCCTTGCTGGCGGCGGGCGCTGGTTTTGGGACGCGCACGGACGAAGAATTGGTCAACAGTGATTTGAAACCTTACGAGGCTAACGGCAATAAAGCCCAAATCGCCCAGGTTGAAGTGGCGGGTTTCGGCGAGTTGGCGGCACGGGTGGGCGGGCTGCAAGCGGCGCTCGATCACATGCGGATGGCACACAATCTGGCGCTGGCGATGCTGTGTGTTACCGATATCACGAATAACAACAGCCGCTTGATCGTCAGCGGAACGTCAACGATCATCGCGGGATTGCCTTATCCCGGGCTGACCGATGGCACGCTCGATGCCCCTGGCGTCGTCTCTCGCAAGAAGCAGCTTTTGCCGCCCGTTCTCGAAGCGCTGGGGAAGGGCTAGGCGGGGATTCACCTCACCCCGTGCCCCCTCTCCGTCACCACAGATAGGGGGTACTGACTCACCTAAGAACGTCCCGCCGCTTGAAAGGCCTCATCGAAGCGTTCGATCGCTTTGCGCGTTTTTTCGGGCGGCAGGGCAAACGAGAAACGTACCCAGTTCGCACCCGCGCTGCTGAACGCTATCCCCGGCACGACGGCGACCCCGTAAACCTGCGCTACCCATTCGCCAAACCCCTCGGAGTTAGCGAAGCCGCCACGCTCAATCGCTTCCGTGCAGTTGATGAAAGCATAGTAGCCGCCTTCGCCGACGATCGAGCGATACCCTTTCTCATTGAGGAAGCTGCGCAGTATCTCACGGCTCTGGTTGGTCGGTTCGATGATCGAAGCTGCCGCTTTCGCAAAGCCTATTTCATAAGCGGCCATCGCCACCGCCTGCGCATAAAATGAGGGCACGATGCCGTGCGAGGCGCGGCTGTTCACAAACGCGATTACATTTTTGGCGGCGACCAAATGCGCCCCTCGAATATTCGAGCCACCGATCGATTTGGTCAGCCCATCCATGAAAATCAGCCGATCGCGTTCGGCAGGTGAAAAAGCGTTGAGCACCGTATTGATATTCGCCACTTCGCCTGTCGTGATCCAGCGATAAATCCAGTCGAACAGTACAAACGGAATACCCAGTTCGAGTGCCTTTTTTGCCAGCACAATCTGCCGATCGATCGAGAGCGTGTTGCCCGTCGGATTATCGGGCGACGTGATAACCAAGCCAGCCACGCGACGACCATCAGCACGCGCGCAATATTCGACACAGGCGGTCAGGGCGTCTTCAGTATATTCCCAGGCGGTATCTTCGTGGCCGGGTGCAAGCAGCGTATTCGCGCCGACGCCGTACATGCCCCACAAATAGCTGATCCAGGGCACACGCGAGACGATAATCGCGTCGCCAATGCGTCCCGTGCCGAGGGTGGTCATCGCGGCATAGGCTTTGAGCAGCGCATCACGCCCCCCTGCCGTCGCCGCGATGTTGGTCGGGCCCCAGCCGGTTGCCGCTTCCAATTGCCAATAATGTTCGGCGGTCATCTTGCGGAAGGCATCTGTGCCATACGGCTGATCGTAGCCCGTGCCTTGCTGTTTTTGGAGTTCGTTGGCACGATCCAGAATTTCGGGCGGGACACCGGGCAAACTCGCGCCACCATCCCCCTGCGAAGCATCGTAGGTGGGTGTATCAGCCCCGTATTTGGCGCGGTATGCCTCCAATGACTTCTTGATCAAAAACATCCGCGAGGGCGGAATTTCGATCTGGTGACCGGGATAATTATCGACGCCGACGAGATGCTGGGGCAGCGCGAATTCAGGCGTATCGAGCGAGGTGATCGGTTTGGATTGTGCGGTCATGAAGCGGCACTCCTTTTTGCTGGATTGTGCCACTCGTGACCGCCGGATGCAATTGGCAGGTGCGACAAGGTCGTGAGCACTGTTCGTACTGAGTCGGTTTTGGCGGCTTGATCGATGATGCAAGCCGCCTCGACTGGACACCTCATTCTACAACCGAAATGATGCAGCGATAGCCGCAGTTAGTATGGGCTGGCTTCCCCCTCTCCGTGAGGACGGAGAGGGGGACTGAGGGGGTGAGGTAAATCGGTGGCATTTGATTGGTCAAATCGTAAGTTCGGTTGTAGAACTAACTTGCTATGGTCGCGGCGGGCGTAGCTTGCGCAGTTTGGGCGGGCACTGCCGCCGTCGCTGCCGGAGTCGCGGCTGGCCTAACGGTCGCATCTTTGGTGACGGCAGGCGCAACGGTCGCATCTTTGGTAGAAGCAGGTACGGTGGTCGCATCTTGCGTGCTGTCGGGCGTGCCAACGGGTTCGGTGGCGACAGGATTCGCACCGCCATTTTCGCCAGGGCTGGTCAAGAAGCCGCGATGCAGCACCGCCCACACCGTCACCCCGAACAGTGCCGTCAGCAGCCACAAGCCAAGCGTGGTCCGCATATAGCGCTTGATGTTTTTAACTTTGAACCACTCTGGAAGCTGCTTCTCAAACCACATGCGAATGACCAAGTAGGTGGCGAGCGTCTGCGCGGAAAGACCGAGCAGCCCGTGAATGGTCGGGATCAAGCCGCTGGCAAAGCGCAGGTTTTGCGGCAGCCCTGGCTCGACAGCCTCTCGATAGGTTGTCACCATCACAATCCCGATCAAAATCCAGTTCGAGATCGTAATCGTGGTCATCGTCATTTTGTGGTACGGCTCGAACCACTTGCGGCGCGCGAAGACGAATCCGACCAACATCGCCGGGACGAGCAAGAACACATAGATGACGAGAACGATATCCCCTGGTGACATGAAGTTTTGCCCTTCCTACAAAAAAGCATCCGCCGTCATTATAGTCTCTACGTGCGATCCAGGCTCTTGAGATTTAGGCCCGCTCACATAAGCCTCAAATCCACATACACCCAACAGCGGACGCGGCAGGCGATCGTCCCTACAATACCATAGACTGTTGTTGTAGGACGATTGCTCACCACATCCGTCCGGTCACTATTTCCGTGTGCGAAGTTCGGTACGCAGTACCTTGCCCACCAGCGTTTTGGGCAGCGACTGCTCGAACACGACGACAGTTGGCGTCTTAAAACCAGCCAGCCGCTCGCGGCAAAAGCGGATGATTTCGGTTGGCTCGGCTTCCATACCCGTCCGCAGCACCACGAACGCCTTGACCGTCTCGCCGCTGTAATCGTCCGGTATACCGATCACGCTGGCTTCCTGGATCGCTGGATGTGTGAACAGCACTTCCTCCACCTCGCGTGGGTAGACGTTGAAGCCGCCGACCAGAATCAAATCTTTCTTGCGGTCGATGATCTCGAAAAAGCCATCGTTGTCCATGCGCGCGATGTCACCCGTGTGGAGCCATATTCTGCCGTCGTCGCGCTTACGAAGCGCGTTCGCAGTGTCATCCGGGCGGTTGAAGTAGCCCTTCATCACCTGTGGCCCGCTGATGATCAGCTCGCCCGGTTCGCCGACCGACACCTCGTGACCTTCGTCGTCCACGATCTTCGAGTCGGTATCGGGAAGCGGCACGCCAATCGAACCCGCCTTCTGCAAGCCAAAGATCGGGTTCGAGTGCGTCACGGGCGAGGCTTCCGAGAGACCAAAACCTTCGGTGAAAATGCCGCTGCAATATTCCTGAAAGCGCGTTTGCACATCGTGCGGGAGCGGTGCGGAACCGCTGTTCATCAGCCGCAGCGACGAAATATCCGTGTCTTTTAGGGCGGGATGATTCAGCAGCGCGATGTACATGGTCGGCACGCCAGGAAAATAGCCCGGTTTGTAGGTTTTGATCAAGTTGAGGATATCGGTCGGATCAAAACGCGGCACCAGCAGCAGCGTCATGCCGATCATCATGCTCGTGGTCAGCGCCACGGTCATGCCGTAAACGTGAAACAGCGGGATCACCGTCAGCGCGATCTCGGTGCCGGGGCGCAAATAATGTTTGGCCCAAGTGTAGAGCTGCATCGTGTTCGCCATCATGTTGAAATGGGTAAGCATCGCGCCTTTGGGCATCCCGGTCGTGCCACCTGTGAATTGCAGTACCGCGACATCTTCTTCGGGATCGATGACCACGCGCGCCAGCTTTTTATCTGCGCCGCTCGCCATCAATTCCGTCCAACGAAACAAACCCGGCGCAGCGGGCAAATCGTCGATGGTGGCCGCGCCGTTCTTTTTCTGGTTGGCGAGGAATGGAGCGCGTGCGACTTCGGGCATGTAGTCGGATACCGAGGTAACAAAAACCATTTCGAGCGCGGGCAGCATCCCGGCTCCACGCGCCCCCGTGAGGGCCGGCCCGGCTTGATCGAGCGCGAAAATGGCGCGCGATCCGGTTTCATTGAGTACATACCCGATCTCGCGCGGCGTGTACAGTGGATTCACGTTGACGACGATCGCGCCAACGCGCAAGATCGCAAAATAGGCGATGGCGAACTGCGGGCAATTGGGCAGCATCAACGCGACACGATCACCCTTATGGATGCCCTGTGCTTGCAACGCCGCGCCCATCGTGTTGACCTGCTGATTCAACTGCCGATAGGTCAGCTTTTCGCCGAAAAAAATCGTTGATACGCCATCAGGATTCTGCATCGTGGCAAATTCGAGCAAATAATCGAGTGGGCGGCGCGGATACGTCAGCGTTGGCGTCACCCAGAAGTCGTAAAACTTGAGCCAGGGTTTTTCGGCAGTGTGTGTAAGGGTCACTTGATCCAAAGTAAAAAATCCTCATTATTGTTCGCAGGGCGCGAGATACCGCCAATTATAGCGGAAATGCCGCCGAAGATGTTGATCGGCCCCAAACCCACTTTGGCCTCGAACCCGATCACGCGATAATCTATGCGAAGTGAAGCGGCTGGCAAAAAAGAGGGGAATTCACGATGGCAACAGTTCCAAAGTCAATTTTTCGCGCCTATGATATTCGCGGTACGGTGGTGGGCGATCAGCCGCAGTTGACGCCCGATGTGGCGCGGCTGGTTGGCAAGGGTTATGGCACGTTCATGATGCGCAGCTTCGGGACGGACCGCGTGTTTGTGGGCGGCGATAACCGGCTTTCGACACCACCGCTCAAGTCGGCGTTGATCGAGGGGCTGGTCAGTACCGGGCTGCACGTCACCGACATCGGCGGCGTCATGACACCCACTGTCTACTTCGCATCGGCGCAGTACGGCGATAAAGGGGGCGGCATCCAGATCACGGGCAGCCACCTTTCGCTCGAAAATAACGGGATCAAAATGGCCTATGGGCGGCTGGCGCTATCGGGCGATCAGATTCAGTCGATCCTCGGTCTGATCCTGGCCGACGATTTTATAGCAGGCGCGGGCCAACTTGACACCGATCCAGAGATGGTGAGCAAGCACATGGCCGTCATTGGCGGCAAGGTACACCTCGGCGCACGCAAGCTCAAGGTCGTGCTCGATGCGGGCAACGGTCTGAGCGGATCGATGATCGCGCCCGTCTACGAAAAGCTGGGCGTCGCGGTGGATTGTCTTTACTGCGAACCGGACGGCACGTTCCCCAATCACCTGCCCAATCCCGAAGACGAGACGACCACCCACGATCTCGAAAAAGCCGTCGTCGATCAGGGCGCGGATGTCGGGATCGCGTTCGATGGCGACGCCGACCGCTGCGGGATCATCGACGAGCATGGCAATCACGTCGCGGCAGATCGCTTGTTGGCGCTGCTGGCGCGCGACTTGCTGACGCGGACGCCCGGCGCGGAGATCATATTCGATGTGAAGGCCAGCCAAGCGCTCATCGACGAGATTACCAAGCACGGCGGCAAGCCCGTCATGTGGAAAAGCGGACACAGCCTGATGAAGGCAAAAATGGCGCAAGATGGTGCCTTACTCGGCGGCGAAGTGAGCGGCCACCTATTCATCGGCGAGAATTATTATGGCTTCGATGATGCGGGCTTGGTCTCGCTCAAGGTGCTCGAACTGCTGAGCAAGACTGATCAGACGGTCAGCCAGTTACTTGGCAGCATCCCGAAATTCGTTGCTACGCCGGAGATTATTATGACCGCGCCCGACGATGTGAAATTCGACGTGATCAAGGGCATGAAAGAGAAGCTGAGCGCCGACCATTCGGTGATCGACATCGACGGTGTGCGCGCGGCGTTCCCCGGCGGATGGGGACTCGTGCGCGCGAGTAATACGCAACCCGCGATTACGATGCGCTTCGAGGCCGATACGCGCCCACATGTTGTGGAATACATGAAGCAGTTCGGCGACTTATTGAATGCCTATCCGCAAGTCGATCGCAATAAGCTGGATGAACAAATCGCGGCATTCAGCAAGGCTTGAACGTGCCGCATCGCACGTTGAACTCCTCATCATGAGGGAGCGGAGACGAGTCGAAGGTCGAAGGCATTGAATTGGCAAACTGGCGCGGGCGGTTGTACAGTCTGCGTGAACCATTCGTAGTCGAGGGGAAATTGAGACATCATGACGGATATTTTGCGTAGTTCTGAAGCAAGCTGGCACGGCGATCTGCGGACGGGCAAGGGCATGATCACCAGTGGCAGTGACGTCCTCAAGGACACTCCGTATACGTTTGTGACGCGCTTCGAGGATAACAGCGGCAGCAACCCTGAAGAACTGCTGGCCGCCGCTCATGCCGCATGTTTCAGCATGGCGCTCGCCAACCTGTTGAGCCGGAAAGAGCACTTTGTCCACCATGTGCGCACCCGCGCGACCGTCGTTCTGACCAAAGAAGCGACCGGCTCCACCATCACGAAAATCACTTTGGAAACCTTCGGCAAAGTGGAAGATGTGGCGGCGGATGCTTTCAAGACTGCCGCCGAAGAGACGATGCGTACCTGTATCGTTTCGCAGGCGTTGTCGGCGATACCGATGGAAGTTACCGCCACCCTGGAATAGGGCACGGCGCGTGATCAACGAACGCGGCGGGACAAGTCCCTACAACAGACGATGTTTTTGTAGGGATGACGACCTGCCGCGTCCGCAAATTAATGTTTCGTTAGCTCAAAGCGACTGGCTCGAAATGCTCCATTGTGGGCATCGGATCATAGAAATGATGCAGCCGCGCGCGCCAGTCTTGATAGCCCTCTGAGCCGCGAAAACCGACCATGTGATCGTCCAGCGTTTGCCACTGCACCTGGAGCAGATAGCGATCGGGTGTCTCGATGCAGCGGTTCAGCGTATGGGTGATATAGCCTTTTGCGCCTGCAATGATCGGGGATGCGTCGCGGAACGCTTTTTCAAAGTCCGCGCTCTGACCCGGCTTGATGCTGAGAATAAGCGATTCAAGGATCATAAGATAGTCCTAATCAGGCTGAAAAAGCGGATTATATCGGGCGTGCGGGAAATGGCAAAGGCGTGTATTCTCTCGCCGTGTTCTGAAATACACATCAAATGGATTGAGGAGAGAGTGTTATGCTCCGTCGTACCGCTTTTGGTTCGCTGTTGGGAATCGGGTTGTTTATCAGCGTGGCCGCGCTTTTGCTGATCGTGACGCCCGCCGTGCAGGGCGCGCGCCTCACGCCGCATCTCCATAACATTCCGCGTCTCGCTCCGACCGCCGTGCCTGGTGGTGGATCGCTGCTGCCCGATGATGCCACACCGCTCGAACTCGATAAACCGCTCACTGAATCGCTAGACGACAAGATCGTCTATCGATACTATAAATTCAACGGCAAAATCGGCGAAATCTATAAGATCACGTTGAGTGCAGTCAGCGGCAACTTTCGGACGAACATAATCATCACCAGCCCCAACTCCGATTATGTGCTGGGCACTGCCGAAGGCGACACGCTGATCGACTCGACGATGCGAGTAGTGATTCCGGTGGATAACACGTATGGCGTGATCATCGAATATTTTCCTGCCACCATCGGCACGCCCGTGCCCGGCAACATCAGCGTCACGCTCTCGAAGGTCGCCGCCACGAAATAACTTGCGCTAGAGATGCACGCGGCCTGCTGCGTTCGCGCATGAATCAATGCCCCGGCGGCGCACCGTTCACGGGTCGCGCGTGGACGATGACCCGCGTCGTGTATGTCTGGTTGGTCGCGTTCCAATCGTCGCAGGTGATCAGCGTCAGCTCTTCATAGCCATGATTGCGCATCACCCCGAATGCGTTGGGCGCGACCTTTGCCTCGTCCGTCACCACGTATTCTTTGATCGTCGGCGTGGGCTGCGTAGCGCCGATGATCGTGATCGCGTCGCCTGTGGTGAGCAGATGAATATCGGCAAATGGCCCCTGGCTGCCATCCCTCAGTTCCACATGTCCGGCCAGCACAAAATTGCCGCGTGTGCCAAAATTGGCCGTCCCTTCCAGATGACCCGCGAATTGGCCGAGGTGGGTCAAATCCCAGTTATCGCCGTTGACGGCATAATAGAGTTCGGTGATCACGGTCGAGAGATTGGCTTTGCTGGAGATGATCCGATATTCGACGAGCACGGGGGTTGGACTGAGATAGGGTGCGGGGGTCGGGCTGGACAGTGCGACGATCGGCGTGGGCGCGACGGACGACGTTTCGTTTTGCAGCGCCTGATAGGCGACGAAGCCGATCACGACGAGTGAAACAATGACGAATCCGGCGGCCAAACGGATCGGGACATTGGATGGGGTGCGGCGCGTGTACAAAGTTGACCTCGTGAAAACGTCCTATGATCCGATGATCCTCTGTTCATTGTAGCAGATTTGTCATCGCGGACAATCGCCTAACCCATTGGAGAACCGTGTTCGTGAACATCCTGAAAACCATTCGCGCCGTCATCGATCCACGTATCACCGCGAGTGATCAACCTGAATTGGCAGCACATGCCACCGATCTCGCATCCCGCGCGCACATGCTGACCGAACAAATCATCCTCGACCTTTCAATGGTCACCGACACTATCGAGCAATTCCGACTCGAAGATTATGATCTAGGCAGCCTGCTGGCGGAAATCATCCGTCCCATCGCCAATTACCTCAGCGACGGTGACTGGCCCATCCGACGGCAATTCGTGAAGCCGATCTTTGTGTCTGGCGCGCCCGGCATCGGTAAAACAAGTTTGCTGATGCTGCTTGACGAGGTGTTAACCCATCAAACACGCTCGGATAGCGCAAGCTGTCGCAATCTCGTCGGATCGGGTGCCGTGCGCGGCTATTTTGCCGATAAAACGATGCTCACCGTCACGCCGTTGCGTTTATTTGGACGGCAAACGGCGGTTTTGAGCGCCCGTGATTGGAACAACGTGCTGCGCCATTGGACGTTCGATGAAGCACAGGCCACTCAGAGCGTGACCGCGCTCACCGATTTCACTGCGCAGCTACGCGGAAAAGTCGTGTTCGTCGATGAAGCCGAGATAGAAGGTTATGTATTCTTCACGGAAACCCTGGCGAGCGCGGGTATCCTGGTCATCTTATCGAGTAACCTGAACCGCGAACACATCCATCTCGCACCCGATCGTGTCCGCGCCATCGAATTGGAAGGCCGCGATCACCGCGCAGGCGATCTGGCAAAGGTGTGCCTGCCAAACCGTCCGCATGTCTGGTTCGACAGCTTCACAGGGGCGGCTGTTGCGACTCACATTCTGGATGGCACGCGATTCGTCTATCTGAACTGGCTTGAACTTCAGGATGCGCCGCTCATGAAAGATGATTTCGCGGCAATGTTCCGAAGCAAAAAGGCCGAGTTCATCTTGCTCGATGCGGTTCCGTTTTTCGCGCCCGTAGACAGCGCCGATGTCGGTCTGACATTTTTGGGTCGTCTGTCGCGTTTCGTGAATTTCGTCGATGCCATTCACGATTGCGGTCTGCCCCTGCTGATTCGCGGCACGCACCCCGATCCGCTGAATGGTGCAGATGATGGGAGCGCGTTCAAGGCATTCTTAGACGCTTACGACGCGCGCGTTGGCGATCATCTCGGACGACTCGCCTGGATCGAATGGACGCGCTGCCTCTCGCGCCTCAAATCACGCGATCCGATAAACCGCCTCAATGACGGGCGACCCGATGTGGCCGCCCACTCATTCTAAAACTTTCTATTCATGGCGCAGTGCCTCGATCGGATTGAGCGCCGCCGCCCGACTCGCCGGGTACAGCCCGAAAAACACGCCGATCGCGGCGGCGATCCCGATCGCCAGCAAGACGCTGTTCAGCCGAATCGTCGCATCGAGCGTCGGCACCAACAGCCGAATCAACACGATCCCGCCCAGGGCGATCCCGATCCCCGCCGCGCCGCCGACCACCGAGAGCACTGTCGCCTCGATTAAAAATTGCCACAAAATATCGCCGCGCCGCGCACCCACTGCCTTCCGCAAGCCGATCTCGCGCGTGCGCTCCGTGACGGTCACCAGCATGATATTCATGATACCGATCCCGCCTACGAGCAAGCTGATCCCGGCGATCACGCCCAAAAAAATCGTGAGCAGATTCGTGATCTGCCCGAAACTTTTGAGGAGGTCTTTTTGCGTTAAAATCTGGAAATCGTCGGTATTGCGGAAGCTGATGTTATGGACGCGCCGCAGCGTATCGGTCGTCTCCTGCACCAGCGCGTCCATACTGGCGCTGCTCCCCGACTGCATATAGATAACGGTGATCGGCTTCGCACCGTTCGGGCTACGGATCGTTTGTAGGCGCGCTTGCCCGGTCGAAAGCGGGATTACGATGATGTCGTCGGCGTTGCCGAAACTGGTGCCGCCGAACTTGGTCAGCACGCCGATCACGCGGAATGGCACGTCGCCGATACGGATCGTCTCGCCGAGAGCGGAATTTGCATCCGGGAACAGCGCTTTGAGCACGGCCAGCCCGATCACGGCGACACGCCCGCCGCCAATCACATCCTGATCGTCGAAAAACCGTCCAACGCCGAGCACCCGATTGCGCACCCCGAAATAACTCGGCAGCGTCGCAGTGATCGGCGTGCGGCGCGTCAGGCCATTGTAGACCACATCACGCGAGAGGTTGAGCAGCGGCACGACCGCTTCGGCATCCGGCACATTGAATGGATTCGCCAGTTCTGCCGCATCCGCCTCGGTGATCGATGAAAAGCGCACACTGAAGCGTCCTGCCGCGCCGCCACCGCCCGGACTACCACCACCACCGGTGAACGCCGATGGAATCACGAATGCCAGATTCGTGCCGATACCCAGGAATTGGTCCGCGATATAATCTTGCACGGCCTGTCCAAGCGAGACGAGCACGATCACCGCGCCCACGCCGATGCTGATGCCGAGCATGGTCAGGGCAGAACGCAGCTTATTCGCCAGCAGCCCAGCCAGTGCCACCCAGATATTTTCAATAAGCGTGTTCATGCAAAACCCTCAAATCGACTCTACCACAAACTGGAGACCGGAAACCCATATGTTTTGCTTATTAGCGTCTGGTTAAGAGCGCGTCAGAATAGTTGCGTCTACGCCGATTCCCTGGCATGATCCACCCTTTGCTGGCAAATGTACAGGGCGATCGAACGAGCGTAATGCGAATAAAAAGATTCAAACGAGTCGCGCAAATCGGCTGCGCGATGATTGCGGGTGCGCTGATCCTGGCCGCCTGTAACACGGGCGCATCAGATGCCACGCGCATCATCGACAGCAACGTCAACGGCACCATCAGCGCCTTTCAGAGTCAGGCGACGAGCATGTCGGCAACGATCGTGGCGGTCGGCACCACGACGATCAATCTGGGGCGTGCCCGCGACGATCTGGCGACCGAACACGCCAAATATCTCGACCTGCTGGCACAAGCCAATTTGAGCACGCCGCTGCCGCCCGATTCGTCCACCAGTGGCACGCAGCAGCCCGCCGGAAATACGACGCTCGTTCCAACGGTCGCGGGCACGACTACCGGCCCCGATCTGACGCTCGATGCGCCCGTACTCGCCCGCAGCATCGATGGCAACGGTTGCGCGATCAATCCGACGACTACGTTTTCGGGCAACGATGCCAAAATCCATGTGGTTACGAAGGCGCATAATCTCAAAAAAGGCGTGTTATTCACGGCCAGTTGGAACGGGGCGCTCACCCATCAAGACACGTGGACGAGCAATTATGCGGCGGCGCAGTTGTGCATCCATTTTTACGTGGTGCCCAAAGTGCTCAACATGACCGATGGCAATTGGACGGTGAGCATTAGTGCGCCGAATGTGGCGACCGCCGCCACCTCGTTCACGATTACGACGGTCAGCGCCACCGCCGCCCCGACCAAAACGGGCTAAGTCAGCGCATCGTGATCAGCTTTACCACCATGATGCGCCAAATCAGTGGGCGACGTTTACGAGTCATTTTGCCGCTGCTCGTTCTATTCCTGGCTGCCATATTGCGCTTACACCTGCTCGGCCATCAATCGCTGTGGAGCGACGAGGGCAACAGCCTCCGGTTGGCGCAGCGCCCGATCGCTGACCTGATCGCGGCGGCGGCGCAGGATATTCACCCACCCGGCTATTATCTGCTGCTGCGCGGCTGGCTGCTGCTGACGGGCGACTCGGAATTTGCGTTGCGCGCGCTCTCCGCCTTGATCGGCGTGCTCACGGTGGCCTGCGTTTATGCGCTCGGCAAACGCTTATTCGCGCCGGGCGTTGGCCTGATCGCGGCTTTCCTGGTAGCGCTCAGTAGTTTTGAGGTCTATTACGGCCAGGAAGCGCGCATGTACGCGGCGCTCGCCCTGTGGACGGCAGCGGGGCTGCTCTTTTTTGTGCGCTGGCTCAGTCGTCCCAATTCGCGCGACGGACTCGCACTGGCGCTGATCAACGTGGCAGGGTTGTATACGCATTACACCTATCCGATCGTGATGATCGCGCAGGGGATAGCGTTCGTGTTTGCGCTGATTTTGGCGATGGCCCAGCGCTGGTCGCCCCTCGCCAACTGGCCGCGTCGCGTGCTCGCTTATTTCGCGCTGAATGGCCTGACGCTGCTGTTCTTTGCGCCGCTGCTGCCCACCGCGATCCGGCAGGTGAGCAATTGGCCGCGCACCGGCCACGCTGTGGATGTGGCGAATGGACTAGCGACGGTCGCGCGCTGGCTCATTTATGGCAATACTTCGCGCGCAACCGAGTGGTGGCTGTATGTCTGGCCGCTGCTGTTTATCATGGCTGCCTTACTGCCCGATTGGATGCGACGGCGCGCGCCCTTCACCTGGCGGATCGCGCTGCCACTGATCGTGTTGGCGACGACGATCTTGCCCTTGTTTGCGCTCGGCCTGTTCCGCGATGCCAATCTCAAGTTTCTGCTGCCCGCGCAGATCGCCATGGCGCTGCTGATCGGGCGCAGCATCTGGCTGTTGTGGGAGTTAGGTACCCCGAATTTGTTCATTCCGCTGGAGGCTGCGCCGCGTGTTTTGGCGGGCTTTGGCCTGTTTTCGCTGGTGATGCTCTCGAACGATGCGCTCGATAATCTGTACAATGTGCCAGGTTATGCGCGCGACGATTACCGAGGGATGGCGCGCTTGATCGGTAGTGATCCGCGTCCCGGCGACCGGATCGTCCTCGATGCACCGAATCAGCTTGAGGTTTTCAGCTACTACTATCATGGCTCAGACCCCATCGCGGCGCTTCCCGCCGGACTGGGTGGCGACGATCCGGCCACCCAGTCGGCGATCGATGGCGTGATTCACGAGGCGCGGCGGGTTTTTGTATTATATTGGGGCGAGAATGAACGCGATCCAGGGCGTATCGTCGAGAACACGCTGAATACGCGGACATTCCCGGTTTGGTCGAACTGGTACGGCAATGTGCGACTGGCCTTATATGCGATCCCGGCAACACCCGTCACCGCGCCCACCCAAACGCTGGCCGCGCGCTTCGGCGACTCGATTCGACTGGATGGGGTCGCGTTGAGTGGTAACACCTTCCACGCGGGGGACGTGCTCGGCGTGACGCTGTTCTGGCGCACTGATGTGTCGCTCAGCCAGCGCTACAAAGTATTTTTGCACCTGCTGGATAAATCAGGGCGGCTGGTGGCGCAGCGCGACGCCGAACCGGGCAACAATACGGCGCTCACCACCAGCTGGACGCCCGGTCAAACCGTGATCGACAGCCAGGGTGTTTTGATCCCACCCGATCAGCTCGCAGGCACTTATGATCTGACCGTCGGCCTTTATGACATCGACCATCCGACCGAGCGCGTGCCCGTCGGTGGCACCGATCACGTCGATCTCGGCGCGATCACGATTACGCTCCCCGGCTAAATCACCCGATTACCCGTGATCGGCACCAATCACCGCAGTCTCATCTGATCAATTTGTCAGTCGTCAATCGCCGCTATTTGGGATTTTCGGGGTACCGAGTAAACTAATCCGGCTGATAGTATTCAAAAAGCTCGTCAGCCCAGTCGGTTGGCGTAGGAAAGGCTTATTGTGGGAAGCGTCATCCCCATTTGTACGGCTGTCTCGAAAAACTACCTCGCCCATGCACGCAGCCTCGCGCGTTCGTATCTCGATGTGCATCCCGATGGGCAGGTTTTTCTGTGCCTGATCGATACCATCGACGATTTTTTCGATCCGGCCAATGAGCCATTTACCATCATCAGCATGGATAAACTCAACATCCCGAACTGGGATTGTTTTGCGTTTCAGTACACCGTCATCGAGCTGTGCTGTGCCGTCAGACCCTATTTTTTGACCTATCTGATGGACACCTATCAACTCGATCGGCTGGCCTTTTTTGACGCCGATATTGTGATCTACCATTCGCTTGCGACGCTCGATCGCTTGCTCGACACCTATGGCGTGGTGCTCACACCGCATATCTGCAATCCGCTCAATGACGATCGCCGCCCTTCGGAAGTCGATCTGCTGGGATCAGGAATCTACAACCTCGGCTTTTTGGCAATCTCGCGGCGCACCGATCTGGATGGTCTGTTGGGTTGGTGGAAGGCGCGCCTGTACCACCATTGCAAGCTCGATTTTGCGCGCGGCCTATTTTATGATCAGCGCTGGATGGATTTGGCACCCGCTATGTTCCCCAACGTCTATATCTGGCAAACGCCAGCCGCCAATATCGCCGAATGGAATCTCGCGCACCGCCATCAAAATATCGCCCAGACCGACGGCCAGTATACGATCGATGGCGAGCCGATCCTGTTCGTCCATTACAGTGGACTGGTCTTCGACCAATTTGATAACATTTCTAAACACCAAAACCGCTACAGGCTTTCTGACCTGAACGAGGCCGTGCAGTCTTTGTGGCATGGGTATCGGAATCGTCTGATTACCAATGGCTACCACGAAATCAGCCAATGGCCGTACACCTATGCGCGTTTCGATAATGGCTTGTCAATCCCGACTCGTGTGCGCGATTGTTATTGGGAGACCGATCCGCGCGGCGAACGCTGGCCGCATCCGTTCGCGGTGGGTGGCGACTCCTTTTTTGAGTATCTCAACGCCCCTGAAATATCTGATTCGACGTTGCCTGATCTGACAAATTTGGCCGTCTATTTGTATCGGCATACGCCCGATGTGATTGATTATTTTCCGGGCGGTTTATCGTTTCAGCGCCGCGCATTGATCGCGTGGTTCGGCAGGTTCGGCAGTCAACGTTTTACTAACCTAGACGAGGCTTTTTTTCGCCCTATGAGCCTAGCGAATCCATCCGAGGTTTCCGCGATCGAGGCACATCTTCCGCGCCCCGCCGATACAGTGCCGCCGCCCCCGCTGACGCCCTTCACGGCGCAGCCGATCCTTGATCAGTGGCAGGGACGAGTTGACGAAGCGCTCACGCCACCCGAACCCGATCCGGCATCGCGCATCGAAAACCTGATGCAGCGTTTGCGACGGCTGCGCATTATCGGGCCTTTGCTCATTATGCTCAATCAGGTGCTGCGCACGGGTGCCGTCTGGGAAGCCCAGCGAAAGGTTTATGATACGCTGATCGCTCAGCATCGTGCCGATCAGCGTGAGATCGATGTCCTCACGGCGAATCTGAGCAACACGGCTGCGCGCCTCAACAATCTCGAAGCCGCGCTGACCGAGCAAATGGCGCACGATCGGGCGCGCTTGACACGCACGCTCAAAGACTTGGAATTGGATAGCAGGCCCTATGATCCATGAGTCCATCCATTCCGCTGTGTACCGTCGCCACCAAAAACCAGATCGCGCAGGTGCGGGCGCTCGCACATTCATATCACCACTTCCACCCTGACGGTCAGGTCTTTTTGGGGCTGGTCGATCGTGTGGATGGCTTTTTCGATCCCGCCGAAGAGCCGTTTATCACTATCCCGCTGGAGCATCTGCACATCCCGCATTGGGGGCAATTCGCCTTTGCCTGCACGCCAGGACGCATGGCGGTCGCAGTCAAACCCTATCTGCTGCGCTACGTGCGGCGAAATTTTTCGTTCGAGCGTCTTATCTCCCTCGATTCGGACACTATTCTGCACGACTCGCTGGCACGGCTTGATCCGATTTTCGATGCGCATCAGACCGTGCTCGCCGCAGGCTTTATCGGCGTCACGCGCGGCGCGGAGGCGGATGCGTTTTTGGCGTGGTGGCAAGATCAGATGGTTAGTGGGCTGGATCAGGCCGAAACACCGTTGACAACTTTCGATCCGCATTGGATAGATCGCGCCTCCACTTTATTCCAGGGAGTGTGCATCTGGGATGATCCAACCGCCAACGTCGGCACAGGGGATTTTCCGCAGCGGCCAGTCGATGTGCGCGACGGACGCTTTGTAATTGGCGATACTTGTATATTGTTCGCACATTTCAATGGAGTCGGTCCAGACAATCCCGATTCGACCGCGCCTCACCATAATCACGGCCAGGTACCTGATTTAAGCGCGGGTATGCGGTTGCTCGTGCGTGATTATCAGCGGCGGCGGTTCGATCAGCATCAGCGGTTGGTCGAAAATTGGCCGAACGCTTTCGACGTTTTTAGCAATGGTGTACCCATCCCGCTCGAAGCGCGCGCCCTTTTCGCGGAGCAGATCGCAGCAGGCGCATGGTGGCCGACTCCGTTCGAGGTTGGGCTGGGTACATTTTATGAATATCTGAATATGCCCTACCGGGTACAGCCGTCCGAACCCGGTTATCTCACGAATTTCGGTGCTTTTCTGTGTAAACAGTCCCTCGACATCATGACTTATTATCCGGGTGGGCCTGAAACGCAGGGGCGCGCACTCGCCGAATGGTTCCGCACCTACGGACGCGCACGTTTCCCCGATCTGCCGGACGTGTTTCTGACGCCAATGGGCGTGCCACAGAGACCCACCGCGCCGCCCGCGATCGTCACCATCACCCCGCAAACACACCGCGCATGGACGGTCACGCGCGGCGTGAATGTGATCGGCTTTTTGCATTCCGAAAATGGCATCGCCGAAGTTGCGCGTTCAACCGCCCAAACGCTGTCGAGCGCCGGTTATCCGCTCAATATTGTCAATCTGTCAATCGATTTCGTCCGCAAGCAAGATCGATCGATCGATGTACTCGGCCTTGACGAAGGAATCAGCCACCCCGTCAATGTGCTGCATGTTAACGCCGCTGATCTCGCATTCGTCACGCCCCATTTGGGTGTGCGTGCGTTCGCCAATCGCTATATGGTCGGCTACTGGTTTTGGGAGTTGGCGCAGTTCCCAGAGCGCTGGTATGACCGCTTCAGCTATCTCGACGAGGTGTGGGTTGCCAGCCAATTTTGTCGGGACAGCATTGCAGCAGAGTCACCCATCCCCGTCACTGTGATCCCACCGCTGGTCGAACCCCATATCGCGTCGGCGTACACGCGCGCGCATTTCGATTTGCCGACCGATCGTTTTCTGTTTCTGGTGATGTTCGATGGCAATAGCTTTACGGAGCGAAAAAACCCGTTGGCGGTTATTCGGGCGTTCTGGGCTGCCTTCGGAGCGCGATCGCCTGCGACGCGACCCGTGCTCGTCTTCAAAGTGAGCAACCTGGATCAATCGACGGAAGCCGAGCAAATCCGGGCGGCACTCGCCGAAGTGGGCGGCGTGATCATCGATCGATATTTGATGCGCGCCGAAGTGAACGGCTTGTTGACTGTCTGCGATGCGCTTGTTTCGCTGCATCGCGCCGAAGGTTTCGGTTTGGTGCTGGCAGAAGCCATGTATTTTGGCAAACCGGTTATTGCGACGAACTATTCGGCGAACACCGATTTCATGACGCCCGCCAATAGCTATCCAATTGACTATACGCTCACGGTGATCGCGCAAACATTGGGACCCTACGACGCCGGACAGGTCTGGGCGACCCCCGATGAAGATCAGGCGGCTGCCGTGATGCGCCAAATCGTGGACTCCCCCGATCCCGCGATTGGGCTGCAAGCCGCCGCCGATATACGACGTTTGTACGGTCGCGTGCCAACCGCCGCCGCGATGATCACGCGTCTGGATGCTATTTATCAACGCCCAAAGGTGGTTCAAGTCATCCGATGGCGCTCGTTATCGGCGACTAACTGACCGACCAGTGCGCCAAAATTGAGCGCCTTTCCGGCCTCCATCCCCGTTTGAATGGCCGCTTCGCTCAGCGTCTCGCCGAGGATGACGAATACCTCTTCAACGTCGCGCCGCGTTTCATCGATCGCCGTCGGCTGACTGAGCGCCAAGCCCAGCCAGTGGAGCGCCGTTTCGCTATCGCCATCGAGCGCGCGGACGCCCGCCAACCCGCACACATTCAGTACGATCTGGGCGGCCTGCCCGATCTTCTGGGCGAGCCGCAAGCCCAACAGAAAATAATTTCGCGCCGCCGCAGGTGATCGCAACCCAAGTTCAACCAACCCCAGGTCACCCAAGCAGATCGCCTCCGTGCCTTTTTCGCCGCTCTCACGGCACAGTTTCAGGGCTTCCAGATGAGCCGCGCGCGCCGCGACAAAATCGCGCTGCCCACGTTTCATTTCGCCCAATGTGAGATACAAACCAGCCAGCGCATCATGGTTGCGAATGTCTTTGGCAATCGCCAAACATTGTTCGACATACGCATACGCACTCGTGAAATCGCCGCGATTTTCGGCGGCAATTCCCAGCAACTGCAAGGCGTTGATGGTCAACCGAGGATTTTTGGCGGCACGCGCTTTGTCGAGACCAGCGGCGGCGGCCTCCTCGACGCGCGTCCAATCGCCGCTCAGATAGGCCAACCAACCCGATAGATAAAATGTGCGTGATTGGGTGGCCGCTGGTGCAGGGGTCAGTGCAGCGGCCTCATCCAGCAGCTTTTTGGCCTGCGCATTGTCGCCTTTATCCATCCAGATCAGCGCCATCGTGCTCAGGCCATTCGCCGCACCGTCGGCATCACCTCTCCGCTGCGCAATCATCGCCACTTGATCGAGAATCTGCAAACCATCCGCATAATCACCAAGCGAGCGGTACACCCGTCCCAGGTTCAACGCGAGCGTCTGCCGCGCCTCATCCGCCGATTCGGGCAGAAGTAACCAAGCGCGTGTAAGTTGTACTTTGGCCGTCAGCAAGGCGCCGAGGGTGCGTGCGCGTTCACCGACATCCGCCAGGATCAGTCCAGCGCGCTCCCGCTCGCCCGCTTTTTCGTAATAGTTGGCGATCTGCGGCGCATATTCGCCGACTCGCTCACCCGCCATCGCCACCAGCCAATCGGCGGCGGCGCGATTGTAAACGGTGATCTGCCGCCGCAGCAGTGCATTGTAGATGGCATCCCGCATAAGACCGCTGTGGAACGTATATTCGATTGTATCGGCGAAGGCAGTGGTTTCGCGGCGTTCGATAAATTCGCGCTCCGTCAATTGGTGCAAAACACCCGGCAGCCCGCCGATCGACATTTCATCCGCCGAGTCTAAGGCCAATAGCGCCCTATCATAGAACACGCGCCCCAATACGGCGGCGCGTTGGAGCGTCAGTTTTTCGGGATACAGCAGCGTATCCAGGCGCGATTCCAGCAAACCAAGCAACGTAGCCGGGATGGTCAGCGCGCCCAAACGCGATTCTTCGACTCGCCAATGATCGGTATCCTCTTTGACGATCACCCGATCATCGCTCAGCGTTTTGACCAACTCTTCCAGGTAGTAGGGATTGCCCTCCGCCCGCTCGACCAATAGATCGCGCAGGGTTGTGGGCACCTCGCCCACTTTTTGCAGGATTTCACGCACCAGTTCACGGCTGTCGCGCTTATCGAGCGGTTTCAGGTCGAGTCGCTTGTGGAAAGGTTGGCCGCTGCCCCAGCTCTCGCGGCGTTCATAGAGCAGCGGACGGGTTGTGCTGACCACCAGCAAACGCAGTCCCGCGTCGGCGGTAAATAGTTCGTTGAGCAAATCGAGCGAGGGTTCGTCGGCGTAATGAATATCGTCGATCAAAATGGTCGCCGGATCGATTTTGGCGAGACTGGTAATCAAACGCACAAACATCCCGCGCCCGCGTCGTACCAAGCCAGGCACGTCATCTAAGCGCCCTTTGATATGTTCACTCTCGTTGAAATCGAACCCGCACAGATAACCGATCGTATGGGCCAGTTCGACATCGGCTCCGATCAGCGCGGTGACGCCGTTTTCCATCTTCTGACGGACAATACCCGGCGTATCGTTATCCAGAATCTCAAAACGAAAGGCGATTAGATCACGGATGACGCCGTAGGGGCGCTCGGTGTTGTCGGGCATCGCGCGGGCGCGCAAAATACGGAAAATCTCCGGGCGCAGTTCGGTCCATTTGTCGAATTCATACAGCAGCCGCGATTTGCCCACGCCGGCTTCGGCCACGATCGTCACGACCTGCGTTTCGCTGTCTTCAAGGGCGGTGAGAAAGGCTTTTTCGAGCGTTTTCAATTCCGCATCGCGCCCGATTAAGCGGGTTTCGACCCCTTCGATGCCGCGCACACCAATTCGGAACGCGCGCGCCTTGGCGGCGAGTACCCGGTACGTGCTGATCAAATCCGTGCGTCCGCGCGTTTTGAGCGGCTCATCCGGGCGCACGCTGAACACGCCGAGTGTCTGCCGGAAGACCTCGTGGCTAATCAAAATGGTCCCTTCAGCGCGCTCCATCAACCGATTGGCGAGGTTGAGCGTCGCGCCGCTGGCCGACCAAAGACCGGTCTCTCGATTGGGTGTCAGCAGTGCCAGCCCAGTGTGTAATCCGATGCTGAAGGGAAGTACATCATCCGTCCCTGCGAGCAATTCCGTGCTTGCCGCGCGCATCTGTTCCTGCATGGAAAGCGCCGCCCGAACAGCCTGTTCTGCATCATCTTCATGGGTGCTTTCAGCGCCCCACAAGGCAAGCAATTCAGTATCGGTGCGGGCGAACACCGCGCCGCCTTGCGCCGTAACGATATTCTCAAAGGCTTCCCACAGTGCCGTGATCGCGGGACGTACTGCTTCGCCGCCATGCTGCGCCTCGATCAACTCCGCATATTCGGCGGCCTTCGCGTTGAGCGCCGCGACCGTTTTATTTTGCTCGGTTGGCGTATTTTTTGAATCCGCGCGCGACCGTCCGCCCACGCGCCGCAGCAGTGACGTACCTGCCGCCTCTTGCAGCCGCGATGGATGCTCCATGATGAGCGGGCCGCCCAGGGCTTCGCTGATCGCCAAGCTCATCTCTGCGGCGTTTTTGTAGCGATCTTCGCGGCGTTTTGCCATCGCGCACTGGATCACATCTTCGATTGCGGGAGACAAGTCGGAACGAATAGCCCGCGCCGATGGAATCGGTTCTTGGGTGTGCATCAATAGCAAACCAATGCTGCTGGAAGCGGTGAATGGCAGTTCGCCCGTCAGCATCTGAAACAGCGTGACACCCAGCGCATAGAGATCGGCGCGCGGATCGACATCGTCGATGCCCAGTGCCTGTTCCGGTGACATATAGTCGGGCGTGCCGACGATCAGCCCCGACCGGGTGATTTGTGCGGTCTCGGCGTCGCTTTCCATAATATGTGCCAAACCGAAGTCGCTGATAAAGGCGTTTCCCTCTCGATCGACCAGGATGTTAGAGGGTTTAATGTCGCGGTGGACGCTGCCCTGGCGATGCGCGTAATCGAGCGCCGAGCACACCTGTCGCATCAAATAGGCAACTTCTTCGATCGGCAGCAGGCCGTGCGCCAACACTTCTTTGAGCGTGCCACCTTCCAAAAAGCGCATGACGATATAGGGTGGCTCATTTGCGCCGTCGAAGTCGTACACGGGCAGAATATGCGGATGTTCCAACCGCGCGATCAACCGTGCCTCACGCTGGAAACGCTGCACCGCGCCCACTTCGGCGGCCAGATCTTTCAAGATGATTTTGATCGCCACGTCGCGGTCAACCGTCCGCTGATAGGCGCGATAAACGGTCGCCATACCGCCATGCCCGATCTCTTCAAGAATGTCGTAGGCTCCGAGCTTTGTTCCAACTGTGACAGCCACTACCCACTCGCCCTATATATGCCTCAGAATCGAGCATAATTATAAAGAGCGAATTCAATTTTGCCCGCCCGGATTCGATGAATTCCGGCCACTTTAGGGAAATGGACGCGGCAGACGGTCGTCCCCGCAAAAGCCGGATATGTGACAGAGGGACCAGAACCTCACCCTCCAACTCTCTCTCCGTCAGCACTTCACACACCGACAGGTCTGTGAGAGCGGGGTGAATCCCGGTTGAAGGCGAGCGGATTCACCTCACCCCCAGCCCCCTCTCCGTAATCACGGAGAGGGGGAGTCGCGCCACCCTTAGTAACTCGGTGGTCGCGGCTGTATCGCTAGCCATTTCAATTGATCGGATTGATACGATTGGTATTTTCGGCAAGCCTCGGATCAATACGGTTCAGGAGGTGTTTTTCCGCATAACAAGCGTGTCGGAGTGCGTTGGCGGCGGGTGAAGGGCAATGCGGATCAACGTTGATATGGGTTCGAGGCAATGGCGTGTGTGAAGGGGTTACGCGGGAAACGCCAAATTAGAGCGATAATCTGGCAGGTTGAGCTATTCACCTCACCCCCCCGACCCCCTCTCCGTGATACGGAGAGGGGGAGGCACGCGCCCAGCAGCACGAATAGCTCAGGCTAACCGATTACGTCTGTAGAGAGTTTCCCTGAGTTTATCACAGAACATATGTTCCGTAAAGGATGAATCTGAGTCAGTCTGCATGAGCGGCGGCGTTCATTGATTAGGCGGTTGGCGGACGCGGCAAGCCAGGGCGGGTGCAAAGTCGCAGAACCGCTCGCCCCGCGCCGTCTCCGTCATCACGGAAAGGGTGCGACTTTCCGGGGGCGGTACTTTCAATAGAACGGACGGTACGCCCGCTCCCACAAAAGTGTCGGTGCGTGAACCATCACATGGATAGGGGCAGGGGGTGAGGTTCTGGGTAGGCAAGGTTCAGGGCGTGTCTTGACTTTGCAACAGCCCTGGTATACAGAGACTTTAGACTGTCAGGATTTTGAATAAATCTCTATAATAGTTTGGCAATCATATCTCATCTCGAATAAGGTTTTACACCATGACCGATCGCCCCAAGACTGGTTCGTTACCACCCGGTACTTCGCGCGTGGCCGCGCCACCCTGGGCACCGCCGCCCCTACGCACCGTCGAAGATACCGGCTTGAGCCTGATCACCATCGCCGATCTGGTGCTCAAGGTGATCTATTTTGGCGGCGTCATGACGGCTGCCAAAGCCGCCGATACGATCAAGCTGCCCTATCCGGGTATTGTCGAGCCTGCCATCGAATTTTTGAAGCGCGAAAAATTCATCGAAGTACGCGGTCAAGCCGGGATCGGCGACGCCTCGTTTCAATATCTGATCACGGGCAAGGGCACGGACAAAGCCCGCGAAGTGCTCGAACGCTCGCAATACGCGGGTCCTGCACCTGTCTTGTACGAGCAATATATTGCGGCCATGAAAGCCCAGAATCGCGGACGCATCACGGCTACTCCCGAAGTCATGAAAAAGGCGCTCGGCCATCTCGTAATTTCCGAGTCGATGTATGGCAAGATCGGCCCCGCCGTCAATTCTGGCAAGTCGATCTTCCTGTACGGCCCTCCTGGCAACGGCAAAACCACTATCTCCGAGGCTGTCGGGCGGGTGGTGCTCGGCGCAGACATCTGGATTCCGTATGCGTTCGACGTGGATGGTCAGATTATCCGTGTCTTCGATAACGTCAACCATGAGGTGCTCGAAGCCACCGAGGTCGATTCAGGGCAACGCACCACGCAAACGGGCGTCCGCCGCGATCCCCGCTGGATACGCATCCGCCGCCCGATGATTATGGTCGGTGGCGAATTGGTGCTTGAAGGTCTTGACCTGATCTACGATTCGGTCAATAAATTCTACGAAGCGCCCTTTCAATTGAAGGCGACGGGCGGCATGTTCCTGATCGACGACTTTGGTCGTCAACAGGTGCGCCCGCGCGACTTGCTCAACCGCTGGATTGTCCCGCTCGAAAAAGGCTCGGATTTTTTGCAGTTGGCGACGGGTCGCAAGATTGAAGTGCCGTTCAACGTGCTGATCGTGTTCAGCACCAACCTCGATCCGGCGGACTTGGTGGATGAGGCGTTCCTGCGGCGTATCCGTCACAAAATCGAGGTTGGCGATCCGTCACAAGAAGAATTCCAAGAGATTTTCCGCCGTGCCTGTGACGCCAAGCGCGTGCCCTACGACGATCGTGGTTTCGCCTATCTGGTGCAGGAGTGGTACGTGCGGCGCGAACGGCGTTTCCGCTCGGTTCACCCGCGCGATATTCTCGATCAGATGCTCGACATTGCGCGTTATTTGAATCGGCAGCCGCAGCTGACCAAAGACCTGATCGACCGCGCCTGCGAATCGTATTTCGTCAAGTTATCCTAATTGTTGCGGCCATGCTCCCCTCTACCTGCGGGCAGCGCGAGTGTGACGTTCGAGCTGGGTGCGCGAACTGCATGGCACAGCCACCCGCTGGGGCAAACCCTGATTGTGACGGCTGGCTGTGGACGAGTACAACGCTGGGGCGGCTCGATTGAGGAAATACGCCCCGGTGATGTAGTGTGGATTCCAGCCGGAGAAAAACACTGGCACGGGGCCGCACTAACTACGGCAGTAACCCACATCGCCATTCAGGAACAGATCAACGGCAAATCGGCAGACTGGATGGAACACGTCAGCGACGATCAATATCAGGGCTGATTAAGGAACGAGGGTAAAGGAAATAACCATGAGCAAAGTTTGGTTTATCACAGGTGCAGGTCGTGGTATGGGTGTCAATATCGCCAAAGCCGCACTTGCCGCCGGGAATAAGGTGGTCGCCACAGGTCGCAACACTGACACTTTAGCTAAAGCTATCGGCGAGTCGGATGATCTACTGGTCGCTAAGCTGGATGTCACCAGCCCCGCCGATGCAAGGGAAGCAACGCAAGCCGCTA
>JBBRMW010000021.1:0-36919 GCA_038230635.1 Aggregatilineales bacterium | reverse complement strand
TGGGGAGGGGCGGGGGTGGGGTAAACGGGCACTGTCAGGTGAGAGCACGGATCGCGCCTGAATCCGTCGGCTCGACAGGCCAAGTATCATGATATGCTTTAGCACAGAGTTCGATGCCCGATCGGTTTGTACGAGGTCTTTATGTTGCGCCGCTTTTCAATCATTCGTGTCTTTGTCCTGATAGCGATCATCGTTTCGGGGCTGTCCGCCGCCACCGCCGCCCATGCCGATGATGCCTGTGCCGCCGCCGATTCCGAAGGGTGCAGCTTTGGCCTGCCCACGTTTCAATATCAAGCGCTGCTCGGCCAGATGCTCGCGCATCCTACGCCCAACGTGCGCCCCTTGCAAATCGATCAAAACGAACTGACCGCCTTCGCTTTCTACAAACTGGTGGGCGGAGCGACGCCGCTCTATGATGCGCCCAACGGCAATCAGGTCGATACGCTGAACGCGGGTTTCAACTACGTGACGGTTATCAGCCGCCAGGGTGATTTCGTGCAGATTTCGCCAGGGCGCTGGACAACCAGCAAATATCTGGCGGCGACCCGTGCATCCGATTATGGCGGCGTGTTGATCGATGAGAAGCCCGCCTATCCGATGGCGTGGGTGCTGCTGCCCACCAAACCGAGCGCCGTGCCCGGTGTCAAGCCTGCGGATGGCACGCCGATCACGCTGCGCTACACGCGCGTCAACATCTTCGCCACCAAAACCGTTGGCAGTTGGGATTGGTATCTGGTCGCGCCCGGTCAATGGCTCGAACAGCGGCGGGTGGCGCGGGTTCTGCCGACGGCGCGTCCCGATGGCGTCAAAGGGCGCTGGGTGGCGGTCGATTTGTACGAACAGGTGCTCGTCGCCTATGAAGATGATCGAATGGTCTTCACGACGCTGATCTCGTCCGGGCTGCCGAAGTGGGACACCAATATTGGCGTATTCCATATTTGGGCGCGCTCGCACAGCACAGAAATGAGCGGCGCGATGGGTCGTCCCGACTTTTATTCGCTGCAAGCTGTCCCCTGGGTGATGTATTTCGACCACGATATCAGTTTGCACGGCACGTATTGGCACGACGGTTTTGGCTATCGGCATAGTCACGGCTGCGTCAACATGAGCATCACCGACGCCCATTGGATTTTCCAGTGGACGTCTGGCTTTTACTTTGATACGAATGTCGATGTATGGAGCAGCGGTCAGTATTCGTGAACATCTCGAAATTCATGGGCGGCCTGCTATTGATCGGCGTGCTGGTCGCCCTGGCACCCCATAAAACTTTCGGGCAAACGGTGACACCCACGCCCACCGCGAAAGTCGATTTGGAAGCGTTGGCCTCGCAAATCGCCAATTATCTGACCGATCAAAAGTTTATCCCCGGCACGACTCGGCAAGGATCGGTCTACATCGAGGATTTGCTGAGCGGCGCGGCTGTCACCGTCAACCCGAATGTTGTGTACAGCGGCGTGAGTATGTCGAAAATCGCGGTACTGCTGACGTTCTACGAACAAATCGTCGCGCCGCCCACGAAAACCGAGGCCGGACTGATCGCGCGGATGATCGTGTGCAGCGATAATTCGGCCACCAATGCGATTTTGGCGATCATCGGTCAGGGCAGCGCCATCAACGGCACGACGATCGTCAGCGCGCGGATGAACGCTTACGAGTTTCAGCCGTTCGTGCTCAGTGGACTCTATTCCAACGATGGCAGCCCCACGACAACCAAGGGTCCCGTCAACCCACTCGATGCCGATTTTGATCCGAGCAATCGTCTGACGCCCAACGCGATCGGTGGCTTGCTCGGCGAGATTTATCGGTGCGCGACGGGTGCGGTGAATCGCTTCGATGCGACCGCGATCACCTCCGATGAATGCCGTCATATTATCGAGGTGATGCGCGCCGATCATGACGATGCGTTGATCCCGGCGGGTGTGCCAGCCGACATCGCCGTCGCGCACAAACGCGGCTGGAGCAACGATACACACGGTGACACGGCGCTCCTCATTACGCCGGGTGGTAGTTATGTGGTGACGATCATTTTGCATCAGCGCATCTGGCTGGATCATCGCAACTCGTTCCCGGTAATCGCGGAGGTCTCACGGATGGTTTACAATGCATACAATCCCGCGCACAAACTGCGCGCGATTCACCCGGAGCCGATCCCGGTGGCGTGCCCAATCGATCCGGCGTTGATCAGCAGCTTGCAGCAAACGGATGCGCCCGCAATCTGACCGAGAAGGGTAGGTTTAACGCAGTGTCCGAATATCAATATTACGAATTCCAGGCGATCGATCACCTTTTGAGCGAAAGTGATCGCGCTGAGCTTGCCTCACTATCCAGCCGCGCAGTTATTTCCGCCAGCAGCGCGGTATTCTCGTATAACTACGGTGATTTTCGCGGCGATGTGGAAACGCTCGTCGATCGTTATTTCGATATGATGCTGTATGTCACCAATTGGGGCACGCGACAACTGATGTTTCGCTTTCCCAAAGATTTGGTCGATATGGCGGGGCTGAATGCCTATGGTGTGCAACATGCGATCATGATAACCACGACCACGCAGCATGTCATTCTGGATATTTCCGTAAACGAAGAAGAAGGCGAATGGATCGATGGCGAGGATTGGCTATCTCGGATGCTGCCGCTGCGCGAAGCGATTCTGAATGGCGATTACCGCGCGCTCTATTTGGCTTGGTTGCATATTGCCGATCTGCAAGTCGAACACCAAGTCGCTACGGCGCAATCTCAAGATGACGATGATGAGGATAAATCATATTCAGAACTCACGGGCAGCACGCCTGAACCGCCGATCCCACCTAATCTCGGCAAGCTGAATGGCGCGCTGGAAGCCTTCGCTGAATTTTTCGGGATTGATCGACATTTGATCAGCGCCGCTGCTGAGAACAGTCCGTCTTTGGCGCGGGCTGCCGAGCCGATCGAACGGTGGGTCAACGAATTATCGGAGGGTGAGTGCAAGCGATTGCTGATCCAGGTCGCGCGCGGCGAGCCGAATATGACCGCGCACGTGCTTCACTATTTGCGGGGGCGCTTTGCCGAAAAAACACCGGCTGCGGCAAATGCAAAAACCCGCACAATCCGTGAGTTGTTCGCACGGGCTGAAATACAAAAGAAGCAAGCACGGGATGAGCAAATTCGCAAAGCGGAAATCGCACGCAAAAAGCGACTTGAGGCGTTGGCGCTCCGCGAACCGGACGTGTGGGCGACCGTGATGGCTTTGATCCCGAAAAAGCAATCGAATGCCTACGAGGAAGCGGTGAAATTGCTCAGTGAATTGCTCGAGTTGGCCGAACATCAAGGAAAAACTGACGCCTTCCGAGCGCGGGTCAAAGCGATTCAAGAACAATTTCCCACGTTGTCCAGTCTCAAGTCCCGGATGCGTCAAGCACGGCTGATCGACTGAGAGTCACAGTTCGCTTGCGTAGGCGAATGGGCATCATCGGAATATTCCCGATCGCCAATGCGGTATGTTAGAATATGCGGTGCGAGTCTACCTGTCCTCGGTGGTGTAAAAAATATGTCCGTGCGTGCCGTTTTGTTCGATGTTCAGGGAGCGATTTATGAACGCCCCGCAGTCGGCGTTGCGCTGCAAACCTTGCTCGATCACTATGGACTGAAACCGCGTCACCCGTCGATCGTGAACAGTGCGCTTCGTGCCGCCGCCTTTGATGCCAATCTCGGACGGATCGTGCTCGACGATTACTACAATGCGCTTTTGCGCGTACACGGCCTCTCCGAGCCGCAAGCACTGTCGGCTGGCCGCGAGGCGCTGCGCTTTGATGCTGGACGCCTGAATCTGACGGTGGGGACAGCTTCCGCACTGCGCCGCCTTCAGGGGCTTGTCTCGATCGGAGCACTGGTCAACTCGCCGTACAGCAGCGCCGACGAAAAAGGCTGGCTGTCGCGGTTGGGGGTGCCGCCCGACATTTGGGCGATCTATTTGTGCTCATGCGAAAGCGGACTCCTGCGCCCTGACCCGCCGCTGCTCGAAAGTGCCATCCGACAAATGGAAGCGACCGCCGATCAAACGCTCGCGGTCAGCCGCGACCCTGAATTTTTGGAAGTGGCCGTCGATCTGGGCATGATCCCGATCGCGCTGCGCCCCGCCGATCCGATCCGGGTGGCGCGCGTCACGGTCGAGGCCGTCTCCGATTTGCTGCCGATCGTGGCGAGCTTCGATCAACCAACCTAATGCGTGTCCGCAAACCCCTCTATCCCCCGGCCCCTTTCCCCCACGCACGCGGGGGGACGGGGGAGTCAATCCCCTCGCCCCGCCTGCGGGGGAGAGGGGTTGGGGAGAGGGGAACTGAGGGGGTGAGGTCAAATCGTAAGTTTGGTTGTAGAACTAATCAGCAAGGACTCAGTTTCATTGTTCCGACAAATCAAGCTCTGGGCGCTGTTGGTATGTGCCGCCGCCTTCGTCTTATCGAGTCAGATCAGCGCCTTTGGTCAGCCCGATCCCGCTTTTCAGCCATCCGGCGGGGTCACGCTCAGCATTTATCGTACACCCGTCTATAGCATCGCGTATCCGCAACCCTGGAATATCACGGCGCGCGGCGCTGCCGAAATCTATATCGGGCCAGGGGTAGCTCCGATCTGCGATCAGCCGGGGATGCTCATCACGCTGCTGGGTGATCAACCGCCCGGTACAATCGCCGATACCCTGATCGACACGTATCAAAAGATCAATACGGCGCTGACACAGGTAGGTGAGCGCGCCGATCTGGGCAATCTCGGACGCACCGCGATTTTCGATGGCGCGTGCGGAGATGGCACGGCGCGGCGGCTGCGTGTCTCGACGTTTGTGGCATTCGGCAAAGGCTATCGCATCAGCGAATATGCGCCCAAAGCTGCTTACAGCACTTGGCTCGAACCATTCAAGATCATCGCCGAGTCGTTCAGCCCGGCCAATATCGGTGCGGGTGGTGGCGCAGCCATGCAACCCGCTGCCCACGCTTCGAGCGCACTCCTGCTGCACGTCTTCGGCGGAAACGTGTATATGGCAAACGTCGCCGATTTGCCGGGCGCGCCGATCACACGCGATGCGGATGGGGTTCATCGTTCGCGCGTGTACAGTTTTCCGCGCATCGCGCCGGATGGCAAGCGGGTCGTGTTTATCGATGCGGCGGCGGGCGGTTTATACCTCGCTTCGATCGCCAAGAATACGGCGCTCGCCAAACTGCCCGGCTTGGTCGCACCAGGGTTTCCACCTGCTTGGAGTCCTGATGGAAGCGAGATCGCATTCGTCGCTGCCGGGTCGCCGCAAACGGTGCAGGCGATCCGCGTTGATAAAGGCACGGTGCGCGCGCTCGGCACGCTGACGTATGCGACATGCCCGATCGATGCAACACCCGATCCGGCGGCGCGTGTGTTGGGCGCAGACATGGGGAGCGCTGCGGGCGCGAATCCGCATATTCTGGAATGGCTGAACCCGACCCAACTCTTGATTGCGCGCGGCTGTGGCAGTTTCGGACTGGATTTACTCGATACGAGCACTGGAACGACCCGTCCGCTGGCTGATCTGGAAGGTGCGCGCCTTTCACCCTCACGGACGACGTTGGCGGGCTTGGCGGGCGGCAAGTTGACCCTATTCGATTTGGCGACGCAGAAGCCGCAGCTTTCGACGATCGACGCAGCCGCAGTGGCTTGGAGCGCGGATGGTAATGCACTGTTCTATGCAACGCAGACGCTCACGACGCCGCTCAAACTGGATGCGCCAACCGCTGGCTTCGCTCCATTCACGTCCGGTGAGTTCGCGTTGACGCTACACCGTTATGCGCTCAGCGGCGCGGGCGGTGACACGATTCTATATGCTGGCAGCGGGTATGCTATTGGATCGATCGCGGTCAGCCCGGATGGATTCGGCCTGCTGTTCACGGTGATCCCCAGTGATGCGGCGCTGTTGACCGCGCTCACGAACAAGGCCGATGGCGCAACGCTAGGACGATCGCAGCCCGCCGCGCACCTCTACTGGCTGCCGCTCATCGCGGGTGCGACTCCGATTCTGCTGGCGAATACGACACAACCGCGTTTTGGTCCGGTCGGTTCGGCGGCGGTGATCGGCGTTCCGGTTGCCCCACATCCGGGTGCGACGAACATCCCCGGCGGCTGATTTGATATTGATCCGAGACACGCAATCGCGCGCGGATCGGTTATAATTGCTTCCGTTTGAGCACAATTGGACACACAGGAAATCTTCTATGTCTCAGCTAGGGACTGAAGCGACGCCACTCCGCGTTGCTATTATCGGATCGGGTCCGTCGGGCTTTTATGCCGCCGACTCTTTGTTGAAACAAACTCAGTGCGTGGTATCCGTCGATATGTTCGATCGACTGCCGACGCCCTATGGACTGGTGCGTGGCGGCGTTGCGCCCGATCACCCAAAGATCAAATCCGTCACCAAAGTGTATGACAAAATCGCCACTGATCCGCACTTTCGGCTGTATAACTATGTCGAATTCGGTACGGATATCACGCACGGCGAGTTAAAGCGACGCTATCACGCGATCATTTATGCGGTCGGCGCACAAACCGATCGGCGCTTAGGCATTCCGGGCGAAGACCTGATCGGCAGCCACGCCGCGACCGAATTCGTCGCTTGGTACAACTCGCATCCCGATTACCGGAATCTGCTTTTTGATCTGTCGCAAAAATCCGTCGCCGTGATCGGCAACGGCAATGTGGCAATGGACGTGGCACGCATCCTCGCCAGCACGCACGACGAACTCTATGCAACCGACATCGCCGACTACACGTTGGAAGCGCTCAAGACCAGCCAGGTCACGGATATTTACATGCTCGGACGGCGCGGCCCGGCGCAGGCCTCGTTTACCAATCCGGAACTCAAAGAGTTGGGCGCATTAGCCGAAGCGGACGTGATCGTCCGCCCCGACGAAATCGCACTCGATCCGTTGAGCAAAGCCGCGCTCGATGCCGCGCCCGACCCGGTGGCGCTCAAAAATCTGGCGACGCTCAACGAGTTCGCGGCGCGACCCTTGACGGGCAAGCCGCGCCGCATTCATCTACGATTCCTGGTGTCGCCCGTCGAGATCAAGGGCACCGATCACGTCGAGTCGCTCAAGATCGTCAAGAATGAGCTGCAACAGGCGAGCGATGGTACGTTGCGCCCGCGTGCGACCGATCAATTCGAGGAACTGCCGGTTGGCCTCATCTTCCGATCGATCGGCTATACGGGGGTGCGGCTGCCCGATGTGCCATTTGACGAACGTGCCGGGATCATTCCGAACGAGGCCGGGCGCGTGATCGATCCGGTGACCAAGCTGCCACTGTTGGGCGAATATGTCGTCGGGTGGATCAAGCGCGGGCCGAGCGGCGTGATCGGCACCAACAAACCGGACTCGGCGGCGACGGTCGCGCAACTGCTGGTCGATCTGCCGAATCTGCCGGAGCTTGCTCCGACCTTTGCAACGCGCGACTCGCTGGAAACGCTGCTGCGTGAGCGCAAGCCGAACTATGTGACGTTCGAGGATTGGCAGGCTTTGGATCAACTGGAGCTTCAAAACGGCCAGATGGTGGGACGTCCGCGTGTCAAGTTCAGCAGGATCGACGATATGCTGACTGCCGTCGAGTCCGCACGTCAGGCCAAAATGACGAATACGCCCGCCTAAAATGGATCAAAAAATCGAGGGCAGTATGTCGAAAGCGGTCACGTATGCCAGCTACTTGCGCGTCGATGAACTGCTCGATCTGCAAACACCGCGCAGCGGCGACAATCAGCACGCCGAACACGATGAGACGCTGTTCATCATCATCCATCAAGTGTACGAACTGTGGTTCAAGCAGCTTTTGCACGAGATCGATTATGTGGCCGCGAACCTGCGCAAGAACGATACCGCGCATGTGACGCGCACGATCCGGCGAATCCTGACCATCCTCAAAACGGTGGTCGCGCAGATCGACGTGTTGGAAACGATGACGCCGCTGGAGTTCAACGCCTTTCGTGGTTTTTTGGACAGTGCCAGCGGCTTTCAATCAGCGCAGTTCCGCGAGATGGAATTTGCGCTCGGCTACAAACGGCCTGCCCTGCTCGCCCACCATCCAGAGGAATCGACGGGGCGCGCGCGGCTTGAAATCCGCTATCATGCGCCGACACTGTGGGATGCGTTCCTCACTTATCTGGCGCTGAATGGCTATCCCGTACCCACCGATCTGCTCGCCCGCGACGTCACCCAGTCGCTCGAACCTTCGCCAGGATTACAGGTGATCCTCATCCAGATATATCGAGAAAACCCGACGATCAGCGGGGTGTGCGAACTGCTGCTCGATATGGACGAGGGTTTGCAAGAGTGGCGCTATCGACATGTCAAAATGGTATCGCGCACGATCGGCAGCAAAGGCGGTACGGGCGGATCGGCGGGTGTGGATTACCTGAGCAAGACGATCCAGCCGCTTTTTCCCGATTTGTGGGCGATTCGAGCACAGTTGTAACGGGTGCATTCAGAATTGGGGGCGAGGGATGCGCTGTGGCTGAAGGTCATCGCCGTGGCGGACGAGGCAGGCCTCGTCCCTACAGAAACGGCGTCTAGGGTAGGGACGAGGCCTGCCTCGTCCGTCTCGAAAGGGCATCGCCGGGGGCAAGCCGTTCGGAACGACTCGCCCCAATCCCGGAATGCACCCGTTGTAAACTGTTGACACTTTACTCACGACGACTATAATAAAATCAGAACATGCGAACGTTTATCCTATTTTTCTTTCTCAGGAGAATGGTCGCTTGGCCGTGTAAATTGCGATAATTCCCGTGCGCGTGTTTTCAAAACGATTTGACATCGCAAAACTGAGCAACTGAAATCAAAAGCGTGCCCATTAAACATCCAAGCCACCACCCTACCCCTACTTGATATTCGGCATTGCAGATGATGAGGAAACATGGGCCGCAACGACCTACCCCCCCAGGATACGCTCGATTTTCAGGAAAAGCTCAGGATTCTGTATGATCTGAACCTGGAATTATCGCGCAGTGGCTCGTTCGACGATTTGTGCCGGAGCGCCGTGCAATTAGGTCACGAGCGGTTGGGCTTCGACAGATTGGGCTTGTGGCTGCTCGATACGGACCCCGATTTTGTGCATGGCACGTTTGGGATCGACGATGCGGGGAAAATCCAGGATCAGCGTGATCTCCGGGTACGCGGATGGATGGGCGAGGCGCTCACGCTCGATGTTGCTGACACGCGCGCCTTTCGTCTGGAGACGCCATTCTACGCGGATCAGGATCAAGTGACCGGGCGCGGCGAACACATCACCGGGATCATCTGGGATGGCGAACATCGGCTCGGTTGGCTATCTGCCGATAATTATATTCCCCACGCCCACATCGCGGATTATCAAGTCGAACTGCTCGGTTTGTATGGTTCGATCATCGGGAATTTGGTGACGCGCAAACGCACGGAAGAAGAATTACGCGCGCGTGAGGCCGATGCGCACCAGTTTCAAGCGAAGCTGCGAACGCTGCATGACGTCACGATTGAGCTTTCCAAAATACGCTCATTCGACGATTTATGCCAGCGTGCGGTTAAACTGGGCCGCGAACGCATGGGCTTCGACCGACTGGGTTTGTGGTTTCTGGACAGTGATCCGAATTATATGGTCGGCTCGTTTGGTACCGACGAACACGGCAACGTCCGCGATGAGCGCCAGAAACGCATCGCCACGACCTTTGGCAAAGGTTTGGAGACCTATGAGGATCGTGTCTTGGTCTCGATCGAATCGAATAATCCGCTGTTCGATGACAACCGTAACGTGATCGGCTACGGCTGGATTGCAGCGGCGAAAGTCTGGGATGGCGATCGAAATATTGGTTGGCTCTCAACCGACAACTATTTTACGCAGCAGCCGCGATCCAATTTCGTGCTCGAACTGCTGGCGTTATACGCGGCGACGCTCGGTCATCTGGCGTCGATTCGCAAATCGGAAGATGCGCTGGCCGCCGAACGCAATCTGCTGCGCGTGGTGATCGATACCGTCCCCGATCTCATCTTTGTAAAGGATACTTCGGGGCGTTTTGTGATGGGCAATCGTGCTTTATGGGAAAGCATACCCGGCCTCACCTCCGAACAGGACTTGATCGGCAAGGCGGATTATGATTTTGGCCCCCATGATCTGGCCGATCAATACGCTGCCGATGACCAAAAAGTGCTGACGACGGGTATGGCGCTGACCAATATCGACGAACCCGGCGATTTACAAAAACCTGCATTCCAATTTATGCTGACCAGTAAAAGCCCCTTGAAGGACGAGCGCGGTCAGATTATCGGTTTGGTCGGCGTGGCGCACGATCTGACCAGCCACAAGCGCGCTGAAGCCGCCCTGCGCCAAAGCGAAGAGCGCTTCCGGCTTATCTCCTCGCTGACCTCGGATTACACGTTTTCATCGCGTTTCAATGCGCAAGGCGTTTTGGAAAATATCTTTTTGACGGGTGCATTCGAGGAAATCTCCGGGTATACGCCGCAGGAATTTATCGCGCTGGGCGGTTGGCGGGCGACGCTCCATCCTGACGATCTCGACCAGGACGACCGTGATATGGACAGACTGCGGTCAGACCAACGGGTCACATCCGAAGTACGCATCATCAAAAAAGATGGCAGCGTCCGCTGGGTGCGCAGCTATGCGCACTCGATTCGGGATACTACACAAACTCAATTGATCGGTGTCAACGGGGCGGTGCAGGATATCACGGAACGCAAACAAGCTGAAGACAGGGTGCGTCGGAGTGAGGCCAATCTACGGGCGCTGCTCGACGCCACTACCGACGTTTCGTTCCTGATCACTCCGACAGGCGCTTTCCTGACGCTCAATAAGGTTATCGCCGAGTCACGCGGCCTGACCGTCGAACAACTCGTCGGTCAGAATGCGTTCGAGGTACTGCCGCCCCCGATTCGCGCCGAACGTCAAAAACGTTTCGAGGAAGCGATTCGGACGGGGCAACCCCTGCGTTGGGAAGATTCTGGGACGAGCGGCTGGTGGGATAACAGTATTTATCCGGTTTTATCGCCCACGGGCGCGGTGGAAGCGTTCGCGGTGTACAGCCGGGAGATTACGCTGCAAAAGAATCTGGCCTTCGACCTGCAGCGCTATACCACCCAACTTGAGCAGATGGTCGAGGAGCAGACGGCTCAACTGCGGCGCGCCAAAGAGCAAATCGAGATCATCTTGAATAACACGAGCGATGCCGTGGCTTTTACCCATCTGAATGGCGATATTCAGACGAGAAACCCGGCTTTTGCAGCCATGTTTGGCGATCAGGTCTCGCAATTCATTGAGCATATCTTGTGGACGATCACGAATGATGCGCAGTGCAACGCGATGGGCACCGCGCTGTTACAAGTGATTTTGGATGGTGAAAGCCGACGCATCGAAGCGCAGATTCTTTCCGAAGACGGCCACGACCGGGATATTGATCTGACCTTCATCCCCGTCCGATCGGCCAATGATACCGAGCAGCAAGGGATACTCGTGACTGCCCACGACATTACCTATTACAAAGAGATTGAACGCTTCAAGGCGCGCTTCGTTGCGGATGCGCTGCACGATCTGGCGACGCCGATCAGTGGGTTGAGAACGCGCCTGTATCTGCTCAAACGCTCGCCGGAAAAACTCGAAGCCCATGTGCTGGCACTTGAAAATCAGGTGCAACATCTGCATAACCTGCTGTCTGATCTGCGCACCTTATCGCAGCATGATCGCTCAAAACCGATCATGAACGCCGAATTGGGAGACCTGAATCAGGTGGTGATGCGCGTTTTTGACACCTACGAACCGGTCGCCATCGACAAGGCGCAGACGATCACCATTTCGGTTGATCCGGCACTGCAGAAATTTCATTTTGACAGCCAGCAGTTGGAGCGCGTATTTGTGAATCTGGTGTCAAACGCGATCAATTACACGCCCAATGGCAATGCCGTTTCGGTTCAAACGAGGCTGGAAAGAGCGCACGTCATTTTCTCGGTCAGCGATGAAGGCATCGGTATTGATGCGGAGGAGCTACCGCACGTTTTTGACCGATTCTACCGCACCGATCACGCACGGCGTCTCCAAGCGAGCGGGACCGGGCTGGGTTTGGCGATCGTGAAAGAAATCGTTGAACTGCACGGCGGCACGGTCACGGTTGCCAGTGAACTCGGCCAGGGCAGCACGTTCATTGTGCGCCTGCCGTACAAATAATTCTTCTTGGAAAAGGAGGCATTCGAGATGGAAATTGCCGACGCGATTGTCGATTCCCTGCTGGATTTCGCGGATACTCTTGAACAAGAATATCAGGAATGGAAAAAAAACGATAGTGATCAGACTCAACAGGAAAAAGCGAAAAACCAACACTCGCAACCGACCTCCACGGTGGAAAATCCATTCGCCGACGCCTCACTTGCCGCTAATCTGCTTCGCAGGTTAACTGAAGTTTGGAAACCTCGACCACAAGCTCCAAGTCTGTATTTTGAACGACTCTGTTCGATATATTTGGTGGCAACATCAGAACAAAGAGTTCGCATCCGCGATTATTTTAAGGATCGGCCAGGGGTACAATGGGAATTAAGCTCGTACTCTAGGAAAAAGGCGCAAGAAGTACAGCTAGAACACAGTATAGACCAGAACATAAAGGTGATTCGTCTGGTACTAGCTGGCATCTCCATAGAGAATACATTGCCAGATGACTGGTACGAGACACCAGAAACGCTGATAAAAATGACTGCGCAGGCAAAAAGGCAGGGTATCGATGTCGATACCCTGTTTGCAGAAATCATCGCAATTTCCGATAAGATCGCCGCAGAATTTTTATCGATGTCGGAACTCAGGTGATGACAAACGGTTAGCGTTCGTTGCGGTCTTTGGCGGCAGCGCGAAAACTGAAACGCAGCGGCGTCCCCTGGAAACCGAATTTTTCGCGCAGTTGATTCTCCAAATACCGCTCGTAACTGAAGTGCGCCAGCTTCGGATCGTTGACGTGGAATAGGAACGTCGGCGGATCGACGCGCACCTGCTGTACCAGTTTGATCTTGAGCTGGCGACCCGATCCGTAGGTCGGCTGGTGTTTGATCACGATTTCGCGGATGAACTGGTTGAGTTTGCCGGTCGGGATGCGATGCAATCGTTCTTCCTGGACACGCGCAGCCGTTGGCAGCACACTGTGGATACGCTGTCCCGTTTTGGCACTGATGAACAGGATCGGCGCATAGGCCAGAAAATCGAAGCGATCCTTGACGGTGGCCGTGAAATCGTTCAGCGTGTCGTTGTCTTTTTCGAGCGCGTCCCACTTGTTGACGACGATCACGACGCTCCGATAGGCATCCTTGATCATGCCGCCAATGTGCGTATCCTGCGCGGTCACGCCATCGACGCCATCGATCACGAGCAGGGCGACATCGGCACGTTCGAGCGCTTTGTAGGCGCGCAGGACGCTGAACTGCTCGATACCGGGGATAATCGCGCCGCGCCGCCGAATGCCCGCCGTGTCGATCAGCGTGATCGGCAAGCCTTCCCACGTCAGATGCGTATCAATCGCGTCGCGCGTGGTGCCTGCGATCGGGCTGACAATGGCGCGATCTTCGCCGAGCAAGCGATTGAGAAGGCTCGATTTGCCGACATTGGGGCGACCGACAATGGAAATTTTAAGGCTCTCGTCTTCGGCATCCAGGTCTTCGGGTGGCGCATTCTTGAGCGCGTTCACGATCGCGTCCAGCATATCGCCAATACCCAGACCGTGCAGCGCGCTAATCGCGTAAACGTCTTCGCCGAGGCCGAGGCCATAAAATTCGACGGCGTTGAAGGCGCGCTGTTCGTTGTCGGATTTGTTGGCGGCGACAATGACGGGCTTGCTGGTTTTACGCAAGATTTCAGCCACTTCGCGGTCGGCAGCGGTGATACCCTGCACCGAATCGACCAGCAGCACGACGGCATCCGCATCCTCGACGGCGGAGAGTGCCTGCGCGCGAATCTGAGGCACAAAGTCGATGCTGCCTTCGGAGAGCGCGGCGGTGTCGCGGCTGCCTTTGGGCTGATAAACCTCGATGCCACCCGTGTCGACGATGGCGAAAGCGATGCCGTTCCAATCGGAGTCGCCGAAGATGCGATCGCGCGTCGTGCCGGGAATATCCGAGGTGACGGCGCGGCGCTCGCCGATCAGACGGTTAAAGAGCGTCGATTTGCCCGTGTTTGGGCGTCCAACGAGCGCGACAATCGGTTTTTGCATGGCGATACTCAGGGCTTCCAGTCAATCCAGCAATGTGAACAACCCATTATACAGGATCGTGCCGGGGAATTTGAGGGGGAAAGTCCCTTGCCTTTCCTGCGACTCTCAGGTATATTTGACCCTCACGGCGATGTAGCCAAGTGGTAAGGCAGAGCTCTGCAAAAGCTCCACCGTGGGTTCGATTCCCACCGTCGCCTCAACGGGTGCATTCAAGGTTGGGGGCAAATCATAGAACCCCTCTATCCCCCCACCCCTTTCCCCCACGCAAGCGGGGGGAAAGGGGAGTCATACCGGACCGACATAGCCCCGTCCGTCAGACGGCAGGTGCTATGGAGCGCCGCGCACAGGCGTCTGCTCCCTTTCCCCCCGCCTGCGTGGGGGAAAGGGCCGGGGATAGAGGGGTCTGTCCAGTCCGAATCCCGCCCTCAACAAACAAGCCCCGATCTCAACCTCGAATCGCTATAATGAGGCTATCGTCAACCGTTCCCCGATCGCGGAGACACGCTTTATCATGGCAAATACCTCAGCGCAGCGCACGGGTTTTTGGGTGCTGGTGGCGACGATCACGGCTTCCAGCATGACCTTCATCGATGGATCGGCGCTTAATGTGGCGCTGACCGCCCTTCAGCAAGACCTCAAAGCCTCCGGCGTCGATCTGCTATGGATTATCAATGCGTATCTGTTGGTGTTGGCCTCGCTGATCTTGCTGGGCGGCTCGTTGGGCGATCATTTCGGGCGCAATCGCATATTTCGGATCGGAATCATCATTTTTTCGGCGGCGTCGTTCGTGTGCGGGGTCGCACCGACGGTTGGCGTGCTGATCGCGGCGCGGGCGGTGCAGGGTATTGGCGGCGCGTTGATGGTGCCGGGCAGTTTGGCGATCATCTCCGCGTCGTTTCCCGCCGATCGGCGTGGCGGCGCGATCGGAACCTGGTCATCGTTCGCCACCATCACGACTATTTTGGCCCCGGCATTGGGCGGAATACTCGCCAGCAATGGCTTGTGGCGCGGCGTGTTCTTCATCAATATTCCACTGGCGCTCATTTCGGTCTATGCGCTCAGCCATGTGCCGGAAACGCACGACGCAACCGCCTCGCGCAGCCTGGATTATCCGGGCACGCTTTTGATCATCCTCGGTCTGGCGGGGATCACTTATGGCACGATCGGGCTGGGGCAATCAATCAACGATCGGGGCGCACTTGCCGCGTTGATCGGCGGCGTGATCGCAATCGTCGGATTTGTGGTGGTCGAGGGGCGTTCGGCCAACCCGATGGTGCCGCTGGGTTTGTTCCGCGAACGGACTTTCGCAGGCACGAATTTGATGACTCTGTTTTTGTACGGGGCATTGTCGGGCGCGCTGTTCTTTTTGCCGCTCGATCTGATTCAGGTGCAGGGCTATCGCGCAGAAATTGCAGGCTTCAGCCTGTTACCATTTTCGCTGATGCTCATCGTCCTTTCTCCGCTCATGGGACGTTTTGTGAGCCGCTTCGGGCCGCGTATTCCGCTGACGATCGGGCCGTTTATCGTGGGCATTGGGTTTTTGCTGTTCTCTCGCACGGGTTTGACCAACGGCCCAGCAGATTATTGGACAACGTATTTGCCCGCGATCTTCATGTTTGGGTTGGGCATGGGCATCACCGTTGCGCCGCTGACGACAGCCGTGATGGGTTCCGTCCCCTCGCATGAGGCGGGCATTGCATCGGGCGTCAACAATGCGGTGACCCGATCGGCACAGGGGTTGGCCGTCGCCATCATGGGGGCAATCGCACTAGCGGCCTTCGCAGGTGATTTGTCAACGCACATGGCCCAGACGCCGATCAACCCGGATGCACGCGCGCAAATCCAGGCCAGTGCGGGCAAACTCGGCAGCACGGAGATTCCCGATGCGCTCAGCGCCGCCGATAAGGATGCTGCGAAGCAGGCGATCCGGCTGGCCTTCGTGGATATGTTCGCGTTGATCACGACGATCGGCGCGGGACTGGCATGGCTAAGCGCGTTGGCGGCGCTGGTGTTGGTGGAAAATCGGCTGCCGCAGATGGATCGTGCCGCCGATCCTGCAACGTAACCTGTCGCCCGTCTTCGCCGTGATCGGTATTTGGCACTTTGCACGCATCGCGCCTGATCGGTTTGACAGTGCCCGTCGCCGCCCCTATAATACCAGAAAACTAACGATTGTTAGGCCGTTCCCATGACTGACGAAATTCTCACCGATCAAGTAATTGGTAGCACAAACGGCATCGGCAGTCGCCGTGATCAGATTCGCTCCGCCGCCGAGGAATTGTTCCGCACGCGCGGCTATCTGGCGACTTCGATGCGCAATATCGCCGACAAAATGCAGTTATCAGGCGGCGGCAGCCTGTACGCGCACATCGCAGGCAAAGAAGACCTGCTGTGGGAGATCGCCAACGATGCGATCGATGCCTTCTATGCGGCGCAAAACGAGGTGCTCAGAGCCGATTTGCCGCCCGTCGAAAAGCTGCGCGCCGCGATGATCGCACACGTCAAAGTGATCATGAGTCGCCTGGATGCTGCCGCCGTCTATTTCGACGAGTGGCGTCACCTGAGCGACGAACGCCGCACTCAGTTTACAACCCTGCGCGACGAATACGAAAAACGATTCGAGGGCTTGATCCATGCGGGGATCGTGGATGGGGCGCTCAAAATCGGCGATGAGCGCTTCGCCGCCTTGTATGCGCTCGGAGCGCTCAACGCGATTCGGCGCTGGTATCGTCCTGGGGGTCGCCTATCCGCCGATCAGGTAGCGACCATGACCGCCGACGCGGTGCTGAACGGCCTGAGATGAGTGAAAGGATTTTGCACTTGAAACCCGTTATGCTCCGCTGGTACGGTAAATCAAAGGCGATCATGTCGGCTTCGCTGGTCCTGCTGTTGGCACTGGCGGGTCTGCTAACCGTTATCCCATCGCGCCAAGTCCAGGCAGCGGCCAACACCCATTATGTCGATGTCAGCAATGGCAAAGATAGCAACCCCGGCACGCAGGCCGCGCCCTGGAAATCGATCGACAAAGCGGCGACCAGCAGTGCATCCGGGGACACCGTGATTATCGCACAGGGCATTTATCGTGCCGGAGCGAATGGACTTTTCACGCTCAACCCGGCTGGCAAACCTGGAGCCTTGACCACTTTCAAAGCCGCCCCCGATGCGCGCGTGATTCTAACGGGTCAAAACGATGAGGCGATCAGCATCACCACGCCCGATTATTTTCGGGTAGAGGGATTGTGGTTTGGCGGTAAATATGTCGCCGATAGCAAGGCCACGCCGCAGTTTACGGGCACGGGCAAAGAGATCATCCACTGCACGTTCTTTGGCTTTTGGCAGGGGCCGCTGTTCGGCTGGACTCAAAATACGTTGTTTCAGGATAATCGCCTACTGGATAATGGCGGTAATTTCCACTTTCACCAGGATTATTTTTCCAGCGGACTGCCTGGCTCGGATCAAATTTCCAATCATATCATCATCGATCACAATATCGTGATCGGCGGCCTCGGCTATGGTCTGCATTTGGGGCACGGTCCAAAAAACGCGATTGTCAGCCGGAATTTCGTGGCGCATCAGGGTTGGGGCAGTTTCGATGATGGCTCAGATAACCTGTGGCTCAACAACTTTTATTGGAAAGAGGTCGGACAGCCCCCCGACACCGATCCGACCCACATCTGGGGCAGTTACGTCAGCGATACCAACGCGGTCTACAACAACAACACCTTTGGTCCGCTGGCTTGGTTGGTCAATCCGAATAAGGCCGGCAGCAATATCCACGACGATAACAACGCATTCAGCACCGAGAATATTCCGAACTGGGCATTGGTGCAGCCGCATGGCAAAAATAGCGTGGTGTTGCAAGCCGGACAGGAAGAAGCGCAGATCGGTATTTCGGCGGCCAACCTCGATAACACGGTAAATACGCTGACGGCGTTGTTTACGATTAGCGACAGCCGAACGATCGCCGCGCTGTTGACCGATGCCACGATCGAACCGCTGTTTAGCACGATCACGTCACTTCAAATTCCGGCAGGAAGCCCGCTCTACCAGACAGGTTATCGCTGGCAGGGCGCGGATCAGCCGCTGGACATCGGCTTTAACGTGCCTGCCCCAGCCACGCAGGTGGGGTTCTGGAATGCTTTCCGCGACTATATGAACCTGTATCATCTGCACGAGTACGACAATACGGGCAACGCGCTCAGGAATTTCGACAATTAGGCGCAGGACCTCAGCCTCGAATAGTGGAAGTACCTAGGGGGTGTCTGCAAACCCCTCTATCCCCCGGCCCCTTTCCCCCACGCAGGCGGGGGGAAAGGGGAGTCAAGCCCCTCGCCCCGCCTGCGTGGGAGAGGGGTTGGGGAAAGGGGTCAGCCGCCCAAACACTTTGCAGACACACCCTACTTCTACAACCGAAATGATGCAACGATAGCCGCAGTTGGTATGGGCTGGCTTCCCCCTCTCCGTGATTACGGAGAGGGGTGCAGGACTCGACTCGGTCTCGATCTGTGGCGGATGCGGCGTGGTTTGACGCCCCCTTGCTGTGGTGACGGAGAGGGGGTTGGGGGTGAGGTGAATTGGTGGGTATTGCATAGCCGTCCTCACGGAGAGGGGCGGGAGTTAGTGCTCACCCGCGACTTTGCAATCGCCTTGAGGTTGATCTAGCAAATAATCGCGGGTGCGATACACTGAGGCGCAAACATTTACGCTATTTCGACGAGCAAGGTTTATTGCAGTGGCCGATTCGATGCCCATCCAACCGATCGAAACGCCGCCGCACGCCACGATCCGCGTGCCCGGCTCAAAGAGTATTACCAATCGTGCGCTGCTGCTGGCCGCGTTGGCCGATGGCGTCTCGACGCTCACCAATCCCCTATTCAGCGAAGACAGCCGCTATTTCGTGGATTGTCTGCGGCGGCTAGGTTTCACCATCCACGAGAGCGCCGACTCGCTCACGGTTCACGGTCTGGGCGGGCACATACCGTCCACGCGCGCCGATTTGTTCGTTGGCAACGCGGGCACAACGGCACGTTTTCTGACGGCGGCGGTCTGTGTGGGCAGCGGTGAATATCAGTTCGATGGTGTGCCTCGAATGCGTGAACGTCCGATTGCGCCGCTGCTCGCTGCGCTTCGACGCCTGGGTGCAGATATTACCGCCGACAACGGACACTTTCCGCTGACCGTTCACGCGCGCGGTTTGAAAGGCGGCGTGACCACGCTCGATGCCAGCGAGAGCAGTCAATATGTCTCGGCACTGCTGCTGATCGCCCCCTATGCCCAGTCTGACGTGACGATCGAACTGGAGGGCACGATTGTTTCGATGCCCTATATCGAGACGACGCTCCGCATGATGGCGCAATTCGGCGTAACCGTCGAGCATGAGGAGTATCGGCGTTTTCACATCAAAGCCGGCGTGCATTATCGGCCAGTGTCCTATCCGATCGAGCCAGATGCCTCCAACGCCAGTTATTTCTTCGCGGCGGCGGCACTGACGGGCGGCACGGTCACGGTGCCCTTCCTCACGCGCGACTCTTTGCAAGGGGACATCCATTTCTTGGATGTGCTGGAATGGATGGGCTGCACCGTGCAATACGGCGCGGATGGCGTGACGGTGAGCGGTCCCGCGCAACTACACGGCGTCGAAGTCAATATGAACGCTATTTCGGATACGGCGCAAACGCTGGCCGCCATCGCTCCCTATGCCGACAGCCCCGTGGTCATCCGCGATGTCGCCCACATGCGCCACAAGGAAACCGATCGGGTGGCGGCCATCGTGACCGAACTGCGGCGGCTGGGCGCGATGGTCGATGAGTTCCCCGACGGCCTCAAAATCTATCCGGGATCACTGCATCCAGCCGACGTGCAAACCTATCAGGATCATCGCATGGCGATGGCCTTCGCCGTCACAGGGTTGCGCACGCCGGGCGTCACCATCCTCGATCCGGGCTGCACGGCCAAAACCTTCCCAGACTATTTCGATCGGTTCGCCGGACTCTACAGGGCGGGACAAACGGTATGAGCATCGACGGACAAACCCAGCTCGTCGGGATCGTCGGCTGGCCGATCTCACACTCGCTGTCGCCGGAGATGCACAATGCGGCTTTCGCGTATATCGGCCTCAACTGGCGTTACGTGCCACTGCCGGTCCGCGAGTCCGACCTCGTGACCGCCGTTCGCGGGCTGGCCGCATTGGGTTTTCGCGGCGTCAACATCACTGTTCCGCACAAAGTCAACGTGATCCCGCTCCTGCGCAGCGTATCCGATGCGGCACAAACGGCAGGGGCGGTCAACACCATTCAGATCGATCGCAATACCGGCGAATTGGATGGCTTGAATACCGATGTGAATGGCTTTTTATCCGATCTGGCCGCTAACTCGGTGCGCATCGACAATAAGTCGCGCGTCGTGCTGCTGGGGGCGGGTGGCGCGGCGCGGGCGTGCGCGGCGGGTTTGCTGCGATCGAACGCACAGGTGACGATCGTCAATCGTACCGCCGACCGCGCCGAACACATCGTGAACTTTTTGCGCGCTTCCTGGATGCAGGCCAATGTTGCCTCGGCCTCGATCGATGAATTGCCTGCGCTCGCCGAAAACGCTACACTGGTCGTCAATGCGACCTCGGCGGGCATGTGGCCGGATGTCGAAGCGACGCCCTGGCCGGAAGGTGTGCCCTTCCCCGCGACCGCCACCCTTTACGATACAATTTACCGCCCGCTCAAAACGCGACTCATGCGCGATGCCGAAAAAGCGGGTGCGCGTGCCATCGGCGGCCTGGGGATGTTGGTTTACCAGGGCGGCGCAGCTTTTGAAGCCTGGACGGGTCGCAAAGCGCCGCTTGACGTGATGAAGATGATCTGCCTCAGCGCCCTCTCAGACGAATAACGCGCGGTCAGACGATCGATCCCGCCACCGTTAGGGTGAGTCCATTTTAACACCGTGTATGAATAACCTCACCCCCCCCGCAGGTGGAAGGGGAGCATTCAAGGTTGGGGGCAGAGCATAGAACCCCTCTATCCCCCCACCCCTTATCCCCCACGCAGGCGGGGGAAAGGGGAGTCACACCCGACCGCTGACCGAGATAGCCACGTCCTTCGGCCAGCGGGTGCTACCGAGCCGCCAGCAGAAGCGTCTGTTCCCATTGCCCCGGCCTGCGTGTCCTCACCATTATCGCGGCCCTGCTGATTGTGAACGCGTGCAGAAGCGTCTGCTCCCTTTCCCCCCGCTTGCGTGGGGGAAAGGGCTGGGGATAGAGGGGTTCTTTCGCCTATTTGCAAGGGCGGGGGTACAGGGGGCTGTCCATTCCCAAATCCCGCCCCAAACCTTGAATGCGCCCGGTGGAAGGGGGCAACCGCGCTGTGACACCCCTCTCCCCCAGCCCCCTGTGCATTACCCACAAATTCACCTCACCCCCCAACCCCCTCTCCGTCACCACAGCGAGGGGGCGTCAAACCGCACCGCATCCGCACCGATCGAGACCGAGTCGAGTCCTGCACCCCTCTCCGTGAGGACGGAGAGGGGCAGGGGGTGAGGTGAATCCTGTGAGGAATGGACAGCCCTCACGGAGAGGGGTTGGGCGAGGGTTGTTCGTCACTTTCAAAACACCCACTTAGGTTCAACATTACGAGAGCGCCCGTAATTCTGCGGATACGCTTTTACGCAACTGCACTTTCTCCGGCCACACCCAGCCTTTTTCGAGCAAGGCGGTGGTAATCAGCGATCCGACCAATTCGCCCGTGATGCTGAGTGCCTTATCTTGCCCAATATGCTGGGTGTTTGACAAGATGTAGATCGCACCAAAAATAATCGCCAGCGTCACCAGTGGAAACGTCCAGCGGTGATCGGTCGTCCAACCGCAAAATATCAGCAAAGTTAGCGCCATGCTGGCGACCGTCACCACAAAACTGCTCTCCATCTGCGGATCGGCACTCAGCACAAAATGTACCATGACGCGCAACACGATAACGCACACCCCCATCATGATCATGGGCGTCAGCGTGCGGCGACGCTCCGATGGCTTGAGGATTAATCGCAGAACATGCACCAGGAGCACACCTACAGCCAGCACCAAAAAGGTCACGGTGCCGCCCACAAACTCCATACCCAAGTTAGCGCAAAAATTCGACTCCACCTGGGCAGCGGGGCAACTTTCCTGACCAGCGACCAAACCAAGCCCCACGCACAATAATCCGATTGCAGTCAGTGTGGATTGAAAAAAGAGCTGATGCTTCAGCAGCCCGGCATAAATAAACGGCAGCAGCAACGCGGCGGCGAACTGCGTACTGAGATTGAGCGAGTAGTCGCGCAGAATATGACCAGGATCGGCGTTTAGAAAAAGTGTTCGGTTATGCTGAAAAGCCTCAAAGAGCACCACCGCAAAGATGAAAATCACCAAACAACGAACATGGATCTCCCATTGCGAAGCGCAGATGGCGATAGCAATGAACAAGACTGGAACCGTGATGAGCAAAAAGAACGGGCTTTGAGTGTTGCTGGAGATACCATTAATGTACGCGCGTAACCAATCGATGAAGAACATTGTTGTGACTCCGGATGGCAAAACCTGAGACGCGACGCAGCGCTGAGTCCATCAGCACGAGGGCGAATGACTTTATAAATTGAGTGTGCGATTGTTTGGGTAAGGTAAGGATTTGATAGATTCAGTGTAAGAGGTTTTTGACAAATTGCAAGCAATGTATCAAAAGTATTAAAACTTATTATTATGCCATTTCTAACAGGTGCATTCAGAATTAGGGGCGAGGGATGCGCTTTGGCTGAAGGCTATCGCCTAGCGGACGAGGCAGGCCTCGTCCCTACCCCAGACGCCGTTCCTGTAGGGACGAGGCCTGCCTCGTCCGTCTCGAAAGGGCATCGCCAGGGAAAAGCCGTTCGGTACGGCTCGTCCCCAGCCCTGAATGCCCCAATTCTAACAGGCTGTTTTTCGATTATTAACGGTGTGTACGCACGACAAACTGCGACTCAGCATTTGGCAATCTGCTACAATGTGGCCGCACTTCAAACGCAAAACAGGCCGAGTCTGACGATGGGGTGAATGCCGATTTTTGTGCTATGATAACCGTCATCTTGTGACGGTCAGCGAGGGACCCAGACGATGCCAGCAAATGTCGATGCGATGGTGCAAGAAGGAATCGCCGCCTTCAAGGCAGGGCGCAAAGCGGACGCCAAAAAGGTGCTAACCAAAGCGGTCGAAATTGACGAGCGTAACGAGGAGGCTTGGCTGTGGCTCAGCGGCGTTGTTGATTCAGCGGACGAACGTCAGATTTGCCTCGAAAATGTGCTGGCGATCAACCCCAACAACGTGAAAGCACAAAAAGGTCTGGAGGCTACCCTCAAACAAACGGGCGGGAAGCCGACTCCGCCGCCTGCCGCGCCGGCGAGCGGCAGCATGTCCAGCGATCCGTTTGCGGGCAGCCCATTCGAGGACACGGGCTTCGACTCGAATCCTTACGGCACCAGCAGCAATGATTTGGGCGGTTGGTCGGATGCCGATTTCGATCGGCCTGCCGCGTCCGCTGCGGTTGTGCCCGCCAGCAGCGTCGAATGGGGGCCGCCGCCGTCTTCCGGCTCGCAATCCTTTGCCGTCGCCCAGACTTCGCCCGAAGAATATGACAATTGGATGGCGGGCTTGTCCATTGGCGGTAGCAGTACTGGCAGCAGTGTCCCCGTATTCGAGGGCGGCGATTTTGATACGGGCGGCGGTCCATTCGACGCGGGAAATTACGGTGACGATTTACGCCCCAATTTGACGGTCGATACAGCCTTCGAGGACTCCTACCAAATCGATCCGAGTACGGCCGATGTGTATGGCGGTTCGACGACCAGTCCCGCCGACGATCCAGGCAGCTTCCCCTTCGAAGAGCCGAAGACCCGCGAATCCGATCCATTCGGTTTGAAAAAGGGTGGCAAGAGCGCTGCGCCACCCGCTGCCACCCCCGCGAAAAGCGCAAGTTCGAGCGGCTCAGCCTTCAACTTTGCAAAGCAAGCGGCGGCGCTCACCTCCGCCCAGGACAACGCGCCCATTGCTTTCGACGAAAATACCTATGGCTTCGATGGTTCCGATTCATCCGATCCATTGGCAGATATTGGCGCAATGCCCACTAGCTCGAACATGGCCGTGTTCACGACCATCGACAGCGTACCCAATATGCCCAGCCCGTCGTATCATTTCAGGGCTATCCCCGATGACATTCGGGTTGAAAAAGTTTCGCTCGTGCTGATCGCTAGTTTGGTGATCCTGGCCGTTCTCAATATCGGATCAGTGTTGGTGCTGCTCGGTAATTTGCACTGATGCCGCGACGTTTGCAGGTTTCTGTCAATTTTCTGGCACTGCTGATCGGGGGTGCGCTGAGCGGATTGTTTGGCGCATATTGGTTGATGCGCTACATCCAGCCGCGCCATTCGCCGATGATCCTGAACAACGCGGTGATCGTGATCACGGGTGCATCATCGGGGATTGGGCGTGCCTTCGCTGAGTCGTTTGCCCAACGTGGTGCGCGGCTGGTGCTGGTGGCGCGCCGTGTCGATCGGCTGGAAGCGCTGCGGCTGGCAATCGCGCCGTATGCGGCGGAAGTGCTCGTGATCGCGGCGGATGTGAGCACGCCAGCCGGGCGCGCGGCGATCATCGATGGCACGCTTGCCCATTTCGGCCAGATCGACGCCATCGTCAATAATGCGGGCGTGTATGTCGCGGGTCCCCTCGAAACACTGACGGGCGATGATGTAGACAGCTTGGTCGAGGTCAACCTCGGCGGCACTATCGGGCTAACGCGGTTGGTGCTACCCAGCATGTTGAATCGGCGCAGCGGGCTGATCATCCATGTGGCCTCGGTTGCGGGGCGCGTTGCGTCGCCGGGTCAGAGCGTCTATGGTGCGACGAAACATGGCCTGCTCGCTTTTTCGACAGCACTCCGCCGCGAGCTGATTGGGACGGGCGTAAGCGTGGTTACGGTGCTGCCCGAATTCGTCAACACCGAAATGCTCACCCCAGCCTTAATCGACTGGCTGCATCAGATCGGGCTGCCGCTCATTGAACCGCACACGGTGAGCGCGACAACGATCGCGGGCTTGCTCAAGGGGCAATCCGAAATCTATGTGAGCGGCTGGAAGTTTCGGGCGGTGATGTGGGGCGAGCGGCACTTCCCGGCGGTGATGTCCGTCGCATGGCGCGCGATGTATACGCCGCTGATGATCGCGGCGCTGCGCTCGACACAAAGCGACGAATAGTCGAACAAAAATTGGACGGTGTGAGGTGTCATCATTGTGAAATGGACGAGGCAGGCCTCGTCCCTACCCCAGACGCCGTTTTTGGACGGACGAGGCAGGCCTCGTCCGTCCACTAGATTTCACACTACCCGACAATGACCGCCGCCGTTCCTTAGCTTCACGCGCTGAACGTTCACCGATTTCTCAGTGTGTTCCGCACGACGTATGCTAAACTAGATAGGTCATTTAACGGCGAGCGCGTTCTCACTGAATCATGCAACCTTCCAAAACGATCCGCGTGCTGATAATCGAAGACCAAACAAAGATCGCGGGCTGGCTGGCGACTTTTTTGGAGCAGGCAGGCTTCGCCGTCCAGATGGCGACGACTGGCGCAGACGGGTTGCGGTTGGCGCGCGACGATCGCCCAAACGTCGTGATCCTCGATCTGATGCTGCCCGATATGGACGGTATGGACGTGTGTCGTGTGCTGCGGCGCGACTCCGATATGTTTATCATTATGCTGACGGCGCGCGTCGAAGAAACCGATCGGCTGCTGGGTTTGGAATTGGGCGCAGACGATTATGTAACCAAACCGTTCAGTCCACGCGAGGTGGTCGCGCGCATCCGGGCATTGTTGCGACGGGCCAACGGCGGCGTCGCGCCGGGACGGAATACGCCGCCCAAAACGCTCGTGTACGGCGCGCTGACGCTCGATGCAGAGCGCCGCCTGTGTTCGCTGAATGATGAGCCGATCCCCCTGACACCGACCGAGTTCGCGCTGCTCGAAACGTTGATGCGCCATCCGGGCATTCCATATACGCGCGAACGGCTGATCAACGAGGCGCTCGGCTACGATTATGCCGGGCTGGAGCGCACGATCGATGTTCACATTCGCAACCTGCGCCGCAAACTCGAAAGTGATGTGCAGAGTCCGCAGTATTTGATGACCGTTTTTGGGGTTGGCTATCGATTCAGCGAGGATGTACTATGAGTCCACTGCGGAATTTGCCACGGTTGAAAGGGACACGATTCGGCCTTCATCTGCCAACTTTTCCGCGAACGCACCTGCGCTGGCAGTTGATCCTCAGCTATCTGCCGCTGATTTTGATCCCGCTGATCTTGACCGGTCTCGTCACGCGCAACGTCGCTGAGCAGGGCTTGACACTGCTCGTGTCGCGTGTCGCGCAGGAGCGTGCGCGCGAACTAGCACCCAGCTACGCCCAATACTTCGAGCAAAATGGATCGTGGGCGGGCGTTTCGCAGATGAATTTTGTCGAAGCGCCCCGTCCCCTGTGGATGACGTTGTTATTGGCGCAGGTCACGGGCAGCGGCGGACCTTTGGCAGGATCGGATGTGCGCCCCGGCCAACTCTTGATCACCGACGCGAGTGGGCTGATCGTCGCCAGTGATACCAATGACCATCTGGGCAAATCGCTGTCGCCGATGGTGTTGTCGCAGGGCGCACCGATCATCGTGAATGGCAAAACAGTCGGCACGCTGGTGATCGGGGCGGCTTTTGGAATCCTCGACGCCCAACAGAGCGAACTGTTGAATGCCGTGAATGGCGCACTGCTGCTATCGGGCTTGCTCACGGCACTGGTGGCGGTGGCATCGGGGATTGGCCTGTCGTGGCGGATCACGCGCCCCATGAACCAGTTGATGGGTGGCGTGCGACGATTGGCGGCGGGCGAGTGGTCAGAGCCGCTAAAACCGATGGCGACCAACGAATTCGGCGATTTGACGGGCGCGTTCAACACGATGGCCGCCGAACTGACGCGCCAGGGGGCTTTGCGCCGTCAGATGGTCGCCGATGTCGCCCACGATTTACGGACACCACTGAGCGCCATGCTGCTCGAAATTGAGGCGATCGAGGCGGGACTGCAATCGCCCGAAGAAGCGGCTGCGAGCTTGCGCGAGGAGATCGGCTTTTTGCAGCACCTGGTCGATGATTTGCGCACCCTATCACTGCTGGATACCAATCAGTTCGGGGTCGATCCGCTGCCCACATCGTTGACGTCATTTTTGGAGGGCGTTTTTGACCTGTGGGGGCCGATGGCCGAGGAACATGACCGCGACCTCGCGCTGGCGATCGAACCGACGCTGCCGCTTGTCGTAAAGCTGGATGCGGTGCGGATGCGTCAGGTGGTCGGCAACCTGATCGACAATGCCATTCAGCATACCCAGCGGGGGGGGCATATCATTCTCAGCGGCAGCATCGAGGGAAGTGGCACCGCTCAAGGTCAGGGCGCGCGGGCGGTGATCCGCGTTTCTGACGACGGTAAAGGGATCGCACTCGCCGACCTGCCGCACGTCTTCGATCGCTTCTACCGTGCCGATCACGCGCGCCGCCACGATTCGCCACACAGCGGACTTGGCTTGAGTATCGCGCAGCGTCTGGTTGAATTACATGGCGGCCAAATCACCGTACAGAGCGTCGAGGGAAAAGGCGCGACGTTCCGTATCAGCTTACCCGTTAGTTCGATGGCGTCCCCGTCCGAAAATATGCACGCGGATCGCGCCGAAGTGCCCCCGCGAGCCGTTCTTGATCCGAGCTGGTGAGCGGCGGCAGCGCATCCCGATCAAAATAGGCGACGGCCAGCGACTCGTCATCGTTGGGATGCGGAGCGCGCTCGTCGACGGCATGGCACAGAAAATTGATGGCGACATAATCGACCACATCGCCGTTCGGATAGCGGATATTGCGATCGGTCGTCACACTGACGATTTGATCGACGACGACCGCGATCCCCGTTTCTTCGGCCACTTCGCGGATGACCGTTTCGGCGGGTTCCTCATTCGGATCCATCCCGCCGCCGATCAGGTACCAATTACCATCATCGACGGATTTATGGAGCAAAACTTGCCCCGCCGCATTTAGCACGACCGCCGTCACGCCGGGCATCAGGATTGGGGCGTGGCCGATTTTCGCGCGCATCTGTCGCAGATATTCTGAGATCGCCATCAGGTCTTTCGCCAAAAAACGGAACGAGACCAACCAGGGTTCTTGCCGAATAGCTGAATGGTGGTTCTGAAACCCATACGCGCTATTGTAGCATGATTGCACTATCGGGAAAGCGAATGGTTAGCCCTTTGTGCGAGAGGGGCGGAGACACATGCCAAGTCGCAGGAAAGCCCTCGCCCCCCTCCCCACCCACAAATTCACCTCACCCCCCAGCCCCCTCTCCGTCACCACAGCGAGGGGGCGTCAATCCACACAGGATCCGCCAAAGATCGAGACCAAGTCGAGTCCTGCACCCCTCTCCGTGAGGACGGAGAGGGGCGGGGGGTGAGGTGAATCCGGCACCTGCGGTTTTTCCTGATTTTCACCGTCTCATTCTCATCCAGTTGTGTTATAAATAGCGGGATATTAGAGGCAAACATGCAGCTTATCAGCGTGAATATCGGTCAGAAACAACCGATCCAAAATGGGAAGTCGTCCGGCAAGACAGGCATCTACAAACTGCCCCAGATCGAATCCGTACTGATCGCGCCATTAGGTTTGCAGGGCGATGCCATCGTCGATAAAAAGCATCATGGCGGCCTTGATCAGGCGGTTTATGTCTATACGATGCCCGATTATGCGTGGTGGTCGGCGCATCTCGAACGCCCGCTCGGCCCCGGCACTTTTGGCGATAACCTGACCCTTTCCGACCTGGAAAGCGCGACTCTGAACGTTGGTGATCGCCTGCGCGTGGGCGAAGTGCTGCTCGAAGTCACGTCGCCGCGCATCCCCTGTGTGACCATCGCCGCACGCATGGAAGACCCGCAGTTTGTGAAGAAATTCCGAGCCGCCGAACGCCCTGGCGTATACTGTCGCGTGATCGAGACGGGCGCGGTCAAAGTGAACGATCCAGTTGAACTGATTCCGCATCCAGGCGCGCATGTCGGCATCATCGAGTTATTCCGCGCCTTCTATCAAAAAGACCTGAGCGCCGACGATCTGCGGCGATTTCTGGCTGTGCCGATGCACACGAAGGAGCGTTCGGTCTATGAGGCGCGGCTGGCTGAGATGGGCGGCTGAGCGTCCACCGCATTTTCTAAAAATGGACGCGGCAGGCCGTCGTACCTACAAAACCATTTTATCGCCATCGGTTGGGTACACACTGGAACAATTTTGAAATACGCCCGACGCAGACGGCATGATACGATCACGCCTAATTGAACAGGATAGGACAGAATGCAGACGATCCCCGCGTTCGAGGAATGGATGGCGCTTCCCGCCGAATCCATTGCGCAGCAAGTTTGGCCGCACCGGGTGGCGGTCATGTTCACTTCCGACGGCACACGGCGGCACTATTTGATGCGTCACCCTGAAGAAGCGGGGCAGATCACGAACTTTCCCGCCTTTCAGCAGCACACCGCCGAAATTTATCGGAACAGTTTCGATCTGCTCTATCGATTCGGCGTCCAGACCATCCTGACACCCAGCCTGTATTCGCTCAACTTTTCGCGCGGCGATCAGATGTTGCAGTTCTATTTGGACGGCACACGGCGCTGGCTGCTCACCGAACCCTATTTGAGCTTCTACCGCCAGTGGGATGTGCAGGTGCGACTATACGGCGACTATGATATTGCCCCCGCCGCCGAACCGATCCGCGAAGGGTTGATGCAAGTCGATGCGGATATGGCGGCTTTAGAATCCCGTGGATCGCGCTTGCTGTTGTTTGGCTACACCGCCGACATTTTCCAGAACGAATATCTGCGCCGCGCGATCACCTTGCAGGCGACTTTGAAGCGCGTCCCCACCCAGGAAGAAATCCGACTGGCGTGTTTCCCGCATGGGCCAGGGCGGATCGACATTCACTTCGGGGGCGGCTGGATGCGGGTGGGGCGCGTCCTCCCCTTCGTCCTGGACGAGGGCACCACGGATCTCTATTTTGCGACGGGCTTGACCTTTGATCTGACGGAAACGATGCTGCGGCAGATTCTGTACGATCATCTCTTTTTGCGAAACGTCAGCCCGGAAGACAACGTTGCTTACACACCCGAACTGCTCGCTGAAATAAGCGATTACTATGCGACGCAAGGCGAAAACGTTATAGGTTTGGGACGCCTCATCGGGCCGGGGCTGTGGTACGCTAGATAAATCATCTCGCGTTCTCCCATCTCCCATCATCTCTGAGGTCTTATAGACAACATGATTGCTTCATCGGATGCTCGATCCGCCACGACGAGCAAACCGAGCAAGCGGCCCGATCGTCCCGCGCGGATACGGCTGCTGGCATGGTTTGATGCGCACCTGGACAACCCAGCAACCCGCTTCCGCGAACGGACGATCCGCGCGATCTCACTGATCATGGTGCTCGCGGCGGGGCTGCTCGCGCTCTTGCCCGCACAGGTCACGCAGGGCGCGTCGCTGCTGCCCGTGCTGACCGCCATCAGCTTCTTCGGCATGGCTTCGTCGATGTTGGCGATTCACCTCAAGCAGCTTGCACTGGCCTCCTGGTTGGTTGTGCTGACCTTGTTGATCGATGCGTTTATCTTCTTGTGGCTGGCTGGTTACGCGGCTCGCGTCAGCTTTCCTCTGTTTATGATCGTGTTCCTGTTCAGCACACTCGTGCTGCCGCGCAATTATTTGTGGCTGCTGCTCGTGGGGACGCTGGCGACGCTGACGCCGATCCTCAGCCTTCAAGCACAGCGCCTCGGCGATCCGGCTTTCGGGGTGTTAATCGATGCCGCCGCCGCACTGACCGTCGAAACGATCGGACTTTATATCTTCCGGCTGGAGTTCGACTCGCGCTTGGAAGCGGCGGAACGCGCACAGGCACGCGCCGAAGAAGCCGATCGGCAGAAGATGCAGTTCCTTTCCAATGTCAGCCACGAACTGCGGACCCCGCTCAACGCCATCATCGGCTATACCGAATTGATCCTCTCCGGTATTTTTGAACCAGCCGAAGCCCTCGAAAAACAGGTCGAGTTCAATCCAAAAATCCTGAATAACGCACGTAATCTGCGCATATTGGTGGATGACCTGCTGGACTTGGCAAAGATCGAAGCGGGCATGGCAAGCCTCAACGTGAGTACGATCAATCCGCAGCAGGTGGTACGCGAGATCGTCGAAAATCAGCTAGGCTTGGCGCAGGGTAAGGCGTTGGTCTTTTCGCTGGAAATCGAGCCAACCGTCCCCACGACCGCCGATTGGGACACCTTCAAAATCAATCAGGTCGTGACCAACTTGATCGGTAACGCGGTCAAGTTTACTGCCAGCGGCTCGGTCACGGTGCGCTTGGCTGCGCCAGACTATCAAAACCTCACGATCGCCGTGACGGATACCGGGATCGGGCTGAAACCGGGTGCCGAGCGCTATATCTTCGAGAAATTTCGGCAAGTCGATGATTCCGACAAACGCGCACACGGCGGGACCGGACTCGGCCTCGCCATTACCAAAGGCTTGGTGGGCATCTTGGGTGGACAGATCAGCGTCCAAAGCGAATTCGGCGTCGGCAGTACCTTCATGGTGACTGTTCCGCGCTGGGTAAAGCACGATTCTGAGCAGATAGCGGGGGACAACGGATGAGAACGGCGGTGCTTGAAACACTGGTCGCGGAACTGCGCGCACCCGATCAACTTTCGCAGTGCCAGTATTCGATTGCGATCGCCGGACTCGTGCCGGGGCCGCAGCAGGCCGCGTGCCTCGACTGGTTGCAAGAAAACTACGTAAACGCCCAGATCACCGCCCAGTTGTCGTGGCAAGACACGTATATCTCATCGTATGCGACGGCGCTGACCCTGCGACTCGGTGGTCTGACCGACCTCTCGGACGGCATCCTGGCTGCGCTTAGCGCCAACCGCAACACCACGACGCACACCGAAACCATTACTTTTGGTGGGCTAGTTGCCGCACTCGATCGGTATTCGGCGCAGCATTTCGGGTTCAGCATGTCACACAGCCCGGCGGTTCAATCGGCGGCACAAGGTGAGGCCGGCAAGTGGCAGAAACTCGTCCTCTGGGAGCACTTCTTCGATCCAGCATACTCGATCGCAGGTTTTGCGGCGGAATGTCTGTATGGTCTGCCTGTCGAGTTGGATCGCTTTGTCGCGGCGTTTGGCTTCGATGACGGCTCGATTTCCCAATCGGCCAGTGCCTCGGCCATGACCCTGTTGAACTTTTTGGAACAGGCACAGCAGCCCCCATGCACCCTGGTCAATTATGTCGCGCAGTTAAACCCGTATGAGCGGACTATCGGCGTATTCGATCGGCTGCCCAATTTTCTGAATGCCTGGGCGCTGATGTATGCCGAGCTTGACGACTCGATCCTCGAAACGCTGCCCGAAGCAGATGCCCTGCGCCGCGCCCTTTCGGAAACCGCCCGCATTGGTGCCGCCGGTGATCTCATTACGCCTGAACTCGATACCGGCTCGGTAGCGATGATCGGTGTAAACTGGCCGCAAGCCGATCGGAAGCAGGCGTTGCAACAAGTCGCGCCGCTCATGTTCGATGGGAGCGTCTATCGGACGTTCCTGTTCGAGCGCAATGCCTCGGTCTCGACCAATGTTCACCTGTTGGCGGCATGGCCGGACGACCCCAATGCCGAGTCGGTCTGGAAATGGCTGCAACACGAGTTGGACGGGTCTTTCGATCGGTGGCTGTGCAAATGGCATATCTCACCGTTTTATGTGATCGGCGAGATTGGCCGCCTGATGATCGATATTCCGCACCCGACCGCCCAGCGTTTGGCGATGCGCGCCCTGTATCTGCTGCTTGCCACCCAGCGGACGGACGGCGGTTGGGGTTTCGTGCAAACGACCACAGAAGAAACCGCCTATGCCGCGTTGGCGCTTCTCAAGCTGAATGAGAGGCAGGATGCGTTGCACGATGAAATCCAAACCAGCTTGCTCCATGCGCAGGATGTGTTGGCGCGCGAACCCGATTATACGCCGCTGTGGATCGGCAAATCGTTGTACTGCCTGCGTCCGCTGGTGCGCATCCTTCAAACGCTGGCCTGGGAAAAAATCGCCACGCAGATTGGCGTCTAATTGAACAGAACTGGAGCAAACTATCGTGACTGATCTACCCGTCGCACTCATCGCCGATGACAATGACGACAACCGCAATATTTGTCGGATGATCCTGGAAAAGTCCGGCATATCCGTGATCGAAGCCGTCAATGGGCAGCAAGCGATTGACGTGTTGGAGCAGCAAGCTTTCTTCCTGCTGCTGCTCGACATGCAAATGCCGATTGTAGATGGTCCCGGCGTGATGCGCTGGTTGGGTACGCACGCAACTAATCGGCCCAAAAACGTGATTATTTTGACCGCTAACCCGCACTGGGTGACCACCGAACTCCAAGATACCGCCGATTACATCATGCACAAACCGATTGCGACGGTGGAGTTTACAAAGTTTGTGCGCCGCCTGACGGGGACGGGAATACTCACCTGACGGTGAAACCAAGTAAAGTTCGCGGATTCACCTCACCCCCAACCCCCTTCACCTGCGGAAAAAGGGGGGGCATTCAGAATCAGGGGCGAGGGATGCGCTTTGGCTAAAAGCCATAGCCTGGCGGACGCGGCAAGCCGTCGTCCCTACAGAAACGGCGTCTAGGGTGGGGACGAGGCCTGCCTCGTCCGTCTCGAACGTGCATCGCCAGGGGCAAGCCGTTCGGAACGACTCGCCCCCATCCCTGAATGCACCCCTGTGAGAGCTTGGGTTGGACAGACCCGCGCAGACCGTGTATCATAGCGCGGCTATGTAGTTTCTGGAGACGTAAGCCCCATGTCTGAAACCGTTGACATGCGCTCGCAGCCCGCCGCACCTGAAACCGCGCGCGGCCCCAACTTGTTGAAGTGGACCCTGGGTTGCGCTGGTGTCGGAATGTTATTGTTTACTGGCGTTGTCATGGTCTTTCTGATTTTGATGCCGATTGTGTTTCGCAGTTTGCTGCCGGAACAACAGTACGAAGTCGTCAAACATGCGCCGTTTATGGCGTCGTTTTTGCCCACCCGCGCCTATGCCAGCGATACGCTGCCGACGGCGCCGAGTGCCAACAACACTGCGGCGATGGCGCTACTGATCGCCCTGAATCCGACGGCCACACCGAGCGTCGTCCCGCCCACGCGGCCTGCGACGCTGCCACCCGTTGTGATGACGTCGGTGCTGGTGACGGCCACCCCGGTTTTGGCAAATAACAGTAACAGCCAAGCGCCGCCGCCGACCGCCACGCCGTTCCCTAGCCCGACCGCGCTGCCCACCGAGCCGCCGCCCACCACGATCCCGGCGACCGCCACCGAAGCGCCGATCGATGCGGTCGTGCATTTGTCCGGTTTCAAGCGCGTTCCGCAGGGTTGGAACGACTGCGGCCCGGCCAATACGACGCAGGCGCTGCAATATTATGGCTGGAGCGGCACTGAAGCCGATTCGGTGACGGCGCTCCATCCCAGCCACGAGGATCGCAACGTCTCGCCCTGGGAGATCACGCGCTTCGTCAACGATCACACGGGCGTCAAGGCGATCAGCCGTGTCGCGGGCGATCTGCATTTGATCAAGCGGCTGGTGTCGGCCAAGTTCGCGGTGATCATAGAGACGGGTTATATCGTGGCGGGCGAAGGCTGGGCGGGTCACTACCTGACCGTGCTCGGCTACGACGACAATCTGGGTATCCTGTTCGGTGGCGATACCAACCTGGGTTTTGGCTCAGATGGCCTCGGCCAGCGCGAAACTTACGATGACATCGACACCCGCTGGCGGGAGTTCAATCGCCGTTACATCGTCGTGTATCCGCACGAACGGGATGCCGAATTGGCCGCTTTGCTCGGCGCGGATGCCGATCCGACCTACAACAAAAACCATGCTCTTGCCGTCGCCAAAGACGAAGCCCAAGCACATCCCAACAACAAGTTTGCTTGGTTTAATATCGGCAGCAGCCTGACCATGCTCGGCAATTATAAAGACGCGACGGTGGCCTTCGATCAGTCGCGTAACACGGATATCGGCTGGGACTACCGGATGCTGTGGTACCAGTTTACGCCCTACGCTGCCTATTACAATTCCGGCAACTATACGGAAGTGCTGGCATTGGCGGGTGCGACGCTCGGCACGACGCCCTTTGTCGAAGAAACGTGGTTCTGGCGCGGCATGGTCGAGGCGGCGACGGGAAACTCCGACGCGGCGATCAAGGATTTTGGCGACGTGATCAAGTTCAATCCGGGTTTTGCGCCCGCCGCCGATGCGTTGGCGCGCGTCAAAAATGGCAACTTCGATCCGGCCATCCCGGAGGTTGGTGGCTTGTGAGCGCGCTCGACTCGCCCGCTGTACCTGCCAAACGGATCGCGCCGACGGTTGCCCGCATTGCCCGCTCGACGGCGATCGTGATGCTGCTGCTGTCCGTCGCCAAAGCGATCAGCCTGCTGCAAAAGCTGATCATCGTGCAGCGTTTTGGCATTGGCGCGGATTGGGATACGTTCGTCGCCGCGAATCAAGTGCCCGAACAAGTCTTCAACCTGATCGCGGGTGGCGCGCTGTCCTATGCGTTTATCCCGGTCTTTGGCGGCCTGCTCAATCGCGGCGACGACAAGGTGGCGGCGTGGCGATTGGCCGCGAATGTCATGAACGCGGTCTTTTTGGTGGCGCTGGTGCTCAGCGTCGTGATCTTTTTCGCCGCGCCCTGGCTGGTGACCAACGTCGTCGCGCCCGGATTCTCGCCCGACAGCGCTGCCCAGACCGTCGGCCTGATGCGGATTCTGCTGGTGAGTCTGTTGATTTTTTCGATCAGCGGCCTGTCGATCGGCGTGTTGCAGAGCCATCAACATTTTCTGCTGCCTGCGCTCGCGCCGATCTTATACGATCTGGGCGTATTATTTGGGGCGGCGGTATTGGCGCGGCGCTTCGGCGTGTACGGCATCGCCTATGGCGCGGTGATCGGCGCGGCGGCGCATTTGCTGATCCAGGTGCCGGGCTTGATCGCTTATAAAATGCGCTGGCGACCGCGCCTCGATCTACGCGACCGTGATCTGCGAACGGTGCTGCGACTGATGATCCCGCGCGCGATCGGGCTGGGTTTGATCAACATCAATCTGACGGTGGCGATCAGCCTCGCCTCGAATCTGGGCGCGGGCGCGGCATCGGCCTATAGCTGGGGGTGGGGTTTGATGCAGCTTCCCGAAACGCTGATCGGGACTGCCATGGGCGTCGTGATTTTCCCGACATTGGCGGCGCTCAGTGCGGCGGGCGATCGAGATGGCAAGCGGGCGGCCATGAACGGTGCGCTGCGCTTCATCTTGATCGGCACGATTCCCGCCGCGTTTTTGATGGTACTTGTCGGGCGTCCATTGATCGGATTGCTGCAAGGCGGCGCATTCAGTGCGGCGGGCGCGGATGCGATTTACAGCGTGTTGCAGGCGTTCGCATTCGGGTTGATCGTCCACAGTGCGGTCGAGGTGGTGGCACGCAGCTTTTATGCCGACAAGGATATGGTGACGCCGCTGTTCGTGGCACTGTTGGCGGCGGTGATCAATGTCACGTTAGCGTTGACGCTGCCGAACCTGTTGGGTGCGGGTCGC
>JBBRMW010000020.1:0-37746 GCA_038230635.1 Aggregatilineales bacterium | reverse complement strand
CGTCCGACAGTATTTGTGGTTGAATATCAAATTTCTCAACTCACCTTCCCAAACCGCACTTCTTGTATTTCCTGAAACGCTTGTTCACGGCTTATTGGATACCCTGTGTTATGCCGCTTGATATGGACAAAGTCCAGTTGAAGGGTGTATCGATTTATCCAGCAGAAATCCAAGCGGCACGATCAATGCAACTAGCCCCGTCGCCAGCGCAGAAGGCCGTACAAAAGCATCCGTGAATTGGCGTCGTCGTCCCAACCAAATCGCCACACCGACGCTGATCGCAATATTAATTACGCAAAAAAATGCGACCATCGTATAAAAATCAGTGCGAAGGTCGTTCAGCCAAGACGCAAAAATAAGCGATGCGGGAATAATGAGCATTGCACTGGTTAAACCGGCAACCCCATAAACGTTGCGCATTTCGTCAAGCGGGTACATATAGCGCCATACTTGCGCCAGCAGCCAGCTATGTATCAGAGGCAACGGCGGCAAAAGCAATAACCAAAGAATTATGGAAACGATGTCGCCGAGATTATGAAAAGCCAGCAGAGGATAAACCGGCCTGATCTTATCAATCCCTTGATAGGTTAGCGTCTAGGGGCGTGGATGGCTACCCGACTTACCAGGGTTCGGGCCAACTAATACGCCTTCAGTGCCCATCGCCGCGTAAATCACGTCAGGCGCGGCTGGTGAGACATCGACACTCACAATACTATCTGCGGATAATTGACCAGGGGGCAAATAATCCAGAAAGTAATAACGATCTCGATAGAATAAACTCCGAAAGATGGCACGGGGCATCGACCAAATTTGTTTACCATCGACAAACAGATTATCGCCAATCATTGTGGCTTTGAATGCTGGTATAGATGGAAAAGGGAGCGTTTTCAGATTTGAGCGTTGCCAACTTTCACCATAATTTACGGTTTCATAAATAGAGTGCGGCACATCTTTTGGTTGCTGATATGGATACGGATACAAATCTAAGAAGTGGGTATCGTCAACAAGCGCATAGGCTTTGCCAGCGATTTTGGCATCTGCAACAACTCCCACGGCACGGGGCGGTATTTGTGGAGGAGGATTGTCCTCGCAAGCGAACATCGCCAATGCCAGCATCACCAATGGGATCAGCGGAATGAAGCGGCGCAGACTATGGTGTCCATCCCGTTGTTGGGTGTTCGCTCGCATCCGGGATGCCCTCGCCGTTACTTGACTATGCGAGGCGAAATTGTACAGCACCCCGCGCGCTTTTACGATCAAGGGGTTGAACATTACCACCTAAATAGGATGTCAAATAACACTTTCACTCCGACCAATGAAATGACCAAAGCAACCGAAGCAGTGATCCAAAATATGGCATGTCCAATGACGTCGCCCCACCATGGATTCCCCAAAAACAATGGTTCGTCTTGCACAGATATATCGAGCGGGGCACGCTTTTTCTTAATGACAATCGAATGTCCACGCCCCTCGCCTATCGTCGGAGGGGGCAGGGCAGAGTTGTGCCCCTTTCACCCTATATGGGGAAGGGGTTGAGGGATCTAAGGGCGAGTCTGTTTAGCGCATGACCAATTGTTGGAGCGCCAACGCCACCAGGATACCGATGATCACCGGTGCGGCGAAGATCATTGGCAGGATGCGCTTTTCCCAGCGGAGGTGCATATAGAACGCCACCACCAACATCGCTTTGGCCGCCGCAAAGCCGATTAACAGCGGGATTTTAATGGCGGGGACGTAGGTCGCCAATAGTTCCAGCCCGGTCAGAGCGGCCAGCGCGACGAAGACGATCAAGTAGGTGAAATCATGATCCGCGTGTTCCGTGTGTACGTCATGGACGACGGGCGTGGGAGCGGTTTGATGTTCGGTTGACGATGTTTGCATAAGAAGCCTCGTGTTAGTTGGGTTATTGACCTCACCCCCCAACCCTCTCTCCGTCATCACCGCGAGGGGGCGTCGGTTGGCAATGGTTTCACGACCACTTTTGAATACGCGAACGATTCAGATCAGGTAGACGATCACGAACAGCAGAATCCACACGATGTCCACGAAGTGCCAGTACAACCCGGCCAGTTCGACACCCCAGGTATCCGTAGGCGAAAAGCCGCCGTTGAATCCTTTGATGAACGTGCGGGTCAGCCAAATGATGCCGATGATGACGTGAGTGCCGTGAAAGCCCGTCAGCGCGAAAAACGTGCTGCCGAATAAGTTAGCGCTCAGAGTCAAGCCTTCGGTGCTCAAATTGTGGTACTCGATGGCCTGGATGCTCACAAACGTTATGCCCAGGATCATCGACAGGAACAAGTTGCGCAGAAACGAAGTGCGATTGTTCTTTTGGAGTGCCGAGAAGGCGCGCACGACTGTGAAGCTGCTCGTCAACAGAACGAAGGTGTTGACGGCGGTCAGCGGGATGTTCAGGATTTCGTGCGGTTCGGGGTTGCGCCAACGTGCCAACATGTTCGCGGCGATCAGGACGGTGAAAAACATCACCTCTGAGACCAGGAATAGCCAGATGCCGGTTTTGCGGTTATCGACGCCGATCGCCGCATGATCAACGCCGCTCGCGTGGGCAGAATGTGCTGCCTCGTGCGGGATCGTCCCCGCGACGGGCGCAACGAGATTGGTATCGTGAAGTGCTTCTTGAGCCATAAAAAGATTCCTCGTTTAGGTGTGATTGCGCCGTTGACCTCACCCCCCGTCCCCCTCTCCGTAACCACAGCGAGGGGGTGTCGGTAAGCAACCAAGCGACAGCGATGATCAATCAAAATCGATCAAGATAGCGTCACGGCCGTTAGCGGCTGAGTGCGCCCCGTGCGCCGTGCGTAATATCCGCGCCCCAATCCCGGAAAAACTTGACCAGCCGCCCGGCGAAACGTCCAGCGCGGGTCAATGGGCCGTGACTTTTGGCCGTCTCGCTGAAATCAAGCGGTTCCGGGGACATCTTTTTGGCCGCCGCCACCTGCGTACTGAGCGCATTCATCGCCAGCGCCAAACCCAGCCCCATTGAGCCGATGCCGCCCAATAGGAGTACGGCCAACAGAATGAAAAAGGCCGCTTTGCTGACGGGCTGCCCGAAAGCTGTCAAACCATCGACGTAACCCACGGGCGTCGTGGCCGAGGCACTCTCAATGTTCGTCTGAGTATGCCCCCCGTGATTCAGACTAGTTAGAGAGCCGACGGCCATCACGGCCAGGATCACTAGCAGTACGATGCCGAACGCGCTCGCCAACCAGGGAAGTGCCGGGCGCACAATCGGCAGGATGCGCTCCTTGAGCAGATCCAGTTGCTTTTCCGCGACCATTTCCACGTCGAAGCCAGTGAGCGGCTCGGTGCGGGGAGCGGGCGGTTCGTGCTCAGCGCGTTCCTCAGCAGCCGTTGCCAGTTCGACGGTCTGATAATCAGGCCATGCGCCGCCCATGCCCCACAGGACGCCGAAGGCCATTAGAAAGCCGCTGACGAATAGATTCGTGCCGGTTGACCAGGGATCGGCGAAGCTGAGCAGCCAGCGCAAGAACATCACTAGCAAATTGATCGCCGCGAACACAAACAAGCCGCCGCCAATGGCGCGCAAAACGCTCGGCTTGGCGCGGAAGGTGCCCAGTCCCCAGACCACCCCAATCAGGGCGGCGAAGAAAACAAATAGGTTGGCCTGATCGCCCGGCCATACTGGATAGCCGATCAGCTTTAGGCTTTGCAAGACCGCGATCACGATTAGCAGCGTCCCGCTCAGGACGATCCCGATCATCGCGCCCGTTCCGGCTGCGACCGATCGTAAAATGACAGCTTTCACGTTTACCTCACCCCCAACACCCTCTCCATACTCACGGCGAGGGGACAATGACCATTAGACCAGATATAGGACGACGAACAGCGCAATCCACACGATGTCGAGGAAATGCCAAAAGTTTGTCGCAGCCTCCAACGGCCAGTATGCATCGGCAGTATATTTGCCCTGACCGACGCGCACCAAAACATATCCCAAAAACAGCAGCCCGGCAACCGCGTGGGCAAGGTGCATCCCCCACATGGCGACGAACATGCCGCTGTAAACACCCGTAAACTTCAGGTGCAAGATCAGGTTGATCATGCCGATGGCGTAGCCGAGTCCGAGCACCACCGTCGCGCCCAGGAACACCGTCAGGTTGCGCCGATCGCCACGTTTGAGCGCCGCGATCGATTGGATGGCGGTGAAGCTGCTCACCAGCAAAATGACCATGAACAGAATCGGCGCAAACATATCCATGCGATCGACGCCCGGCGGCGGCCAGTCGCCCTGTGCCGAACGTACCGCAAAGTTCGAGAAGACGAGGCTTCCGAACAGCATCCCTTCGGCGATCAGGAACAAGGTCAACAGCAGCCGATTGTTGTTGAGCTGCTGGGCGGCTTTATCCATTAGGAGATTCAGATTTTTCGTCGTCATGATACGCTTACCTGTTTACCTCACCCCCACCCCCTCCGTCATCACGGAGAGGGGGATTTGATAGGGTGATTATTTTGCGATATTTACATTTTCCCGTATTCAATCGTCAAGCTGTATATCGCAGCCAAACGACTCCCCCTCGCTGTGTTACGGAGAGGGGGTTGGGGGGTGAGGTTTACCGATCACCGCCTGCAGGTTGTTCGGCGAAGTGCGGGGCGGCATGACCACCCGACGCGAGCAGCACGTCCATGTTGCGCTCCCCGGCCAGATAGGCGACGGCCATCGGTGTGCCGTAGCCATACGGATCGGGCGCAGCCACCGGATCGCCATCGCAGTTGTGCTCTGGCGGCGGCGAGGAGGTCGTCCATTCCAGGCCGAGCGCATTCCAGGGATTCGGGGGTGCGACTTCGCCGGACACCGCCGATACCGCCGCGTTGATGAAGAACGGTAGTTGGCCGATACCCAGGATGAACGCGCCGAAGCTAGTCAGGATGTTGATGGCCTGAAATTTCGGATCGTAGACGGCCACGCGGCGCGGCATTCCATACAAGCCAGAGATGTGCATTGGCAGGAACGACAGCAAGAAGCCGACGTAGGTCAACCAGAAATGGACCTTGCCGAGCCGCTCATTGAGGAAGCGTCCGGTGATCTTCGGGAACCAGTAGTAGGCACCCGCCATGATGGCGAACACGCTGCCGCCGAATAACACGAAGTGCAGGTGCGCGACCACGAAGTAGGTGCCGTGCGCTTGCAGGTCAACCGGGACAGATGCCAAGATCACGCCCGTGATGCCGCCAATAACGAACAGGGACAAAAAGCCGAGGGCGAACATCATCGAGGCGGTGAAGCGAATCTTGCCACGCCAAACCGTGCCCACCCAGCCAAATATTTTGATGCCCGTCGGTACGGCAATGATCATTGACGTGACCATGAACGGGATGCGCGTCCAGGGCGCGAGCGTGGTGAACATGTGATGTCCCCAGACCACGAAGCCTAGTACGGCGATGCCCATGCTTGAAAAGGCGATGGCACGGTAGCCAAAGACGGGCTTGCGAGAGAAGACGGGGAGCACTTCCGAGAGCATCCCCATGCCGGGCAGCACCATGATATAGACGGCAGGGTGCGAATAGAACCAAAACACGTTCGGCCACAGCAGCGGATCGCCGCCCGTTGCTGGGTTGAAGATGTTCGTGCCCGCCAGCCGATCGAACAGCATCAGCGTGAGCGCGCCGGATAGGAAAGGCGTCGCGAGGAGCACGATGATCGCGGTCGCCATCATGGCCCATACGAACAGCGGCAGCCTAAACCACGTCATGCTCGGCACGCGCAGATTTTTGACCGTGACCAGGAAGTTCATCGCGCCCATGATCGACGAAATACCGAGCAAATGCAGCGCGAGTGCCCACAACGTTTGGCCGTCGGCGTGGCTATAGACGGGACCGCTGAGCGGGAAATAGGCCGTCCAGCCAGCACCCGGCGGACCAACGATCCAGCCCGCCAACAGCAGCAGCCCGGCGGGTGGGATCAGCCAAAAGGCGAAGGCGTTGAGCCAGGGGAAGGCCATATCCTTCGCGCCGATCATGAGCGGCACAAAGTAGTTGCCGAAACCGACGAACACAGGAATCACGAACAAGAAGATCATGATCGTGCCGTGCATACTGAACACGGCGTTATAGGTGGCGGTGTCGATGAACAGGCCGCTATCCGGCGTCAGCAAATTGACGCGGATGAGCATCGCCAGGATGCCGCCGATCAAGAAAAACGTAAACGCCGTGACCAGATATTGGATGCCGATCACCTTGTGATCAAGGCTCCAGGTAAAATATTTGATCCACTGCCGCCGCTGATGAAGCGCGGCGGAGGTCAGTGGGACGGCAGGAACTGTTGTTGTAGCCATTTAACCCTTTGACTCCCTCTTACTTCCGTGCGATGGCGTAATCACGGCGATTTGGCGGCGGGTGTGCCGTTTGCCGTTGGATTCGCCGTTTGTTGTAGCAAATAATCGACAATGCTATTCAAGTCCGTGTCGCTCATGCGCTGCCCGAAGTTCTGCGGCATGACGTTGGCCGGATAGCCGCTGACGACATACTTGTTCGGGTACAAAATCGAGTTAACGAGGTACGTCTTGGCATCTTCGTCCGCGACGCGCCCCGCAGCGCGATCGGCAAGGGCGACCCAGGTTGGGCCGACTTGTCCGGCGATGCCCGCATCGGGCAGATAGTGGCAACCGCCGCAGCCGTACTCGTTCGAAAGAATAAGATGCTTGCCCCATGCCGCGTTATGCTCTCCAGGGGCTGGTTGCTGCGCTTCAGGCTCTATCAACGAAGTCACAAACTTGTCATAATCAGCTTGACTCTGGACAACAACCTTGTTGTGCATCAGACCGTGACCACTGCCGCATAGTTCAGAGCACACGACGTTATATTCGCCCAGCAGCGTGGGCGTGAAGCGCGCTTCGGTGATGCGCCCCGGAACAGCATCCTGCTTGATACGGAATTCGGGAACCCAGAAGCCGTGCATCACGTCAGCGGATTCGATCTCCATGCGGATCGGCACGTTGATCGGTAGATGCAATTCGGAACTGGACAGGAGTTTGACGTTCGGATCGTGCGGATAATCGAACGACCAGACGAACTGCTGACCTTTGACGTGCAGCACCAGCGTGCCATCTTTGTCGTTTTGCATATCGGCAAAGACCTGGAAGCTGTACAGCGATAAGCCCAGCACGATCACCGCCGGGATAGCCGTCCAGACGAGTTCGAGCGCGGTATTGCCATGAATGGGCGGGCCGTCGGTCTCATCGCCGGGCTTTTTGCGGAAACGGATGATCGAATAGAGGAGCGCGCCTTCGACGATCAAGAAGATGATCGTGGCGATGACCAACATAAAGTTGAACAAAGCGTCAATGGGCTGCGCTTCGGCGGACGCGGCGGTGGGCATAAACTGGTTGGTCGCGCCGACGAACAAGCCCGCCAGCAGCAAGCCAATGCTGACCAGGATGAGCCGTAAGAGTGTTCTTCCGTTCACAGCGATAAGTGTCCCCGTTTAATTGCGTGGAAGGAGCGAGCCGACTGAACCTAACTATAAATGTAGCGTAAAGTTCAGATATTCACAAGCCCATTTTGAGTCGATTCAGGTTGATAAACCCGGTCAATATCTGAGTCGCATTTTGGGTGACTAGTTTAGCGCAGTTTTGGAAATCGTGGGAAAAGCGTTTGCATAGTCCAGGGCACATGGGACCAGTGCACGTGCAAAGTCGAGGAACCTCACCCCCAGCCCCTCTCCGTCCTCACAGAGAGGGGTGCAAGACTCGACTCGGTCTCGATCTTTGGCGGAGCGGTGTGGTTTGACGCCCCCTCGCTGTAGTGACGGGGAGGGGCGGGGGTGGGTACTTTGAGACATTTTCTGGACTTTACATGTGCCCTGGGCACATGGGGTGTAGAGGGCAGGTATTTTATGAAAGCGTGTCATAATACAGGTGAATCCATTTGGTCGCCCGTATTATCTGGGCAGCCAATCGCATCCACCCAATGAAAGACGAATTGTGCATTCAACCGAAACGCCCAAACGTGGCTGGGTACGCTACGTGCGCATCCTCATGGCGGTCGTGCTGCTGGCGCTGCTTCTGCCCACCTTTTTGCAGCCGGACTTTTTCCGCGCGCTCTCGCATGTTAGCCTCCCGCTGGTGCTGCTCAGCCTGATCCTATCGATCGCCAGCGTCGCCTCGAAAGCGTGGCGCTGGGGGATCGTGCTGCGTTGGCGCGGAATCGTGATGCCTGCGCGTTATTTGCTGTTCAGTTATTTTATCAGCATGTTCTTCAATAACTTTTTGCCGTCGGGCATGGGCGGCGATGCGGTGCGGGCTTACGAATCGGCGCGTGATACGGGACGCGGCACCGAGGCCGTGACCGCCGTGATCCTCGAACGGGGCAGCGGTATGTTGGCGTTGTTCGCGGGTGGCAGCCTGATGGCGCTGACACAGCCGACACTGCCGATCCAGATCACGCTGATGATCCACGCGCTGACGCTTGGCGCGCTGCTCGGTATTTTTCTGCTGTGGCAAGATTTCACGGGTGCGCTGCTGACCCGCTTCGGGCGGATTTTCGGGACGGGGCGACTCAGCGCGATCTGGGCAAAGATCATCGGCGTTTATGAGGATTTTCGCGGCTATCGGACGCAGCGCCGCTTGTTGTTCGATCTGATGGTGCAATCGGTCGTCACGCTGATTTTGACGATCGCTTCGCTGTATGCGCTGATCGCGGCGTTCGGCTATACCGTGCCTGTAGCGGCGTTCGGTGCAGTGATCGCCATCGCCACCGCGATCGACGTGATCCCGATCTCGCTGAATGGGCTGGGTGTGCGCGAAGGCGTATACGTGTTCTTCCTGGGCTTGTTGGGCGTACCGGCGGCGGTGGGCGCGGCGTTTGCGATCCTGGTGCGGTTCATTGTGCTGGTACAGGCGGCAGTGGGTGGATTGGCGTTTTTGTGGCGCGGCGCACATCCGATCGTGTTGAAGACGGATGTGTCGTGAATCAGACTATTTCACGTCGCACCATCGAGCGTAGATGTGACGGGTGGCACTGGCTGCCCCTGCCAACGCATAGAAGCTCTGCCACGCCGCCACCGACTTGACAAATGACTCACCCATAACCAGCCATCCTCAATCCTCATCCAGATCGAACAGCAGATCAGTCAGCACTTCGATCGCGGCACGCAGCGCGTCTTCGTCGTCACCTTCGAGCGCCTCTTCGATGTCGAGTGTCGCCTCGGCCAGCGTGTCGTTATCCTCTTGATCTTCGAGCGCATCCGCCCGCGCCAATGCGGCTTCGGCCTCACCGACCAATTCACGTGGCAAAGCCGGGTTGATGCTTAGGAAATCATCGGGCAGTTCAAGCTGCGCTGATTGAATCTCGGCCTGACTCAGCCGTTGGCGCGATGCTTTCACCGTGATGCCATCAGTTTTGCCGCTGCCCCGATCGATCACGTTGACCGACAAAATACCGTTGACATCAATGTCGAATTCGACGGTGACACGCGCAAGCTGCCCCGGCTTTTCGGGTTTCATATTCTCAAACATGAACTCGCCCAGCAGCGTATTCTGCGACGCGATCAGGCTCTCACCCTGATAGACTTCGATCTGCGCTTTGTGCTGATCGGGAGTCAGGGCGCTGAATACCTCGCGCTGGGTGGTCGGGATCGTCGTGTTGCGATGGATCAGCGGCTTGAAGCGATCACTCACGACCTGTCCCATCGGCAGAAAATCAGCCACCGAGATGCCCAACGAGAACGGCGTCACATCGACCAGAATTGCGTCGATCGGATCACCGGCGATGATCGCGCCCTGAATACCCGCCCCCAACGCGACCGCCTCCGACGGGTTGACATCCTGGCGCGGCATCAAGCCCGTGCGCTCGGCCACCAAATCCCAGACTGCCGGGATATAAGTGCTGCCGCCAACCAACAAAACGTGATCGGGCTGATCGATGCCGCTGTCGGCCAAAACCCGCTCCACTGAAACCAACGTCGTTTGCAGCAGATCATCGATCAGGCTGACGAACTGCGGGCGGCTGACCTCGATCTCCATGTGCAGGGGCACGCCGCGCTGCTGGATCAAATACTCTTCGCGGACCCAGGTGAACGGCTCAGTCGAGAGCGCGATCTTCGCCTGTTCAGCAGCGCGCCGTATCCGTGCCATGACACGCGGCTCGGTGCGCAGATCGACGCTGTGTTGCGCCTCGAACTGCTCTGCCAGCCAACGTGCCAACCGCTCATCGAAATCGTCGCCGCCCAGTTGCGTGTTGCCATGACTGGCTTTGACATCGACCACGCCCGCCACCAGTTCGACCAGCGACACGTCGAAAGTGCCGCCACCGAGGTCATACACGAGCGCGACCTGTTCCAAGTTACGCTCCAGCCCATAGGCCAATGCCGCCGCCGTTGGCTCGTTGATGATACGCATCACTTCCAGTCCGGCGATAGCGCCCGCGTCACGAGTGGCCTGCCGCTGCGCATCCGAAAAATAGGCAGGCACGGTGATCACGGCCTGCGTGACGGGTTCACCGAGCGCGGATTCGGCGGCAGCTTTGAGCGCCTGCAAGATCAACGCGGAAATTTGCGGCGGCGAGAATGACTGCCCGTTGAGCAGCGTCTGTTCGCCCGTGCCCATTTTTCGTTTGATCGAGCGCACGGTCGATTCAGGGTGCAGCGTCCATTGATTGAGCGCCGGACGCCCGACCAACCACTGACCTTCCGGCGACACACCCACCACAGACGGCATGATCCGATCGCTCCCAACGGGCAACATGATAGGCTGGCCGTCGCGGACGATGCTTACCGCCGAAAACGTCGTACCCAGGTCGATGCCGACAATGGTCATAATATCTGTGATTCCTCTGTTTGAGCGGTTGAATCAGCGTGCTGAGCGGGCATGTCAAAGGCGATTTGCGCGATGTGCGCCGCTTCTTCGACCGGTTCGGCAAATTTGTTGACGATCACGTCGGCGAAGCGCAGCACATCGTCGCCACGACTGTAGCCGCGTCGCTCTTCCGATAGGATACTGCCCAGCGCACGGCTCGGATCATAGGCCGTTTTGACAGCAACGTGCAGGTACGGATTGAATGGCTGCCCGATCGTTGGGATGGGCTTGACGCCTTCGATTTCCAGGATCGCCAACAGCCGATCGAGCAGAAGTCGCTGACCGTCGAGCCACGCCGACAGCATAGCCGCCGCATCGGGCGCGCTGAAGCGGAGCGTTTCGATCTGCGCCAGCCCCGATCCGAGTGCCACTTCGACACCATCCAGCACCGGGAACAGCGCGCGAATCAACTTAATGTCGATGCGGGCAGAAGCGGCGCGTTCGCGGGCGAGCACATTGAGCGCGCTCTGTGCCCCTTCGATGGCCTGCCGCGTTTGCTCCGATCCGGTCTCCGCCAACGTGTTCCAGCGATACAGTTCTTTGGCGAGCCGCTTGATTTGTTTATCGAGTTCGGCAGGGTCGGGCGGCGGTTCGCCGACTGGCTGCGGTGCAGGTGAGGGTACGGGTTTGAGGAGACGTTGAAAAAAGCTCATAGGGTATTTGGCAATCGCCTCATGGATGCTAGGGAAATCTATAGATCAATCTCACGGAAATCGGCGCGGAAATCGCTGCGACTCAAGTCCGAGTATGCGGCGGCCAGCCGATCCCAATCGTCATCATGGAAGGTCAGGTCGAAACTGGGCGCGCGCTTGTATGGCTCGTAGGGCGCGGGCGGATGCAGCAGAAACAGATCGGTGACGGCTTTGGCTTCGGGGGTGCGCAGGGCATCGTAAGCTGCTCGGATGCGCTTGAACATGACGGGTTCGCGCTCCGGCGGGAATTCGCGCACTTTGGCGAAATAGGCTTTTTTGATGGCGTCGGCATCGGCCTCGCGGCTCAGTCCGAGCACCTCATACGGATCGATCAGGGCTTGATCGGTCTGCGGTTCAAGCGGACGGCGAGCTTCCGCGTCTTCTGCAGAAGCGGGCGGGCGACCGGGCATTCCTGGCGTTTTTGATCTGCGCATGGTGTCTCTTTAATACTCGCCGGGTTTTTTGGGGGCGTTTGCTGTAGGATCGCTGCTGCCGCCAGCTTCGCGCTTTTGCCGACGGCGGCGGCGACTGTCCGTTTCGGGTGCATAGTCGGGCAGATTATCGAGCACCTGCGCCGGATCAATCCAACCCGGCGGCCCAAAATCGAAGTTATCGTCGTCGAAGTCGTCCTCGTCGAACGCGCCTGCGCCAAAAATGTCAGGGAAGCCAGCGGTATTCATCGGCGGCGAACCGCCACCAAAGGGCGAGCCAAACATGCCCATGAAGGGGCTATTGATCATGCGCTGCATCTGACGAATCTCTTCGAGCATCTCTTGATTTTTCGCCTTGCGCGCCGCCCGTTCTGCGTCCTTCAGGATTTGTTTGCCGCGCTTGATATCCCCTTGAACGAAATAGGCAAATGCCAGAGCGACCTGTGCAGAGACGAAGGCCGGATCAGCCTTGAGCACCTCGGTCAGGATCGACACGGCTTTTTCCGCTTGTTTATGATCGACGTAAATGGTCGCAATACCGGTTTGAACCGTCAGGCGCGCGCGCGGATCGGTATCGTGGCAGCGGCGGAGCGCTTCCGCAAAGTACGTTTCAGCGATCTGCGGCTGCTTGGCATCCAATGCACCCTCGCCCAAATCCAAGAAAAAGTCGGGGAGCAGTGGCTTGATCGCATCCGCTTTGGTGATAACGGCGCGCGCTTCGTCGTGCTCATCAATGTTGAGCCAACCCCGCACGAGCGTCTGCATGGCATCCAGATCGGCAAAGTCTATCTGTGCGATCAGTTCGCGTGCCTTCGTGAAATTCTTTTTGCCCCATTTCAGCAAAAAGAACACATAGCGCGCCCGCAAATAGTGATTATCGGGTAAGTGCGCAATCGCCCGCTCGCATATTTTTGTAATGAACTGCGGTTGGCCGCCAAAAGAGTCCAGGCCGTCGATCGACTCATCATACAGTTCGGCGAGGCGCTCGCGGGCGATCGGCCTGTAAGTCTCGTCGCCCGTCGCCAGCACGTTTTCCCATTCGGTGGTACCGGGTGCCGCCTCCAGATTGTAGAAGCCACGGCGGGGTGCCGATTCACTGAGTTCCGCCTTGAGCACCAGCGCTTCGATATGCTTCGGTTGGCTTTTCAGCACGCGGTCGATCTGGTTGAAGGCGGCATCGATTCGATGTGCCCCGATATAGCAGCCCGTGAGCGCCAAACCCAACTTCGGATCGTCGGGCTGATATTTGAGCGCTGTTTGCAAACTGCTGATTGCCTCGTCTGGATCGCCCGCTTTCATATGTAGGCTGGCGATCCGCGACCACATGCGTCCTACCTGCTCCGGCGTCAGATTGTCACCCGAATCGCCAGTGCGCGGACGTCGCCGCACAAAATCGCGCCATGCTTCGGCGGCCTCGGTCAGGTTTTCCAGCTTTTCATACGCAATCGCGCGATTGGCCGCCAAATAACGGGCATTCGCGCCGCTCGCGTTTTCAACCTTGTCCCATTCCAGCAGCGCCTTTTCCCAGTTGCCGCGCTGTGCCCATTCATAGCCGCTTTTCAGTTGGATATAGCCTTGCATGTCGAGCAGCCGTTTGTTAACGGGCGCGACGATCAAACCGCGCTCGATCGAATCGAGCGCTTCCGCCGTCGTTTTCGCCAGGAGCGCCGACTCCGATTCGACTGTGAGTCCCAAGACGAGGTTGTTGCGTAGTGAAAGACTGTCCAGACCACGCTCGAAAGCCAACGTCCAGTGCTGTAGCGCACCCGCCGAATCGCCGCGTCGCCCAGCCAGCGCGCCCAAATAATATTCAGCCACGCCGATCGCGGGGGCGGGCGTTGTTGTCGCGGGTAGATTGGCTGCACTCGATAAGCGCGCCTCGGCTTGATCGAAGTTGCCCGCCGCGTAGGCGCTCAGCCCCTCAGCGATCGGATCATTCGGCGCGCGGCGTTCGATCCGCGCACGCTCAGACTCGTTCAGCAGCGCCCAAGCCGGATCGCCCGTCACGTTGCGTTTGGCCGCCCCCAGTGCCAGCACCAACGGATAGGCCGCGCGCTTGAACGTGGGTGACACCGCGAGCGTCTCTCGATAGAGTGTGATCGCCTGATCGAGCGCGCCGCTCCGGTGTGTTGCCAACGCCGCATGATAACGATACAGCGGATCGGCGGGTTGCAACGCGGACGTCCGCAGCAGTAGCTTCAACGCTTCCGCCGGGTCTTGATGCGCAATTTGCTGGCCGCGCCGGAAATTCGCTTCGGCCAATGCCGCACTCAGTTTGGCGCGTAGCGGATCAGTCGCCGAAAACGCCGCGAACTGTTCTTCCCAAAATTGGACCGCGCCCGCATAATCGCCGCGCTTGAACGCGATCTTGCCCTGATTGATCATATATTGCTGGCGCGTTATGTTATTGCCCGGCTTTGGAAGATTCGCGGTCTTATGCTGCTTTTTGCTCACGGCCAACCCGCTCCACTGGAAACGACATTTATCAGCGCATATAATACAGAATCGCACGCCATATCACAAGCGCCGCATCCGAAAGAATCTCATTGGGACTTGCGGACATTTGCTTGACGCGCCGGAACGCCCGTGCTACACTGCGATCGACATGATGGGGCTGATTTTAGCGCTGGATGCGGCCTGGAATGACGCTGTGACGCTCGAATTCGACAAAGTGGTATATCAGGTCTCGGAGATGGGGCGCACGCTGGCCGCCCACGAATCGTCGAATGCGCAGATCGCCCAGTCGGTGTGGGATCGCTTTATGGCGCTCAACGACAACCAAGCGATCTGGGATCAAGTCATGATCGCACGCGAACATGATGCGGGTTTCCGGGGTGCTGCGCCGATGAGCGAAGAAGGCGAACTGGTTAATCAGGCACATCCGTTGCCCGCGACGCCGGAACGCGCGACGATCCTGGCCGCCGACGGATCGCAGGTCTACCCTGATCCGCACGGGACTTCGCTCTATTATCTGACCAATATCGCCGTCTTCGTCTATCATCATGGGCTGGAAAACGCGCTGCCAGAGCCGATCACCAAGCCAGAGCTATTCTTCCGCGACGAAGACATCCGCGAACTGGATGGGCGCATCATCACCAACGCCGCCGTCAATGCGCGCCGCAGCATCTTCGAGATGCAAACGTTGGCGAGCGAGGCACTCCTCCGTGCGGAACAAGCGCGTCCCTTGCTCGCCATCGCCGACGGGCCGTTGGTCTTTTGGCTGGGCAAGGAAGTGTCGGATGCGCTCAAGCTGATGAACGACTATCATGAAGCACTCGGCCTTCTGGAAGATGTCGGAGCGCATCTCGTCGGCTACGTCGATCAGCCGCGCAGCCGTTTTTTGATCAGCACGCTGTACCTGATGGGACTCGATGAATCCGAGATAAACCGTCCCACCTTGATGACGACGGGCGACATGGAAGGACTTGACGATCGTTTTTTGATGCGCCACCTGCTCGCACCGGGCGAACGTTCGGCGTTGATGATCCAACAGAGTCCGCAGAATAAGGCGTTCAAAGATCAGTCAGATTCGCGGGAAATCGCGTTTTTCTACGTAAATATGGCTGCATCTTATCAAGAGCCATATCTGGCGCGCATCGAAATCCCGATGTGGGTAGCAGAGCGTCCCGCCGCCGTCGATCAACTTCACGCGCTGTTGTATGCGCAGTGCCAGATCACCGATCGCTATCCGTATGCACTGACCCGCGCCGATGAATGCGCCGTCGTCCGGGGCTTCGAGAAGGCGGCACTGGATGAGATGATCAATGTGGAGTTATACCGGAATCAACTGCCGGTCGAGAAATCGCAAAAGCTGACGATGAAGGGTGTATCGCGTTATGGCCGTCAGCAGCACGATGGTGTGTGAGACCGTTATAAGACGTGCGACCATACCGGGTTCGTCCCTACCAGACGCGGTTTCTGTAGGGACGACGGCCTGCCGCATCCGTTTTCGTCCCCATGTTCGCAGAATAAGGATCGCTTAAACAGCATGGAAGAGCAAGTGATCGGGCGTGTTTTACGCGCCAGTACGACGGGTTTTGCGTGCGGGACGCGCAGCCACGAAATGGAACTACCAACCTTTGGCGCTTTCGTGCAGACCCACCAGAGCATCGGCGTCGAGGTCGATGTAATCGGCCTGATCTACGGCATTCACATCGATGATGATCCGCTCGTCCGGCAGTTGATCCTAGCAAACAATATCAACGCGTCGACGATTCGTGATCAGCGCGAAAATCGCATGGTGCCCGTCGAGATCAGCATCGTGAGCGTCGGCTATCGGATCAACGGCGAGTCGTTTCACAATTTGCCGCCGCGTCCGCCGATCAGCCTCGATCCGGTATATATGTGCGATGATGCGTGCGTGCGCTCGTTCACAAAAACATTTGATTTTTTTCGGCTGGTGTTGAATACTTCCGAAGTGCCGAACGAGGAACTGATCGCGGCGGCCATCAAGCACGCCTCAGCGGCGCGTCCACCCCGTGAACAGCGCGAGTTTCTGGTCAATGCCGGGCGGCGGCTGGCGCAGTTGCTCAGCCATGACCTAGCGCGTTTGAATCATGTTTTGCGCCTGATTAAGCCATAATGATTATCTGTCTCGCCATAAGGAATCGAAAACTGTGGTCAAAACGATCGATAACTCCGTAGATCAATACATCGCCGATTTGTTCGCGCCCGAAGATGAGGCGCTGGCCTGGATTCAGGCCGAAGCCGATGCGAACGGCTTGCCCGCAATCAACATCCGCGCCGATGAAGGTCGGCTGTTGCAAATGCTGCTGCACGCGCTAAACGCTCGCAAGATCATCGAGATCGGCGCGTTGGCGGGTTATAGCGGGGTATGGTTGGCGCGCGCGTTGCCCGTCGGCGGCAAATTGTATAGCCTGGAAGTCAGCAGCAAACACGCGGCGGTGGTACGCGCGGCCTTTGAACACGCCAACTTAACCGACCGGGCGGAGGTGATGGAAGGCGACGCACTCGATTCGCTGCGTAAATTGGCGCCACACGGGCCGTTCGATTTTGTGTTCATCGATGCCGACAAAGAACGCAATCCCGATTATCTGGCGTGGTCGATCGAGAATCTGCGGGTGGGCGGCATGGTGGCGATCCATAACGCGCTGCGCAATGGTGGGGTGCTCAACCCCGAAAACGCGATGGATAAGGCGGTGGCCGAATTCAATAAGCAATTGGCCGCTGACAAGCGCCTGGAAAGTACGATTATCGCGGTGGGGGATGGGTTGGCGGTGGGCATCAAGCGGTAAGATTCACCTCACCAATACGGACGGGCGACCATTTCGAGCACGGGCGACCCGATGTGGTCGCCCGCTTTTGACGATTTATTGTAAGCCAAAAACGAGGGTGGAGTTGGATGATCAAAGCGGTTTTGCTCGATCTGGATGATACACTGCTGCGAATCGATACCGATGCGTTCGTGCAAGCCTATCTGACGCAGTTGGTTGGTTTCGTGGTGAGCCGCCACCCAGAACTCGCGGCGGAGACGGTCAAACGCGGCATCCTCGGTGCAATACGATCGGCGATCCGCGATCTCGATCCGGCGCGCACCAATGCGGCGGTGTTCGGCGATTCGATCTCGGCGGCGCTCGATCTGCCCGCCGAAGCGATCAATGCGGTGTTGGCTGACTTCTTTGCGACGGGTTATGCCGAACTGCGCGGCGATGCGGCCCCAGTCGAAGGGGTTCGCGATTTGATCGATCAACTTATGGCGGCGGGGCTGATCGTCGTGATCGCCACCAACCCGTTGTTTCCGCAAGAAGCTGTGGTTGGGCGGATGGCTTGGGCGGACATCGACATCGCGCGGACGCCACCAGCGCTGATCACGTCGATCGAGAAGGTTCACTTCACGAAGCCGAACCCGCATTACTACGAGGAGATTCTGGCGCGGATCGGCGTCGAGGCGGACGAGGCGCTGATGGTCGGCGACAGTATCGAGAATGACATCATTCCGGCTGCGGCTGCGGGTTTGAACACGTTTTGGATTCATTTGGATCGCGCCCTCCCGCCAGAAGTCACGCCCGATGGAGTCGGCACATTACGCGATCTGAGTCGCTGCATTGGTGAGCGTTGGCTGGCAACGCTTACGCCGCGTCCGCGCACAGCGGCACAACTCGGCCCCCGGCTGCTGGGTAATCTGGCGGCCCTAGATGGCTTGGTTCAGACGATCGCGCCCGCGCAGTGGGCGGCGCGGCCCGATCCTAAAGAATGGTCGCCACTGGAGATCATCTGCCATTTGCGCGACAGTGAACGGGCTGTTCAGCGCGCGCGCTTGCTGCAAATCTTGCACGAGGACAACCCGTTCATTCCGCCGCCCCCGCCAAATCCTGCGCCGGGTGAGCGCGATCTGTCGGGTGAGGATGGATTGCGGGCATTGGCGCAATTCGCAGTGGAGCGGCGCGAAACATTGACGCTGCTGGCCTCGCTCAACGAAGCGGATTGGACACGTCCGGCGCGACACAGCATTTTCGGCCCCACGACATTATTGGAGATGGCACATTTCACGGCGCGCCACGATCGGCTGCACATCACGCAATTGTGCGAGACGATCGGGCGCTGTGTGGTGACGTAAAAGGCACTGGTCGGGGGGGACGGCTTTCTGGGGCTTCCCATGTAGAATGTGTACACGCCTGACTCAGCGTAAATCCGATTTCAAAGGAGATTTTTCCAGATGCCTCGATCCATTCAAAATCGCACGATCCGCCACGTAATTTACGGACTGGCGAGCGTCCTTGTGCTCGCAGGTTGTACGAGCGGCGCGTCCACCAACGCCTCCAACACCGTACAGCCCCCACAAATTGCTGCCGCCTCGTCTCTGGATGACACACACTCACCCTGTTACAACGTCGCCGCACCGACTACGCCTCCACCTGCCAACGCCCCCAAGACCTTTGCCGCCGCGCCGCCAATGGTCATCGATACCAGCCATGCGTATTGCGCCTTCCTGACGACCGCACATGGCACGATCACGATCGAGCTATACCCCAAGAGCGCGCCGAAACACGTCAACAGTTTCGTGTTTTTGGCTGGACAAGGCTATTACGACAACTTGACTTGGCATCGCGTCCTTTCCGGCTTCATGGCCCAAACGGGCGACCCACTCGGCACGGGCACGGGCGGGCCGGGTTATACGATTCCGCTCGAAATCGATCCCGCACTCAAGTATTCACGTCCCGGTGTGTTGGGCATGGCGCGCACGAATGATCCCAATTCGGCGGGCAGCCAATTTTTCATCACGTTTGGGCCAGCCTCACAACTGGACGGGGGCTATACCATTTTCGGGCAGGTGGTGCGCGGCATGGCTATCGTGAATCAAATTAGCCTGCGCGATCAAGGTCAGCCGCCCGGCGATGCGCTGATCAGTGTGCGCACCGTCGATGCCGGAGTCGCTCCGGCGCGCTGACAAAATGTTTAGGAACTGTTTAGCAACTCTCGGCGGGTAGATGCGTAATAATTGGTGAGATTATGTAACCCTTCAGGAGGTAGAAATGACCCAGGAACCGCGTCCTTCATCCGAGGATTTCAAGCAGCAGGCCAAGAGCAGCGCCCGCGCATGGTCGGAAGAACTCAATCTTGCTGGCAATCAGCTCGTCGATAAACTCAAGGATTTGACCCACGAGGGCAACGTCCGCAATGTCAAGATCAAGCACGATGGCCGCGTGTTGGTCGAACTCCCACTGACAGCCGCCGTTGGTGTCGGTGCGCTGACCACGCTGATCGCCCCACAGATCACGATTCTCACGGCGATCGCGGGCGTCTTGACCCACGTCACCGTGGAAATCGAGCACACTGGCGAGCCGCCCGTTAAATCGAGCTAGTCGCAGCCCTTCGCAAAAGCAGCGGACGCGGCAGGTCGCGGCATTACACCGGATGGTTTTGGTGTAGTGCCGACGGCCTGCCGCGTCCGTTTTGGTGAATGGGGTCTCGCGCAACCTCCCGATTGGCGCTATAGTATGCGATATGAGCAGCTTACCGCCCATTCGTCGCAAATCGCAGGCGACGCCCCTCCGCGATCGGACCGACGCGCCGGAATGGACTGCGCCCGATCGACCCTCGGCCTCGATTAATCTGGCTGAGCGGCGGCGCGAGCGACGTGCCAAAAAGCTGGCCGACGTGGCCGCAGCGCTCCCGGCGGCGGTGCCACGCGATGCCCCACGCGGGATTTATGTGAGTTGGCGCTGGGTCAGTGCGGTCATCGTGATCCCGCTGCTGGTCGTCCTCTATGTTTTCCTCGCCAGTGATACCTTCCGCATTCACGGCGTGTACGTCGGTTATACGACCTTGACCAGCTATCTCAGTTCAGCCGAAATTTATGGACGGAGCGGGGTATCCGGTCTGCGTATTTTTGAGGTCGATCCGGCGAAGGTGGGACGGGAGCTTGAGGCAGAACCCGAGATCGCGTCGGCGCAAGTGAGCGTGGGCTGGCCGAATGTTGTGCAAATCGCCATCACGGAGCGGCAGCCCGCGCTCGTCTGGGAGCAATCTGGTCAGCGCGTGTGGGTCGATGTGAGTGGCCGCGTGATGGCGCTGCGCCAGGATTTGCCCGATTTGGTGCGTGTCGTCGTCGAAAAACCTACCAAAGATGTCCATTTGACCGCGTGCGATCGGCAGGGCATGGATACGATCCTGGGCGTCGGAAGCTGCATCGATCGGGATACGGTCAACGGCGTGTTGCAGTTCAAGGCGCTTTACCCAAACGTGACCGAAGTCATCTATGATCCAATCAAAGGGCTGGGCTTTAGGGAGGGCGCAGGCTATTTGTTGTGGTTCGGCGATGGCATCGATATCCCGACGAAAATGGCGGTATTCAATGCCATTATTGCCAATTTGGGGGCGCGCGACATTCAACCCGTCGAGATCAATGTCGCAAACCCAGACGCACCGTACTATACTACTGTCGCAAACTAATCGAGCGTTCGGTCGGAGTCATGGTTGGAGTCGCTGTGGGTGAAGTGGTCGTCGGCATCGACGTAGGCACAACAAAAATCTGTACGCTGGTGGGCGAAGTGCGCGCCGAGGATATTTACGTGATCGGCGTGGGCGTCGAGCCATCGCGCGGCATGAAAAAGGGCGTCGTGATGGACGTGAACGCCCTGACCAATGCGGTCTCAGCTTCCGTCCACAAAGCTGAACGCAGCAGTCGCTACGAGATCGGGCGCGCCTTCATCAGCGTGGCGGGCGGTCACGTCGATTCGTGCAACAGCAAGGGCGTCGTCGGCATCGCTAACAAGAACGGTGTGCAGATCGCCGATTTGGAGCGGGCGCTCGATGCGGCGCGCGCCGTGCCGCTGCCCCATAACCGCGAAGTGCTGCATGTGATCCCGCGCAGCTACACACTCGACGGTCAAACCGATGTCCGTAACCCGCTGGGAATGCACGGCTTCCGGCTCGAAGTCGAAGCGCACATTATTATGGCCGCCACCAGCAGCCTGCAAAATATCGAAAAGTGCGTCGAGGCATCGGGCGTCTCGGTCGATCGCTTCATCTTGAATCCGCTCGCCTCCGCCGACGTGGTATTGACGACCACCGAGCGCGAAATGGGCGTCTTGGTGATCGACATCGGCGGCGGCACAACCGATATTGCGATGTTCGCCAACGGCAGCGTCTGGCATACTGCCGTGCTGCCCGTCGGCGGCTGGCATGTTACCAACGATGTGGCCGCCGCGCTGCATCTGCCCTACGAAGTGGCCGAGACGATCAAAATCGAATATGGCAACGCCGACGCCAAATCGATTGACGCGGGCGAACATTTTATGGTGCCGGTTTTCGGCGAAGATACCATGAGCCAAGTCGGACGCGCCGATCTCGCCCAGGTGATTCAATATCGCATAGAAGAACTATTCGAGCTGATCCGCGCGCAGCTCAAAGAGAGCGCCTATCCGGGTATCCTCTCGGCGGGCGCGGTGCTGACGGGCGGTAGTGCGCAGCTTCCGGGCATCAAAACGATCGCCGCGAATATCCTCAAAATGCCCGTGCGGGTCGCCCAACCAGAGCACCTCAGCGGGATGGCCGATCAACTACGCAGTCCATCGTTCAGCACCAGCGTTGGGCTGCTGCGACTGGGCTTGATTATGGATCAAGAAGACATTCGGCGCGGGACCGTTGCGGCGCGCGTTACGTCACATTCCAGCAATAGCGCGAAACGCCGAGCCGGTGAGCAGTTGGGCAAGGCGCTGACGGGCTTTTTACGGCGGCTGCTCCCCGAAGACGAATAGACGAGGACATGTCTTGATGGTCGCTATTACCCTGATCGAAACAATCCCGATCCGAAGTGACGAAAATGGACGGCTGCGTGTCGGTCAAACGCGCGTGCTGCTTGATCTGGTGATCTATTCATTTCGAATCGGCAGCACGCCCGAAACCATCACAGAACAGTATCCCACGCTATCCCTCGATGATGTATATCTGGCGATCGGCTATTACTTGCGCCATCGTCAAGAAGTTGATGCGTATCTTCAAGCGCAAGAATCCGAAGCCATCGTGTTCCGTCGTGAGCATGAAGCAGAGCACCCGCGCACGCTAACCCGCGAGGTTTTACTGGCACGCTTGGCAGCCAAACAGCCCCCTTCCAAATGATACGCCTGCTGGCTGATGAGAACTTCAACAACGAAATATTACGCGGTCTGCGCCGCCGTATTCCAGGCGCAGATTTTACCCGCGTCCAAGATACGGAAATGGCGGGGCAATCTGACCCTTCGATTCTGGATTGGGCCGCACACCATCGTTATATCATCTTGAGCCACGATGTTAACACGATGCGGGGCTATTATTACGAACGTCTAAACGCAGGCTTGCCGTTACCAGGGTTATTCCTTATTCATGGGACAACACCGATCGGTACAGCAATCGAGGCACTCGAACTCATCATTCTCGCCAGCGATGACTCGGATTGGCAAGGATCAATCACGTTTCTGCCGTTCTAGCGGTTGCTGCGCGTTTCGATTCCCGCCAAAAACGCGCTCAGCAAGGCGTTGAACTCGGCGGGACGCTCCATATTCGGCAGATGCGCTGTGCCCGCCATCAACTTGACCTGCGCTCCCGCGATGTGCTCACCCATGTGCGCCGCGGCGGCGCGAATATACGCCTCGTCCCGATCGCCATAGACCACGAGCACGGGCAGATGCAGATCGCCCAAGCGCTGCGCCGCATTTGGCTCCATCGGTGGCTTATGCTTGCCCAGTCCTTTCGCCCCATGTTCGATCGCGCGCCGATTCATCGCCAATAGCCGCGCCCGCGCCTTCTGATCGACCTGATCAGGTGTGCGCCCTTCGCCGTCGAACCACAATCGCGTCTCGACCTCGGCCAGCCGATCCCAATCTTTGGCGGCGTCGGCGGCTTGAATGTCCGCGATCAGGAGGGATTCCGGCGCGTCGAACTCGAAACCCGTTGGGCCGGAGCCAACCATCACCAGCGCATCTACCATATCTGGGTGTTCGAGCGCAAAATCCATTGACGCTCCGCCACCTATTGAGCAGCCGACCAAATAGGTACGCTTAACGTCCAAGAATTTCAGCAGCCCCAAAAGATCGTCTCGAAAGGCAAATTCGCCAGCGACAGGTTCGGATTTGCCAAAGCCGCGCTGATCGAAGCGAATGACTTGGTAGCGATCGGCGAAAGCGGCGAACTGGTCGTCCCACATACCGCTGTCAGCGACGCCCGCATGGACAAAAACGAGCGGGTGGCCGCTCCCGTTGGTCTCATAGTAAATAGCTGCGCCGTTGATGGCCGCGAATCCACTTTGCATCTCAGTCATTGAAATCTCCACATGTTAAACCAACCTAATTCCCATGCATTATAGCGTACAAATGTTCTGTCTCTACAACCGAACTTACGATTTGACCCATCAAATGCCACCGATTTACCTCACCCCCTCAGTCCCCTTATCCGTAATCACGGAGAGGGGGAAGCCAGCCCATACCCACTGCGGCTATCGCTGCATAATTTCGGTTGTAGAACTATCTGCATTTTCTATCGGGCACGGCGAAACATTAGGTTGCCAGCATTTCGGCGTAGACTTCGGCAGTCCGCGCCGCGACTTGTGCGTGCGTATATTTGCGCAGAACTTCGGCACGACCCACTTCGCCCAATGCGCAGCGGAGCGCCTCATCCTCCATCAATGCGCGCAAATGTCCTGCCAGCGCTTCGACATCACCCTCCGGGAACGTCAGACCGCCCTCACCGACTACGTCTGGGATCGCGCCGCTTTCCGAGCCAATCACCGGCACGCCGCACGCCATCGCCTCGACGATCACGCGCCCAAACTGCTCTTTCCAATTCGGGCGTGTCCGCGACGGAATCACCACCACAGCGCACTGCCGATAAAAAGCGGGCAGGCGCGTCGATGCAAGCTGTCCGCTGAAGGAGACCCGATCGCTCACGCCCAAACTGCGCGCCAACCGTTCGAGCGCAGCACGTTCGGGTCCCTGACCGACGATCTCCAGGCGTGCGCTGGTTGGCAGCTTGCCGAGCGCCCGGATCAGCGTATCGACGCCTTTTTCTGGCACGAGCCGTCCCGCATAACCGATCAAAAAACCACGCGCGCGGCTGCTGCTTGGATATGCATCGGGCGTGAAAAAGTCTGGATCGACGCCAAATTGCTGGATCACGCGCAGCGGCCCGCGATAGCCCTTGGCGCGCCAGACATCGGCACTGCTCTGCGTACCCGCGATCGCATGATCGATTGTGCGCAGCGTCCAACGCTCACCCCACACGAACGGGATTGGGTACGGGCGTGCGATATTCTGCCAACTAAAAAAGAGCGCCTTCGCCCCGATCGCGTGTGCTGCCCGGAGTGCGCGCCAGGTCGCTAGGTTGTACGGCTCTTCATCGATATGCACCACGTCCGGGCAGATTTCGCGCATCCGCCGTCCGAGCGTCGGAAAATCATGCAGGTGGAAATTGCCGTTCAAGCGGATCGGCTCAACCAGCATCCGATAGCCCGTTGTATGGACGCGCTCCAGTTTGAGTTCGCCGCTCGCGTCGCGCCAACTGGGCGGCACGATCACGGTGAGTTCGATGTCCGGCAGCCGCGCCAGTTCTTCGAGTTTGCGCTGATAGGTGCCCACGACACACGCCTTCGAGATCATCAAGACACGCATTCGCGCTACGTTTACCTTACTATCTGTGGAAGTCCACGCCCAAACTGATTATAATCCCACCCCGATATTGTGTATATGCTGTGTATTCAGGACTCTTTAACAATGCGAAAAATCGCGTGGTTCGCGCTCAGTTTGATCGTTGCGTTGGCCGCCCTCAGCGGCTTACCGCAGTTCGCCGCCGCTCAGGGCGTAAACTTGCTCCAAAACCCCGGCCTCGAAAAACCCTATAACGGCCAGGGTGCACCCGATCAAACCGCGCCCGTCGGTTGGTCATTTTGGGCATCGATCCCCGGCGTGACTTCATTCCCACACATCGATCCCGCTCAGATTCATGGCGGGGCATCCGCCTGGAATATTCGCAAGGGCGGCGCGCCGTTCAGCGGTGGCGGCTGGCAGCAGGTGCCTGGTGTCCAACTCGGCAGCACGCTGCACGCCTCCATGTTCGCGCAGGCGTATACTTGCAACGACCAAGTGTATTCGTGCATCGGCAACGACGGCAAGCACCACTCCAACATCACGTCGGGTGCCTATTTCAAGATCGGCATCGATCCGAGCGGCGGTACGAATCCCACTTCCCCCTCGATTGTCTGGTCAGCGCCCGCTGCCTCCTTCGATGCCTGGGGACAGCTTGGGGTGGATGCTGTGAATTGCAACAACGTCGTGACCGTTTTTCTGTTCGCCACGCAATCGACGGGCATGTTCATCAATGCAGTGTACTTCGATGATACGTCGCTCAGCGTGACGACCCCCGGCACCGGCACCGCAGCCACTTGCGGCGCGACCACCCCTGGCGCAGGCGTCACGAATGCACCTCAACCCACCCAAAAATACGCGCCGTTCGTCACCAAACAAGCTGGTGAACAGCCCGATGGCAGCATCGTGCATACCGTCATTGCCGGTGATACGCTGGCCGCGATCGCCGTGGCCTATGGCGTCACGCTCGATCAACTGCGTGCCCTGAACAACATCAAGCCCGGCGACAATCTGCTCGTGATCGGCCAGAAGATCATCGTGCGTGCGCCGCGCCCGCCCACTGCGACGGTGGGTGCCATCGCCCTCGCCCCGACAGTGGCGCCGATCGTGGTGCTCGCTCCGACCAACGGGCCGATCGGGGGCGCACTGCAAGTTCCGCGCGATCTGGGAATCCGGCTGTTGATGGCGATCATGCAGGCGCTGCCCAGCAAATGATCGCCCGTGCCACCGCTTTCGCCCTGCTTGCCATGCTGTTGATCAGTGCGGGCAGTTTACGTCCAATCGCGGCGCAAAGTGCCCCCACCGGATCGGTCTGTGCGCTCGCCTATGACGACGCCAACAAAAACAGCGCGCATGATGCGGGCGAAGTGGTCGCGCTCGGCGTGAACGAAAGTTTGCTGATCAAGGGCAACATCGTGATCGCCAATCATCTGAGCGATGGAGAAGGCCAGTATTGCTTCAACAACTTGCTGCCCGGCCAATATACACTCACCTTCGCCAGTCCGCTGATCGATGCCACGACGCCGAACTCATTTGTGATCGGCGTCAACGCGGGCGATCAGGTCGTGCGCGAGTTTGGCAGCACGGTGCGCGTCCTGACGGTCTCGACGAGCGCCACAATAACACTCCCAAAAATGACCCAAGTCGCGCGAATCGTTTTGGCCGGCGCGGGCGCTCTCCTCGCCATGTTACTCATGATCGGCCTGCGCTTGATCGGTCTCAACTTTTATCGGATCGTGCGCCGCCGATAAACGCCCACCAAATGGACGGGCGGCGTCACCCGGCTGATCGCCACACTGATCGCAAATAATGCGGCATTAAATGCCAGATACGAGGGATCGCGGATTGCGCGAAACTCCGCCGGGATCAACCCGCTGACGGCGGCCAGCCGATCGAGCCGCGCCTTGTCGTTGGCACGATAGCGCACCGGAAACGTGTCAGCTTCGGCGCGCCCGTATAACCGAGGTACGAGCGTATGCTGAACAGGACGCAGCGCGCGATTGATCAACGTCACGAAACTGCGCGCGTTCGGCGTCAAGAAAATGAATGTGCCATCCGGTCGGAGACAGCGCGCCACTTCCGCAAAGACACGCTCCGGCTCGGCGAGGTGTTCAAGTACCCAACTGCACACAATACAATCGACGCTCGCCGCCGCCAACGGAATCGCATCGGCGAGCGCAGCCATACGCGGCAGTGTGGGCAGCCGATGTTCCACCAGCGAGCGACCATCCGGATCGATCCCGATCGGTTCGCTCACCGCCCCGCTAAGCTGCTCCAAAACGCCGCCGCGCCCGCAGCCCAGATCGAGCACGCGAAACCCCGGTCGCAACGTTTCGCGGATGAGCGCCTCGTACACCTCGGTAGCAGGTTTCCACGACGGTTGGCCGCGTTGATAGCGCGCGCGATAGGCATTCTGGCGATCAAGCGAAAGCGTCACGCGATTTTTCCTAACCTTTTTTGCTAAAGGCACAATGATGTGGGCGATCACGCCGGGTCGCCCCTCTGATCCCTTCGTTTATCGAAACATCTATCCCGAAAAGCCCCATGACACCCCTCTACCTGCGGGAGGAGGAATGCTTCCGTACCATCGTCGTTCCGGATGCCGCCATCCTGTAATCACGGATACACCGTAGACGCCGATCGTATTGTAACCCGCACCCTTCCAATCGCCGACGATCGGGTAGCGGCTGCGTGCCAGCGGTGTAGGCAACGGTCAGATTGGCGGGGTCGGTGGTGTTGCTGTTGCGTAGGTAGAACGTACCACCGCAGGGATAATGCTGGTGACCGGATCGGTCTGCGTGACTGGACCGAACGGCTTTTTTACGATCGGATCATGGCATTGGCTCACCCGAGCCGAAAATGGCCGCCAGATTGAGCAGCATAAGTGACTGATCGCGTACCTGAGTCATCCCAGAAACATATGGGAATTCGTCCCTCACCGTGGCCGTGATTTGGGTCTCGCTGATCGGTTCAATATTATCGATGTCGTCTACCACGATCCCCATCGGCCCGCGTTGGGTCTGAATGGTAATGATTGGCGTATCCAGATGATATTGCGGGTCTGGAATACCGAAACGCAGGCGTAAGTCGATGACTGGCATGACGACATTTCGTACTGTAATCAAGCCCAAAACATCCGCTTTAGAGGTGGTCGGTTCATTCAACATGACCAAATGAAGGATTTCGGATACCTGGTCCACATCAATGGCGTACCATTGCGATCCGACCCGAAAACTCACGACATTTCGTGTGGTAGTCGTACTCATTGTGTTCTAAGACCCTCCTCGTTATCAGAGCCGTTCATGGATGTTCAGTCCCTTGATGTGAATGCGCCGTCGGATTTTATTGACACTTAAGTAGCGTTTGTGGGGCGCGCAGATACCGCGTTTCTGGCCTTCATCAACTCGGCCAGCACTGGCGCGATCTGCGAGAGCGGCAGGATGTAGCGCGCCGCCCCTAAAGCGACGGCCTGCCCTGGCATCCCATAGACGACCGAGGTCGCCTCATCCTGGGCGATGGTCAGCGCACCCTTGCCAGACATCGCATGCAGCCCGCGCGCACCATCTTCTCCCATACCAGTCAGGACGATCCCAATGGCCTGTGTGCCATACGCTTGGGCAATGGATTCAAGGAAAATATCACCGGATGGGATGTGCGGCACCGAGTCCGGCGTGCGGTTTAGCTCAAATCGTAGTCCGCGTGTCAGCCGCAGGTGGACGTCGCCCGGAGCCACATATATGTGCCCCGGACGGGGTATGATTGCGTTCTGTGCGATCGAGACGTTGAGTGGTGTGACGCTGTTCAGCCAGGTCACCAAGGAGGGAATAAAATCGGCGGTAATATGCTGAACGATGACCACTGGTAACGGAAAATCGATGGGCAAATGACCCACAATTTCGCTGAGGGCGGAAGGCCCCCCGGTGGAGGCGACGATTGCCACGATTTTCGGCGTGGCGGCCAAGTCGGAAAACAGCATATTGGATGATGATTGGATGACCGCTGGTGCCGGATCCGCCTTCCAGCGATGAATCACCTGAACGGAGGCCATTGTCCGCAGTGTCGTGACGATTTCTTTCAGGCCATCTTGATAATCCGGATCGCGTGGGCCAGGGGGTTTGCGGATTGCCGTCAATGCGCCATTGCTGAACGCTTTGAAAGCCAGATTCGCCTCTTTTTCATCGGTGCTGGAACTGACAATGACAATCGGCGTGGGTGCCAGATGCATGATCTCGCGGGTGGCTTCCAAGCCGTCCATGTCCGGCATGACCGCATCCATCAGGATAATATCGGGGCGGAGTTCGCCAGCCATTTTCACGGCTTGCCTACCGTTCAACGCTTCCCCGACCACACGCAAATCGGGTTCACTGTTGATGATATGGCGAAACATGGTTCGGGCCGTTGGGCTATCATCAACGATCAACACCTTGATCAGTTTTATGGGCATGGCGGCTTTCTGTTTACCCGTTTCTGGTCTTTATGGCATGACCGCTTATAGGAGCCGTTCGATAGTGGATAGTAGCTCCGCTTGGTCGAAGCCGCGCTTGACGATATAGGCATTCGCGCCCGCCATCAATCCACGTTCTCGATCTTCGGTTCGTTCCAGTGAGGTGACGAGAATTACGGGCAGATTGCTGTACTGCTTGCTTTCGCGCAGCGATTGAGTCAGACCAATGCCATCCAAGTTGGGCATCTGCACATCCGATACGACCAGATCCACCCGGTTTTCTTTGAGCTGCTTCAGCGCGAGTTCGCCATCGGTCGCCGTGATCACCTTATAGCCAGCGGCCTGTAGGATGTTTTTCTCCAGCGTCCTGGTGGTGATCGAGTCGTCCACCACCAGAATATAGTGGTCGTGCGGGGCGACATTTTGTTCCGGCGCAACGCCTAGCGTAAGTTGGGGCATGGTGATTGGAGCCATCTCACTTTGTTTTGCCACCTTGACGAGATCAGTCGTATTCAGGACCAAAACCGGTTCGCCACTACCCAGGATGGCCGCGCCAGCCACACATAACACGCGTGGAAACAGGTTGCTCAACGGTTTGATCGTGACTTCCTGCTGCGAAAGAATATCGTCTACCAGCACAGCCATCCGTTGATCAGCGGCCCTGACGACGATAGCCAGCGTTTTGGACGGCGCAATTTCCTGCGAGAACGGGCGGTTGAGCGCGGCAGCCAGTGAAATCAACGGGATTGGCTGATTATCCACGCTTATCATTAACTGCCCTTCGATGCTGAACGACACATCCGGGTGAATGATCTTTTCGATCGACAGCAACGGCAGGATATACTGTTCGTTGGCGATGCGAACCAACAGCCCAAAGGTTGTCGTCAGCGAGACGGGAACCACAAGTTGAAAAGCGGTCCCCCGGCCTGGGTGGCTGCTCACCTCGATGCGGCCCTGCAATGCTTCGACCGACTGCCGCACCACGTCCAAGCCAACGCCCCGACCCGCCAGCTCGGTGATTTCGGTCGCGGTGGAGACGCCTGGCGCAAACGCCAGATTGATCAGTTCATCGGCGGTCATGGACTCGTCCGAACGAGCGCCTCCATTGTGGGATCTATGCGCGCGCAGGGCAGCAAAATCGAACCCTTTGCCGTCATCTTTGACCTCGATCGAGACTTCGTTGCCACGCTGCTGAATCGTCAGCGTAATGTGGCCTTCAGCGGGTTTGTTGGTGGCTAGACGTTCGTTTGGATATTCGATGCCGTGCGCGACAGCGTTTCGCAGCAAATGCAGCAGCGGGTCTTTCAGGATTTCCAGAACCTTCTTGTCCAGTTCGACCTCGCCGCCGATGACCACGAGCAGGGCGACCTGTTTGTTCTGGCTGCGAGCAGCATCACGGACCGTCCGCTGCAACAGAAAAATAATGCTCTGGAACGGAACCAAGCGAACTTGGCGGACTTCATCCTGGATGCGATTGGTGATCATACCCAAGCGCAATGTGTTGCGTGCAATGGACTGCTGAACCCCATCAATATTCTGGGACAGCGTTTGCAGGTAATCCTGATGTTGGCTCAGAATTTCGCCGAGTTGCAACCCCACCGGCCCATTCACACGCCGCAGCAGCGTCCCGAAATCATCCAGAGTTTTAGGCCACAGCGAGAGTTGATATTGTATCTGAGTCATTTCGTTCAGATGTTGGTCTGCGCTGATTTTGGAGGTTAACAGTTCGCCTGTGTCCGCCATCAGTGCATCGAGCTTCCCAATGGCGACGCGGATCGTTTCCTCACCCGACGCGCCCAAGGCGGCAGGAAAATCCGCCCGATTGGTCACCAAGCCGTCGTCCAGATCGTCGATCGCACCCACGAGTTCACTTTGAGTGGGCGTGGTAAGGGCCATGTTGGGGCTGGGAGCGGCTGGGATTTTCTCAACGCTCATTTTCCCAAGCCTCACCACCAATTCATCCAGTGCAACCGACTTGCCATCCAAGAGCGCTTTGATCGCATCGAAGGTATGGTAGAGCACATCGCAGTGTACCGGCGTCAAGGTGAGTTTGTTGTCCCGCGCCTGCTGAAAGACATTTTCGATACTGTGCGAAAGGGTCTGAACTTCTTTCAAACCGACCGTTCGCGCCGCCCCTTTCATGTTGTGGGCGGCCCGAAACGATTCCTGCAACAGCGCTTGAACTTCGGTCGCCTCTACGCTGCGTTCAATTTGTAACAGCGCCGTATTCAGTATTTGCAGATATTCTGCGGCTTCGACCTTGAAGGTTGCTTGCAGTTTGCGAAGCAGTTCATCATCCGGGTTTTCCATGATCTTTCCTCTGGTACGATACCGAATGTTCTACAGGTGCAAACGAAGCGTAGGGTGTGCAGCATTGCACACCCAGTTGCTGCTTCATCGCGTGTCTTACAGCCGATACCGTGACACGGCTTTCTCCATCTGACTCGCCAGATCGTTGAGGTCTTTTGCGCTGCGTTCAGCCTGCTTGGTGCTGGCGGCGGTCTGTGCGGTGGCTTGCTTGATCGATGTGATCGCCGTTGACAGTTGGTCCATGCCGCTGATCTGCTGATGGGTACTCGCCGCAATTTGCGTAGCCGCCTGTGCCGCTTCTTCGATGGTTGCTGCTAATTCGCGGATCGAATCGCCCGCGCGTTCGACCAACTGCATTCCCGTCTCCGCGCCCTTGCTGCCTTCTTCCGTCACCATGACTGCCTTGTTGGTAGCCTGTTGAATTTCGTTCAGAATACCGCGTACACGGGCGGTAGCCTGCCGGGACTGTTCAGCCAGTTGACGCACTTCCATCGCCACAACGGCAAACCCCTTGCCTTCTTCACCGGCGCGGGCAGCTTCAATGCCTGCATTCAATGCCAACAGCTTGGATTGATCAGCGATCTCGTTGACGGCGGCGATGATGTCTCCGATTTGCTGTGTGCGACCCGACAGAACCAGGATCGTCTCGGCGATGCTTTCTACCCGTTCCCGAATTGCCTTCATGCCCTCGATCGTTTCGATGACGGCTTTTTCGCCGGCGCGCGAGACCTGCACCGATTGGCGCGACGCATCCGCCACCGCCTGCGCACGTTCCGCCGTTTGCCGGACGGTCTGGCGCACCTCTTCGACCGTTGTGATGGTTTGCGTCACGGTGGTGTCTTGTTCGGTGGCGCTGGCGTTTTGCTGGGTGGTCGCCGCCAAAATCTCGGCAGACGATGACGAGACGCCCAGCGTCACCTCGCGGATACGTTTAGCCAGATCGCTCAGCCCTTCGACCATCCCGTTCAGGTTGGCACCCAACTCGTGCAGATCATGGCTGGTTGCGCTGGAATTATTGTTATTATCCAGTTGTACGCGCTCGGTCAAGTCGCCCACCGAAACTTTCCCAACGAAGCGCATATAGCTGGTCACCATGTTTTCAATATAGGCGCGTGTGCCTTGCTCAGTCTCCACCAAGTCTTGGAGATTTTGGCCCATCTTATTGAAGGCTTGCGAAAGTGCCCCGAATTCGTCTTTCGAGGTGTTGTTAATCCGATAAGTCAGGTCGCCCCCGGCGATTTTGGTGACTCCGACCAACAACTGCTGCATGGGCTGGGTAATACTTCGGATCAGCCACCAAGCGATCGATATAACTAAAACGAGCGCAACAGCGATGATGATCGCCAGCGATATTGGAATGGTCCGTCCCGTCAGATCGGCGGCATCTTTGTTGACTAGGTCAGATTGATCCTGATTGTGTTTAGTGAGATCATCGGCAAATTGCAGTGCGCTATTGAATTGAGAGGCCAAGTCGCCTTTTGTCAACGTTTGGGCATCCGCCGTGTTTTTTTGACGCAGCAGCGCGAAGACTTGATCCTGAGCAGTAACAAATTTTTGCCAACTCACTTTCAAGTTGCTGTAATTGCTAACTTCAAACGTATCACTCATCACTGCGCCCAAATTGGTGATTTGGGTTTGTATATCGGCGCGTTGCGTCTGAACTTTTTGGTCAAGCTGGGTGATTTCGGCATCGCTGATAGCCAGAAAATGGCTTTTTCCCGTGCCATCTAGCTCCAACATGGACGCTTGCAACGTCGTGAGATCGAGAATAGCGACAATGTGATCGGAAGTGATCGAGTCGATTGCTTTGCTGATCGCATTCGTTTGAATCAGCGTAAATGCGCCAAGTACCAGGAGTATTACCACGAATGTAACCACCAATACAGCGAGCCGAGTGCCAACATTGATGTTTTTGAACATGGGGTATTTCCTTTACCGAATTCTGTCTTGAGCTTACCGGCGATAACATGATAATTGTTGGTTGATTTAGGCGGTTATCGAATGGTTGTTGGCAACCAGATTATCCAAAATAGCGTTCAGGTTGAGGACGGCTTTGCCATCGGACGAGATCCCCTCTAAAAAAGCCTTGCGAGTGAGCGCAAGATGGGGAAAGTTATTGGTCAAGGCGGCCTTCGGAATCGTTTCAATCCCTTCGACGGAATTTACTTGAAACGCAAGTTCAAGAGCGCTGGTCAAGACAATGACCGGCAGATTTTCGTTTTCCTGCCGCCGTGTGGGCAAACCAAGCACGCTGCCCAAATCTAAGACGAAGACGATGCGCCCCCGAATATTGGCGATACCGAGCGCCGCCTCGGGCACATTGGGAACGGGCGTAATCTGTACATCCTCATAGACCGCACTGATCCCGTCCATCGGCAGTCCATATTGTTCGGCATTGATTTTCACCAGCAGGATCGTTACGGACTCCTCTGGTTCTGCGATGTGCAGCGGGACGGCGATGCGAGCCGCCCGGCTGCGCAAGATGGCTAGTTCTTCTGCTGAGAAATGGTCGAACACACGCATGGCATCACTCCTAAGCGGGCAACCGCTTCATCGCTGACTTCAAAAGGCCACTTAACATGTCCACCGTCATGTCTTCGCCAAACGGCAGATGGGTGTTTGGCTCCAGGCTTGTGATGGCTGTCTGGGCCGATTTCCACTGGCGGGCAGCGTTTTTGTAATCACCACTGCGTTCGTAAAGTTCGCCGAGCGTAAAATAGGCCAGCGCAAATTGGGAGTCGCAATACAGCGCCTGCCGCAAAGAGATAAAGGCGCCTCCGACGTCTTCCAGATGCAACTGAATGATCGCTCGCAGGTATAAAACCTGGGGTTGAAACTTGTCTTCTGCCTCGGCTTCGGCCAGGAAGACGAGCGCCTCCTGCCACCCCTCGACATCGGCGGCGGCTTTGGCCCGCTGCCATGCCGTCATCGGCACGGGTGCGGACTGCGCTTCAACCTGCGCCTGGGGGCGTGACGATTTTAGAGTCTTCCCCTGGTCGGGCGAAACGATCGCGGGCTGGGGAACGCGCGGCCATATCTGGGGAGTCGGCGTTGCGGCGAACGCCATGCCGCGCTCAATTGAATTCGCAGGGGCCAGTTCTGGCTGTACAACGGAGGCTAGTGGCTCCGCCGATTTCTGATACAACACGGTGTTGGTAAAATTACGCGGCGCAAATTCATGATAGGTCGAGGCCATTGGCTCCGAATGCCCAACCACCAGCCAACCGTTCGGTATCAAAGACTCATAAAAACGGGCGACGACTTTACGTGTCGTTTCCTGATCGAAGTAAATCGTGACATTCCGGCAAAGGATCAAATCCAGATGGGTCAGACCGCTTTCGAAAGAGGGATATTCATCCGACACGAGATTGAGCGATCGGAACGTCACCATATTTTTGATGGCCGGATCGAGCCTGAAGTTGTCGTCATCGGCCTTGAACCAGCGCTGCTGAACCGCTGGAGGGGTTTCGTTGCGAAATGACCATGATCGGTAAATACCGCGCTTTGCCCGTTCCAGACTCGCCTCGTTGATGTCCGTTGCCAGCAGCGTAATCTGCCAGGATTGATAATCGGGAATTAGCTCGCGCAGGAGAATCGCCAGCGAATAGGGTTCTTCACCGGTCGCGCAACCGGCACACCAGAGCCGCAGATATTTATTGCCAGATTCGCGGCGCTTGTTCACGAGCGCAGGAATGACCTCAGCACGCAAGGCGTTGAATTGATCCTGGTTACGAAAAAAGTAGGTTTCGCCCACGGTGATAATATCGATGAGTTCTTGCCATAGGGTGTCTGTGCTGGGCAGAGTATTCAATTTCATCAGCAAAGCGGTTGCTCCCGTCAGGCGGCGAGAAACCAGCAAGTTACCAATTGCCTCAAACATGTCATCCGTCTTTGTATCACTGACCCTTAATCCCGTGCGCGAGCGAATCAGGCTGACCAAAGAATCGAATTCGTCGATGCTAATGTTTTTTGTTATCATTGTTTTTTCGACTTTGCCAATCCCATACTGTCATCGCTTTATCAATTTTGCCAGAATCCCACAAGATGCTGAGTAAAAATGCTACTTCTGACTCATTGATTTTTATCGGCGCGAATATATATTGTGATGTGTAGTTGCTGATCTTTGTCTACAATCTCTACGGTATCGACAGCCCGTCGCAGTTGATTTTGTACCAGATCTAGATTTTCAGCGACTCGTTTTGGAAATACCCCCTTGATTTGAATCTCTCCATTTCCCTGCTGAGGCATGATCTCTGTTTCGAGGGTACAGGTAAGATGTGATTTGAGAATGAGTTCTCCGAGCGTCGTCAGCGTAGCAACTGCCTGTGCGCAAAGCGCTAAAGGCAATTGTTGCGCGAGAATGTCTTTTCGTAGCGTCGTTCGCGCTGCTGCAAGCTCGGCAGCGCTGGTAATCGTTATCGTTGGCATGTGATCCTTACTTTTCAACGATATGAAGGAAGGAGTTCACGGTTTCCAGAAGGTTCTGGGCGGCAAACGCGTCTTTGGAGATATAGTCGTCGGCACCCACCTCCAAACCATGCAAGGTGGCATCCGCATTGTCCATCGCTGTAAGCATCAAAACGGGAATATGCGAAGTGCGGCTATCGCGCTTCAATCGGAAACAGATCTGGAACCCATCCATTTTGGGCAGATTAACATCGAGAATGACGAGACTAGGCTGTAACCCATCAATGAGTCGCAGAGCTTGCAGACCATCACTGGCGACGACGATACGAACTTCATAATTACTGAGGGTGGCAGCGATCTGTTGTGCTTGGGTAGGACTATCCTCAACAAGCAAAATCAAGGGCCAATTCATCATGATGGCTGGTTCTCCACGATTTCCTACAAGTCTTTAGCGTATTCCTATCAACCTACTATTTGCCTTGCACCACAATTTATGGCAGTGAAGTTGATAATTAGTTTATGGCCTATCGGAGATAAAGTCTATTCGGGAAACGATGATTTTTGAGTTGGGGCAATCACTGAGGGGGTTTACGGATGAATGAGGCATTACTCAAATCACTTTGGGCTATCCTAAATTTGGCATCCCGCTGAATTGTTAAAAACCTGTTTGATTAATGTATTGAAAAAACAACTAAAAAGTCCTATACTGAGAATACGTGATCGCCTTGCACGAGAGGTCCACATTTTTATGATTACAATCTTTTTGGTAGATGATCACCGAATTGTACGAGAAGGCTTGAAGGCACTTCTAAACGCTGAACTCGACTTTGAGGTTATTGGGGAAGCGGCAGATGGAAATTCTGCGTTGGATTTAATCGAAAAGCTTCAACCTAACGTGATCGTTGTCGATCTAAACATTCCAGGCCGCAACGGCCTTGAACTCCTCGAAGTCGCCAAAGCGAATTATCCGAACATTAAAACCATTGTGCTTTCGATGCACGCAAGCGAAGACTATGTGCGGCCAGCCTTTGCCAATGGCGCATCGGGCTACGTCCTAAAAGATGCTTGTGTAGACGACCTCGCACACGCGATACGCCTGGCCCTGGCAGGCACACGTTATCTCAGCCCGCAACTAGCAGAACGGGCGATTGATGCCTACCTGGATACAGGTAACAACACTGCGCACGATCACTACGATACGTTGTCGCAGCGTGAACGCCAAGTGCTACTGCTGGCCGTGAAGGGCCATACTTATGCAGAAATCGCGGATCAGCTGATAATTAGCCCGCGTACTGTCGAAACACACCGCAATAATGTTATGCGAAAACTTGGTTTGAACACAGTACCTGATTTGGTACGCTATGCGATCCGGCACAAGTTGATTTCAGCCGAAGCCTAGTGGTGAAACCAAATAGACTTGGCACAATCACGGGCGACCCGGCGTGGTCATAGACGTGAAGCTAAGGAACGGCGGCGGTCATTGTCGGGTTTTGTGAAATCTAGTGGACGGACGAGGCAGGCCTCGTCCCTACAAAAACGGCGTCTGGGGTAGGG
>JBBRMW010000019.1:0-38500 GCA_038230635.1 Aggregatilineales bacterium | reverse complement strand
GACGTCGAGCGCAAAATGCCGCCAAAGTAGCTGTGATCGGCCACAATTTCTGGAAACAGGCAAGCCAAATTCAGTCTCTCGATTTCGAAGCGAGACTTTTTAGGGCGGTTCAGTTGAGGTGGCAACCTACTCAGGCAGCCTGACGGCGATAATCGTGGTGCAATCCGTTGAGGATGGGAATGTTGACAACGGAGCCTGAAGCGGGTGGATCATCTGATTGGGATGGTCTCGGAATCTGCTGGTGGATGCCTTGGTGGGGTCGCGCATAGTTGAAGTAGGCAACGTAAGCCTTTGTTTGTTCGCGCAGGTGGTGTTCGCTGAGGATGATCAGATGGTCGAGACATTCCCGTCGCAGACTGCCCAGAAATCGTTCGCAGTGAGCATTCGCGGTGGGTGCTCCGAATGGAGTACGCAAGACTTTGATGCCGACGCCAGCCGCAACAGCATCAAACGAAACGCCGTACTTGGCGTCGTTGTCGCGGATTAGAAAGCGCGGAGCTTGTCCAAAGGGGGTGGCATCGCGCATCTGTTGAGCCACTCATAGCTGGGTCGGATGGCGTGTGACACTCATGTGAACCACGCGCCGCGACGATAGCTCGATGATGACAAATACGAATACTGCGCGAAAGCCAATATCGTGGGTCTGCAAAAAATCACATGCCCAAACCGACTCCGCGTGATTGCGCAGAAAAGTTGCCCAGGTTTGTCGTCCCAGGCCGTGCGCGTGACGCCCCTTGAGATACCGTTGAACGGTGCTTTTTGAACAGCGTATACCCAGTTTGAGCAGCTCGCCACGGATACGTTCGGCACCCCAGGTCAGGTTCTCGCGTGCCATCCGTTGAATGAGCGCGATCTGCTCAACAGTCAGGGGTGGACGGCCTTCCTTGACAACGGTCTTTGTTTTTCGTCGCCAATGCCAGCGGAACAACGCTGTGTGCCAGCACAGGATCGTGTCGGGCCTCACAATCAGCAGCGCATTGCGCCAGTTCGGAAGGCGGCTGGTCAACAGCACGAAAAACAGGCGATCGCGTGGCTTGAGCTGAACCTGTTTGACTTGGCGGCTCATGACCAGAAGTTGCTGACGCAGAAACGCATTTTCAAGGATAAGAGCGCTTTTGCTGCGCGAGACATCGCCGACTACTCCACGCAAAATCCCCTTGGTCGCCGCCATCGGCTTCGTGAGCGTTTTTAGTTTCCGGTTGATAACATGCGCGATTTTGATCGCAAATTTCGGCAACTGAATGCTCAACATTGCCCCTGAAGGATACCCGCAAACGCACTTATCATTTTACCCGAGGATGGCGTAATTCCAAGCGGATGGAGTTTTCGGCCAGGACAGTAGTTAACATTCGCAATAGGGATCACCCCTATATATGGGGGTAAAATGTCTCTCAAAATCTGTCAATACCCCCATATATGGCGATTGCGCCAATTGCGAATGTTATCTAGTAGTTATCAGACGTATTGATTAAGATATTCGATATACTCGCGTCGATTTATCATTGCTCTAACTTAACTGCATTTTATCACAAGCGAAAATCCTGCTATAGCAGAAGTGATCAGTGTTGATCCGTAGTGAGCCATTGTGAACCACTCAAACTAGCGCCATTGGTTAGTACGTGATAATCTCACGTCACTATCGCTCATCCCTTTAGCAATAACAAGATAGAACCTTTCGGAGGAAACCACGATGCGATCTAGTGATGAGAAGGTTGAGGAGAGCCAATCTTTTGGGTCACAAATTACTCACCGTTCCATAGGTATGAACCTTCGCCAAATATGGCGGTGGTTAACGTTAGTGCAGAGTGATGACCCTGTGCGTTATGTACTCAACCATGGGTTTGCGGCTGTGGTGATTTTCTTAATGGTAGCTGACATCGTTACAATACCTGTATTCATGGCAACGCATGACGCGGCTACTGGTATAGCCCTGATTTCAATAGTACCTTTGGCTCTGGTGTGGTGGCTCAATCGGCGTGGAACCGTAGTGGGAGCAACGCTCATCGTTGTGTGGGCTGCGATTAGCATTCCCCTAGCGCAAACCCCTTCAGTATACGCGGAGGCGAAAGCGCCTATTCCCCTTGTGTTGATCCTTCCAGTTGTCGCCGCTACGCTCTTCATCAGACCACAGGCGGGTTTGTGGGCATTGGTACTCCTCATGACGGTACACGGAATACAGTTAGCGCTTTCCGATGTACCGCGAGAAAACGCATTACGCTTTATGGCGCTTGCTACAGAGAATCTGGCAACAGTTGCGGTTTTTCTGATCATCGGCACCTCAATCTTTTGGCGTGCCCTACACAGTTCTATTGCTGCTGCCGAGGCGATACGTTCTAGTGAGCGACAGTATCGCGCACTTTTTGAGCAAACCAATGATGCCGTATCTCTTATTAATCTTGAAGGGATATATTTGGCAGTAAACTCGCGGACGGCAGAAATGTTTGGTTATTCTATTGACGAACTCATCGGTAAATCAGTACCCGATCTTATTGTTTCACAAGAACATGCCGAAAGCCAACAGATTCTAACTGCGTTAAAGATGGGTCAAAAACTGTCCCCCTATGAACGTCGATTCCGTCAAAAGGATGGGAGTGAATTTATCGGGGAAGTTAGTGTCTCTCTCGTTCGCGACGCGACCACAGGACAACCACTGCATATGCTGAGTATTGTGCGGGATGTCGCTGAGCGTAAACAAGTGGAGCAACAAAGGCTAGAACTGGCTTTAGAACGAGAACGAACCACCCTACTCAGAGAGTTTATCGGTAATATTTCTCATGACTTTAAGACTCCCCTGACCATTATCAACACCAGTCTATATTTATTTGAAAAACTTACGGATCCTGCTAAGCAGAAGAGCCGATTAGAGGTGATCAAACAGCAAATCGTTCATCTTGATCGCCTGATTCAGGATATTCTTACCGCCTCAAAGCTTGATTATACAATTGAATTAACGTGCACTTCTGTAGATGTGAATGCTCTTATTCGTAACTTGGCGACACTATTTCAACCTCTTGCCGAGAAAAAGAACCTGCAACTTCACCTGAACTTAGCCGCAGACCTGCCACCTCTCTTCGCTGACGAAGAAAAACTTTATGATGCGATTGAAAACCTTATTGGGAATGCGTTGCGCTACACCCTTGATACAGGTCAAGTTACTATTCAAACTTATCAGCAAGGTCAAGGTACAGTCATCCTCATTTCAGATACAGGTATCGGTATCAATGAAGAGGATTTACCTCATATTTTTGAGCGCTTCTTTCGAGCAGATCGCGCTAGAGCTACTGAGAAAGGTGGAACAGGCTTAGGACTTGCTATTGCCAAACAAGTAATTGACTTACATCATGGGCAAATTACTGTTGAAAGTAAACCGGGGCTAGGCAGCACATTTACTGTTACTTTTCCTTCAACTCAGTAGCATTTGAGATTATCTCACCCCCGTGCTGGCTATTTATTGCACATTTAGCCGGATTTGGCCTGTTTTAGGCGGCGCGTTGGTAAATCGTATGCAAGCCCCCTAAAACCGGAAAGGCGTGAATCATTTGTCCCTGCTCAGCCTCATTTGGAACTATTTTTGAGGGGACGGGGATTGATTGATCGATCCCCTGATGGGGTCTTTGATGATTGAAGTAGAGTCCATAAGTTTTCACCATTCGATAGAGATGCCGCTGGCTGACGACCAATAGGTGATCGAGACAGTCGTGGCGAACACTTTCCAGGAATCGCTCACAGATCGCATTGGCATTCGGCGCGGCAACGGGCGTCTTGAGGCTTTTGATGCCCGCTCCAGCAGCAACACGGGCGAACTGCGGTTTGGCTCGCACGCATGGGCGATAATTCAAAATGCCCTCCTCAATGGCATGGTTGACCTCAAAATTCGCCTGGTGAGGCGTGCGGCGGTGTTTTTGCTGGGCGCGCCAAGCTCGTTTTTGGTTATCAGGCCGGCGGCAGCGGCATCAGCAACATATCACTGACGCACCAGCGCCGTCGAGCGAGACAAGCTATCATCGAGCGCATTCCCGATCGGTAACGTCTTTGCCTAACGGATCAAGTGAGATAGGGGATTTTCCAATTGTGTTTAATTGATAGACCCTCTCAACCAGTTGCTCAGGATGCTCACTTCCTGCGTCCTTACAATATCTGATGTATTCGCGCGGTCGAGATGGCAAATCGAGTTGCCAACTCAGCGACTGTTATGCCCTGAGAATACAATTGCCGAATGATATCATTTCGGCTGGTCTGTTTAGGAGTCTCGCCAGAGATGGGGGCGTCAGGCCAGGGTTGTCCATAGTAAAGCGCATCTGAAAACCAGATCGTTGCCTGTCCTGGCGTGGAGCAGGATAGGCGTCCGAACCCCGATAGGGGCACAAATCGCTTCATCCCTTAAAGACGTGGCCGTCATCGGCTCCGTTGACCTTTCAAGGCCATTCTCGTTGGTAAGAATGGCTTTTTGTTTGCCATTTTCTGACCCATTTTCGGACATCGCTCCACCCGCATTGCCATTCGTTCCGCCGTGGTTCTTTCGTTCGTCTTCATCATACAAGGCCTCGCGCAACACGAGGTATTCGTCTGCCCAGGGTTTGAGCCGAAAGTCGGTGATTTGCTGCTTGCCGAGGTCGTAGCTGATACTCTCGAACAGCAGCCGCGCTAACCCCTGTCGGTCTTCGGGTTCGGCGTAATCCCACAGTTTGGTGATTTTGTCGAGTGCTTCGACGCACATCAACAGCGCCTTCGCCGCCTGCTCGGTTTCGGATGTGCGTGCTTCCCAATGGGCCATCTCAGCTTCGTTTTGTTCCTTGCGCCGTAGATACTCGTCGCGGGTCAGATCACCATCCTCGTACAGGTAACGCGCCGCCTCGATTTTACGCTTGCCGCGGTCGATGGCGTCGGCCTTTTCCTGTGCCAGTGCCTCAGCCGACTGCCCAGACACGGGGCCATTCAGCGCGAGGGAGAGTTCGAGCATGGACGGGAACAATGTCTTATCCAGCGATAGCAACCCCAGCAACCGCACGAAGTCCGTCTCGATGACCGCCATTGGCACCGAGCGCGCCTTGCAGGTGCAGCGATGCGATGAAGCATGGCGGTACAGAAATATCTCATTCTTTTTCGTCCCCGAGATTCTGGAACGCAGCGTCGGGTCGCGTTTTTCAGCAGCGGTGTGCTCACAATGGGCGCAGTGCAGCAAGCCAGTCAGCGCACAGAAATGCGCCTCACGCTTCTTGCCAAAGGGTCGGGTGGTGATGCTGCGCTGCGTCTGCATCTCGGCCACCTGGTGAAGCAGTTCGAGGTCGAACACCGCCCGTCCCGTGTCGTATAGAACACCCGATGCGTCCTGGATGAGGCTCGCGTTCTTGTCTTTGGCACGCCCTTGGCCGACCATCCCGGCATACTCACGCCAATTGCTGGTGATGCGTCGGATGTCGTCCCCGGTGAAGCGGCGCGGATAGCCCAGGCTGTTCCGGAACGCCCAGCCTTCGTCAGTCATCGCATAGGCGAGGCCGTCCGTGCCTTGCTGACCCAGCGTGTACTTTTCAAGGACGGTCTTCGCGCATTCGTAGTAGCCCTTCCACGCTGCGCCAGGGTCCGGCGGTGCGTCATCCGCTGTGCCACTGACAAAATCCCCGTTCGGTAAGCGCCATGCGCCATACGGGGAAGGAATCAAGTAGCCGTCCGCATTGCGGATCGTGCCAAACGGCGGCCTCCCCACAGTCACACCTTTGCTCTTGCGGTAGACAATGCTGTCTTTCACACGCGTCCCAATGTCGGCGGCATAATACTCGTCCAGCATGGCGATAAAGGTCGCGGTCAGGCGGTCGCGCGGGTCGCTGAAATCCAATTCTCGTCCAGGCGCGGCCAGCGCGAGGTAGATGCCATGTTCTTCGACCCAATCGATGAGTTGACCCACCCGCCAACCCTTCCGATGCAGCCGCGCCAGGTCATTGGAGACGATAGCGACCACGTCCGGGTCATCCATGCGCTGCTTGAGTGCCAGCCAGCCGGGTCGGTTTTTCTCCTGCGTGCCAGACTTGTGTTTGTCTACATCGTAGTAGAACGCTGGTAGCCAGCCTTTGCGCTCGCAAAACGCGCGGCAGTTAGCCTCCTGTCGTTCGGGACTATCCGCCTCGGACGCATTCAGCGTGTAGGACATGCGAACGTAGCAGAGCGCAAACTTGCGCTCAACGACTTTGCCAGGCTTGCGAGACGACCTGATGTTCGGATTTTTGTGGGGGGAACGCGATGCCATGCTGAGGGTACTCCATTCAGATCGGACAGATAGGTAGCACATGGCCGCCCAACCTGATAGAGTTGTGGACAGTCGTTGCGCTAGCGAGATTAGTGTAGCGATTAGAGCGCCGTTGGTGGGTCGAATCCGGCGCTGATTATGGTTGGTGAGACTTGTAACATATATATCGCTTTTCGCAATACCTTCGCCAAAAGTGCGTTCAGCATAGAACAAGGCGTTACGAGAACAGGGCTTCATCAGCAAAAGAAGCACCTTGATAGGTTTTGATAGCCTTTTGTGGCTGGAAACTAAATCCCTTGCGCGATTTTCCTCAAGGAATATTATCTTCCCGTGGAAGGTCAAGCATACAATGGCCTCCGCTAATCGCCCACGGTGACCGTCCCAAAATTGGCGAAGGTATTGTTAGTTAGGACGCCTTTTTGCGACCCCTGGGCAGTTTTGCAATTTCGAACGTCACGGAGAATAATCCCCGGTACGGAAACCTTCCCTCTCCCGCAGGTAGAGGGGCTTTTCTCCCCCTCGCCGTCCTCACGGCGAGGGGGCTGGGGGGTGAGGTTCTTTACGTCTCATCCGCCAGTTCGATCAGGGTCTGGCCGCGCTCGACAACCTGTCCAACGCTGCATAAAAGTCGCGCGATCCGACCATCACGCGGCGCAGTGACGCGAATCTCCATTTTCATCGCCTCCAACAGCACGAGCGCCTGACCGCGTGCGACCGTCTCCCCTTCGGTAACCAGCACACCCGTCACCAAACCGGGCATCGCCGCGTCCAGGTTGTGTTCGGCACTGCGAACGTTTTTGCGCGAACCGTCTTTTGATCCGCGCGCACTTAGTGCATAGGTGACGCCGCCGCCCACCCGGAAATTATCGCGGTGCGACCAGGGATCAGGATCGGGGGGCGTGATCGGTACGCCGGGCGACGTGATCAGGGCTTCCGCGACTTCGATCGGTGGCTGCCAATCGGCCATGTATTCGGTGATGAAATTCGTCGTCGTCTCGCCGCGCGCAAATGCCGGATGATCAATCATGTCCCGCAAATAAGCCAGATTCGTCGTGACGCCGACGATTTGATAATCGGCGAGCGCGCGATGCATACGCGCCCGCGCATCCTCCCGATCCGCGCCATAGACGGACAGCTTAGCGATCATCGGATCGTAGTGAACCGTGACGGCATCGCCGACCGCCACGCCGCCATCGATACGAACGCCCGGCGCACGCGGCTCAGTCAGCGTCGTGAGCGTGCCCGTCGAGGGTAAAAAGCCAGCGGCGGGGCCTTCGGCATAAATGCGACATTCGATGGCATGGCCGCGCTGCGAGAGATCGGCTTGCGTGAAGGGCAGCCGTTCGCCCGCCGCCACCCGAATCTGCAACTTGACCAGATCGAGTCCCGTGACCCATTCGGTGATCGGGTGCTCGACTTGCAGGCGCGTGTTCATCTCCAAAAAATAGAAGTGGCGCTCCGCATCGACGATAAACTCGACCGTCCCAGCATTGACATAGTTCACCGCGCGTGCCGCTGCCACCGCCGCCGCACCCATTTGTGCGCGTAGTTCGGAATCCATCAGCGGTGACGGCGATTCCTCGATGATTTTCTGGTGGCGGCGCTGAATCGAACACTCACGCTCGAACAGGTGAACCACATTCCCATGCTGATCGCCGAATATCTGAAACTCGACGTGGTGCGCGGACTCCAAATAACGCTCCAAGAACACCGATCCGTCGCCAAAAGCATTGGCGGCTTCGCGCTGTGCCGATGCCAGCGAATCGGACAGTTCGGATGCTGCCCTGACGATACGCATTCCCTTGCCACCACCGCCCGCCGCCGCCTTGACCAGCACCGGATACCCTATCTGATGCGCCGCCACCGCATAATCAGCCGCCGCTCCGCCGCCCGCATAGCCGGGGACGGTCGGCACGCCCGCCGCTCGCATCAAACGCAGGGCTTCCGTCTTGACGCCCATCGCGCGGATGGCTTCCGGTGACGGGCCAATGAAAATCAGCCCCGCCGCTTTCACCGTTTCGGCGAAGGTCGCATTCTCGGACAGGAATCCATAGCCAGGGTGGATCGCCGCGCAGCCTGTGCGCTGTGCTGCTTCGATGATCCGCTCGCCGTTCAGATACGATTCGCGGGGGGCTGCCGCGCCAATGGCAACCGACTCGGCGGCGAGGCGGACGTGCATGGCGTGCGCATCGGCTTCGGAATAAACGGCGACGGGTGCGATGTCCAGTTCGCGGCAGGCACGGATGATGCGCACGGCGATCTCACCCCGATTGGCGATCAAAATTTTGGCAAAAAGTTTTGTCATGATTGGAGCAATTATAGCCGAATTGTCCACCGCGCTATGGGTGGTTCGCCTTTTGGCGGGGAAACCGATAGAATCCGCGCCTCAGTGCGTAATCAAGTCGAGGATACAGGTTATGGCAGGGCGTCCGACGCCGTTTTTGCTCCAAGAAAAAATACGACCGATTTTGCAGCGGCGCGCGGTGTGGCGAACGGCAGCCTATGAAAGTGGCGCGTTGTTGATCATCGCGGCGGCTATCGCGCTTGGAACACGGCTGCTGCACATCGATTGGAGCGATAACCAACGACATGCGATCGGACTCGTGATCGCGGTCATTCCGCTCGCCTTGTGGGTGGGTATTTCGTATCGCGCAGAGCAGCGCGCCCAGGAAGCACGACTCCGCTTGCCGCTGGTGCTCGGTGCGAGCATGTTGGTCGCCAATGCGGTGGGTGTGCCCGTCGTCGATAGGCTGTTCGCGGTGGATGCGTGGCTGGTCAACGCGGGCGGCTTGACGCGCATCCTCGGCTACAGTCTGATTTTTGGCTTTGTAACCGAAGGCTTGAAATTCGCGGTGCTGCGTTTCACCGTGTGGCCGGATCAGTTCAACGCGCGCGTCGATGGCATCGCCTACAGCTTGGCCGCCGGACTCGGCTATGCCACGATGCTCAACCTGAACTTTGTCATCACGGAAAGCGCCGAACCCGCCGCAATCGCCCTGCGGGTGGCCGCGATCACGCTGGCGCAGGCCGCGATCAGCCCGGTCGTGGGTTATTGGTTGGGCGAATTCACCTTCGGTAATCCAGCCATATTTTGGCTGCCAATTGGCATCGGCGTTGCCGCGCTGCTGCAGGGCGTGTATATCGTACTGCGCGGCAGCCTGATCGTGGGCGCGATCGGTGCAACGGCCAGCGGCAGCCAATCGATCGCGGTGCTGGGTTTGGGTGGGGGGATGGTGGCATTGATTTTCGTCACCGTCAGTTTTTTGATCAACAATGCCGAGTTGCGTGCCCAGCGCAGCCCAGAATTCATCCGTTAGCCTTTATCTATGGGCGGTGAACTCAGCGCGCGCCAACGGGCGGCCAGCTACCTGACGATCGCCATTGTCGCGCTGGCGTTGATCGGCGGCGTGTTGCTCCGCAGCAGCGTTGAAAATGCGACCAGCTTTTTTTCGGATAAGGTGACAGGGATCAGCGCGCGCTATCCGGCAGGCTGGTTTTTGGAGCAGGGCAGCGCGGGTCAGGATTTTGTATTTCGCGCGCAAGACCCGGCCTCGCTCCCGTTCAAAACAACGTTGGCCGTTTCGATTTTGCCTGTTGGAGGCAGCGCGACCGTCTACGATGTGGCGGAACTGCTGACGGTACGCCGCGCCGGATCGCTGCCGTCGTTTCATACGCTGGCGATCACACCGATCACGCTGCCGAATGGCTTGGCCGCCACGCGGATCGATTACGCTTATGCCGCCACCGATCCGAATCCGTATTTGCAAAGCCTGCCGATCGTGGTCAGCGCGACCGATGTCGTGGTGCTTTCGCGCCAACAAGCGATCATCGCCAGCTTTCAATCCGACGCGACGACCGTCGAGAAAAATCGCCATTATTTCAATGCGTTTCTGGCGCGGCTGCAATTCTAAGGGGTGGGGGATTAAAAAGATGGGCGATCCCGTCGTGGTCGCCCGTTCCTAATCTGTGGCGATCGTGCATTGCGGTACAATCCGCCGTTTGGTACACTCACGGCACTCCGTTCTAACCGTTAGGATCATCATGCTGAAAACTCATACCTGTGGAGAGCTGCGTCCTGAGCACGTCGGCCAGACCGTCACATTAGCTGGCTGGGTGAACCGCCGTCGGGATCAGGGTGGCTTGATCTTCATCGACCTGCGCGATCGCTGGGGCATTACGCAGATTACGATTAACGCGCAAGTTTCGCCTGCCGCTCACGAAGCCGCCAACAACACCGTGCGCAGCGAGTACGTGATCCAGGTGACGGGCATCGTGCGCATCCGCCCCGCAGGTACGGCCAACCCCGAATTGGAATCGGGCGAAATCGAGATCGAGGCGACCGCGATCAAAGTGCTTAATGCGGCCAAGACCACGCCCTTCAGCATCAATACCGACGACACGGTGGACGAGTCGCTGCGCCTGAAGCATCGTTATCTCGATCTGCGGCGCGCCCGGATGCAGAACAATTTGATGCTGCGCGGACGGGTGATCCAATTCATCCGCGAATATTTGTATGCGCGGCGCTTCCTCGAAGTCGAAACGCCGATCTTGTTCAAAACGACGCCCGAAGGCGCGCGCGAATATCTCGTACCCAGCCGCATCCAGCCCGGCAAGTTCTATGCCCTGACGCAGAGTCCGCAGCAGTTCAAGCAACTGTTGATGGTCTCCGGCATCGAGCGCTATTTTCAGATCGCGCGCTGCTTCCGCGACGAAGACCAGCGCGGCGACCGTCAGCCAGAATTTACGCAGCTTGACCTCGAAATGAGTTTCGTCGAGCGCGAAGATATTCTGACCTTGATCGAGGGCATGATGATCGAAATCACCGAAAAGCTGAGCGACAAAAAGGTGATGTTCAAGCCCTTTCCGCGCCTGACCTTCAATGAGTCGATGCTGCGCTACGGCACGGATAAGCCCGACCTGCGCTATGGCCTGGAAATCGTTGATGTCTCGGATATTGCGGGCAAAACCGGCTTCAAGGTGTTCGCCGATAACGTGGCAGCGGGCAACCCAGTGCGCGCGCTGTGTATCCCCGGCGCGGGCAGCTACAGCCTCAAGCAGTTGACCGACCTCGAAGAGATCGCCAAACAGGCGGGCGCGAAGGGTTTAGCGTCAATGGCGATCGAGCCGGGCGAAAACGGACAGGTGAAGTCGCGGATCGGCAAATTCTTCACGGTCGAACAATTGGAAGCACTGCTCGATCGACTGGGCGCGAAACCCGGCGATTTGATCCTGTTCGCGTCGGATAAGCACGCCGTCGTATGCAGCACCCTCGATGTAATCCGCCGCGAATTCGCGGAGCGCCTCAAATTGGCCGATCCGACGCAAATGGCGTTCACCTGGGTGATCGATTTCCCACTGGTGGAATGGAACACCGATGAAAAGCGCTGGGACCCGACCCATCACTTGTTTACCTCGCCGAACCCGGCAGATATTCCGCTGCTCGATACTGATCCGGGCAAAGTACGCGGCCAGCAATACGATCTGGCCTGCAACGGTTACGAGGCGGCGGGCGGCAGCATCCGAATCCATGAGCGCGCTATGCAAGAGCGAATCTTCAAGCTGATCGGCCTGGATATGGGAGTCGCTAAAGCGCGTTTCGGCCACCTGCTCGAAGCCTTCGAATATGGCACGCCGCCGCATGGTGGCATCGCACCGGGTATCGACCGGCTGGTGATGCTGCTGGCGGGCGAACCCAACATCCGCGAAGTGATCGCCTTCCCGAAGAGCCAAGCGGTCGATCTCATGATCGGCGCGCCCTCCGAGCCAGAGCCGAGCCAACTCGAAGAATTGCACATCGCCGTGATCAAGCGCCAAGAGGCGTAAGCAGGAAACCCCTCGCCTGAAAATAGGGGTTCACCTCACCCCCGTCCCCCTGGCACTAACCACCGCGAGGGGGGCTGAGGTGTATGTCCGTCCCTTATCGGATTTCACCATAGACAACGCCGCGCGGTTTGGCAACTATCGCTTGCGAACAATAAGACTATAATTGGTATCGTATCGAAATTCATATTGTGTTGTTGGCACTGTCGCAATGGGCGAAAACCCGGCTCGTTGGTCTCGTAGTCTGCCGATCAAGGTGCCACGCCATTCATAATGTTCACGGCAACCCCGACCGCGACGCCAAGCAATACACCATTCGGATTTGCAACGGCAACCGTGCTGCCTTTATGTTCGAGATCGAGGCGCGGGTGCCTGCCGATGTGGTGCCGCCGATCAACGTGACGAATACCGTCACGCTAAATAGCGATCAAGGCACGCGCACCGCCTTGACTTCCATTCGCATCACCGTTGGTGGACTGCCAAATACGGGCGAACATCCAGATGTGGTGTTGAACGAAACAGGGCGTACCTTGCCATTATTCATGGTGGGCATCGGTGTGATGGGCGGCCTGTTCATGGCATGGCGTAAATACCGAGCATTGCGATCTAAAAGCGAAAACACGGCCCGTTAAAGTGCCGCTTCAGCCACGATCGCGTTCTTTGAGCGCGCGATCGATGTCGCGGCGACTGTCTTTGGCGGCCAGTGCGTCACGCTTGTCATAATCGCGTCTGCCCCGCGCGAACGCGATCTCGACTTTGGCACGCCCATTTTTCAACCTATATTGACAGAGGTTTTAGTCAATCCATTGAATTTACTTGAACAAAGATGGCATCTCGCATAGACTTCAAAACAATCAAATAGCAAAGACTTTGGAAGCATATAAAATCACAAAGGTCAGGATCATCTACCACTTTACTCACCGAATAACCAAGCGCACCATCGCTAAGATGTATCAGATTCCATGTTGCGCCAATTGGATCACCATGTGTTATGTGATTGAATAGATCCACCACCCTCTGGGCGATAGTTGCATCACCTGGAAAGTTTGGTCCCATGACCTCGACCAACTCTTTAAGTGAAGGTCTGCGGTCTTTGCCATTATAATTCCATCCCGATTGCAAAAGTGTTAATTTTGCGGGTTTTCTGAATAGATAAGAAATAGTTGCGGCGCGTTCAATCAGAGAACGCATCAATACCAATGCGCCAAACAGATACCCCTGTTGGATCAACTCCCGAATCGTCAAGGCTAGATTTACGCCTTGTGGAATAATTTGACAAGCGGCTTTTTGAAGATCAGTTAATGAGGCTGTATGCGTGAATTTGGCAATATCAGCGTCTTTTTCAAGGTACAGCAAAATGATCTTATCAAATTGAAAAAGGCTTTCGCGACCCAAATAGGGTTCGTTTGACGGCAAATAGACGCTCTCCAACTTACGTGCACTGTTCGTCATTAGGCTCTATCCTTTAATGAACAGTGAGTATTTTAAACTACTTATAGAAGCCTGTAAAGGGGTAACTATAGTTCACAAAAGACCTTAATTTTATCTGTTAAGATCAAAATTGTGATTATAGAGAGGAACGGGGAAAGTCAATTCTGCATCAACTCAGCCCCGATCACGTTCTTTGAGCGCGCGATCGATGTCGCGGCGACTGTCTTTGGTGGCGAGTGCGTCGCGTTTGTCATAGTCACGTCTACCACGTGCGAACGCGATTTCGACTTTGGCGCGCCCATTTTTCAGGTACACTTGCAGCGGCACGATCGTGAAGCCGCGTTCGCGTACTTTGGAGATCAGCTTGGCGATCTCTTTTTTGTGCAGCAGCAGTTTCCGGGGGCGCAGCGGTTTGTGGCCGTTCATGTTCGCCTGGAAATATTCAGGGATATTAACGCCCATCATCCACAGTTCGCCGCCACGTTCCTCGACAAAGCCATCGCCCAACGTGCAGCGACCTTCGCGCAGTGACTTGATTTCCGAACCCATCAGCACCAGCCCCGCCTCGAAGCGATCGCCGATGTCATAGTCGTGATGTGCTTTGCGGTTGGTCGCCACGACCTTCACGCCGCCAGTTTCAGCCATGTTCGATACCACCTCGCCATGATCTCAGGGTAGCGCCGAATTTTGCGCTCCGCTTCTGATCCTGAATCACAGTCCCAATGAAATGTATTTCACGTCGAGGTATTCGTCAATCCCGAATGATCCGCCTTCGCGTCCCAATCCGCTGTGTTTGACGCCGCCAAATGGAGCTTGTGCGGTCGATGGTAGGCCGTCATTCGCACCGATGATCCCGTATTCGAGCCGTTCCGCAACACGCATCACCCGGCTGATGTCGCGCGTGTAGAAATAAGCGGCCAGCCCAAACACCGTATCATTTGCTTTGGCGATCACTTCGTCTTCATCGTCGAAAGGGATCAGCGGCGCAACCGGCCCGAACGTCTCTTCGCGCGCAACCAACATATCCGCCGAAACGCCCGCCAGCACCGTCGGCTGCCAAAATGTCCCCGTCCGATTATCGGCGCTTTCCCAGGGTGCGCCGCCCAATAGTATTTGCGCGCCACCCGCCGTCGCATCACTCACATGACGCTCGACTTTCTGACGCGCCGCCATATCGATCAAGGGTCCGATGGTCGTCTCTGGTTGCAGCCCATTGCCGACGCGCAGTTTCGCCACTTCTTGCGTGAAGCGATCGGCGAATTGCTCATAGATGCCGCGTTGTACGAAGATTCGGTTGGCGCATACGCACGTCTGGCCGCCGTTGCGGAATTTCGAGGCCAGCGCGCCCGGAATCACCGTCGCCAAATCGGCATCATTAAAAATTATGAATGGTGCATTACCACCCAATTCCATCGAGATACGCTTGACTGTTGCCGCCGACTTGGCGATCAAAATTTGGCCGACCTCGGTCGATCCAGTGAAAGAGATTTTGCGCACGCGCTCATCGGCGAAGATCGTTTCCGAGAACGGGATCGGATCGTTGCACGTCACGATATTGACGACGCCTGCCGGAAAACCTGCTTCCTCGAACAGCTTACCGAGTTCGAGCGCAGACAGCGGCGTTTGTTCGGCGGGTTTGCAGATGGTCGTACAGCCTGCCGCCAGTGCCGGGCCGAGTTTGCGCGTCAGCATCGCGGCGGGGAAATTCCAGGGCGTGATCATCGCGGCCACGCCGACGGGCTGACGCAATACCAGGATTCGCTTGTTGGGCGATGAAGCCGGGATGATCTGGCCGTAAACGCGCTCCGCCTCACCCGCGAACCAACTCAAAAAACTGGCCGCATACGCGATCTCGCCGCGCGACTCGTTCAGCGGTTTGCCCTGTTCCAGCGTCATGATCGTCGCCAACCGCTCTTTGCGCTCAAGCATCAACGCCGCCACTTTGCGGAGCAGTTCGGCGCGCACGCCAGCGGGAGTTGCTGCCCAAGCGGGTAAGGCTTTCGAGGCGGCGTCGATCGCGGCGCGTGTCTCACTTGCGCCTGCTTCCGGCACGTTGGCAAGCACTTCATCCGTTGCCGGATTGGTGACGGGGAAAGTCGCACCATTATCCGCGTCGCGCCACGTCCCGCCGATGAACAGCTTATAGTCGGCGTGTCCAATCGTCGATTGGGCGATTTGATCCAACTCAGTCAGGGATTGCATTATTTCGCTCCCGATTTTGTCTATAGATCGAGCACGACCCGCGCGAACTTACCCGTTCTATACAGGCGACGGCCTGATTGATTTGCGCCAGCGGGTAATGCTCGCCGATCTGTTTGTCCAATTTTACCCTAAAATCCTTGCCCCTGACCCTTTTTCGCGAGTGTGCTGCCGTGCCAGTATCGACCATCACGCAAACTTAGGCTTTGTTGGGGCTGTCCGTGCCCAATATATCGCGCATATTCGTTTATCCCAGGTCAGAAAATCGTAACCAGCAACAAAATCGAAAGTAAGGTATTCTCGCATCTGGTTGGCTTGCACCCTGGATAGGTATCATGCGCGCACCCTGGCTCCGTATCGGACTCGCGTTCATCGTCGCACTACTATTACTTTCTGTGTCGCCACATATTGTTCGCGCAACGGCCTATGTTGTGACCACGAATGCCGACAGTGGTCTGAATAGTCTGCGCGACGCCATTACCCAGGTCAACACGCTTGGGACAGGTGGCGACACGATCACATTTAATATCGTGGGTACGCCGACGATCACGCTTTTGTCGCCGCTGCCGCCGATCCAAAAGGGCGTGTGTACTCATCAATAGATACCTTGGTCGTGGGGATAGATCCCGCAATTTCAAGCACCCCACCTCTGACATCGAGAAGTATCTCATCGATAAGAAGGGTCACGATTTTGCGCTTTATATGAAAAGGTATATTGCCACCCGTATCGAAGAAATTACGCACATTCTCAATCGAGGACTCAACCATTGCTTTTTCAAGCTCTATCTGCTCACTTGACAGAGTGGAGGATTTCATTGCATCCAACTCGGCCGTAAGCCTGGATTTTATGGCCGCAATACCTTGGCGCTTTTCCCCATATTCTTCCATGGAGAGAATGTTTGCCATATACGCACTGTAAAGCCGTGTGTCGTCACCAGTGAGCTTCTTTAGGGACTCTTCCAAGAATCGGATCTGCAATTCGCTCTGCTCGACGTTTTCGTCTGAGTATTTTGCATCAATCGCCTTCGTGATTGAGTCCGGCGAGAGCAAGAACTTTGTGACAATTTCCCAAACAATGCCATCGATCTTGTAACAGGAAATTGCTGATTGATCACAGTGCGTACCTCTATTCCGAAGAACAGCGGGCCTACGTTGTTTTATGCACTGATAGACTGTACGGTTTTTAGCCACTTTCCCAGACCACTTCTCACCGCATGTACAGCGCATTAGGCCGCTGAGCAGGTAATCTCTTTTGGCATTGCGAGACGATAGAGTTTTATTTCTCGTCAGCGTTTTGTTGGCAAGCTCCCATGACTCGGCAGTGACGGTCGGTGGAACAGGAACCGAAATCCATTCGCTGATAGGCTTTATAGTCCGTACTTCAACCGTGACCGAATTACCATATTTATCAACCTTATTTTGCTTGACCCTGGTAAAGCGTTGTGCCATAAACTCGCCTTTGTAGACAGGGTTTTTGATTATTCCTGATACAGTAGTCCTGTGCCAAACATCACCATGTGGCGGCTGATACCTGGAGTCTACCGACCATCTGGTGTTCAATTCGGCAGTAAGGCCTGATGCATTCATTCTTCCGGTGGAAATCATTTCAAACATCAGCCGTACAATAAACGCCCTTGATTCGTCAATTGTGTAGATTGCTTTTTTGCCGGGGGTTCTAACGGTATTTCCATCTGAATCGACAAAATGGTAGCCGTAAGATGGAACACGAGTGGTTACGCGGCCAGACTTTGCCTTGTTGATTTTGCCTAGCCTCATTCGTTGGATCGAGTCCTTCATCCCGATATCGGCAATCGTACTCATAATCACCTGTTCTATTTGAGAGCTAAAAGATTTCCAAAATACTGGGGTGATATTGCTCTCGCGCATCTCCTCAAGGAGTAAACCGGGATGGTATACACTATCGCGGGATAATCGATCTATTTGTTCCATCACAATGGAATATCCAGACAAATTCTTATATTGCTTTCTTAACTCGGTGAGCGCGGGTCGGTCTTTAAATTGAAAGCCGGACGAATCGTCGAGGTAAAGATTATCCCAATTTATCCTCAGTCCAGACTTTAGAGCCACCTCATGAATGTGCTCAATTTGTCTTGGCAGGCCAGACGCATCTTCCTCTGCCTGCATTGATGAAGAAACCCTCGCATACCCAACAGCAGGCTTTCCAGTAGGGGAGCCTAAGCACCCATTGCCATCGGCCAGTTTATCAAACAGCGGTCGGAAGGGTGATGGATCCAGTTTTTTCTTCTTTGACATTTTTAGACGGTTCCTCTTTGTTAATGGCGATCAGGATTGCATCAAGCAATAAATTGACGGCTTCGATAATAAGTACATCGTTATTTGGTGTTAATCGTGACAATGTTCGGTGCCTTTTCGTGCTTAGTGGCAGATCATTATGGCGGGAGAGACATGAGGCGACCCGCCGACCAAATGTCTACGAGGCGATTCGCCGTGATAAAAAGTGCGTCAACCAGGGCCATAATCGTCATCTTCCATGATGCCCTTGATCATCTGATCGACATTGTTTTGCTCATTGGCCCGATCAACATCCGCGTCCCACTGAGAGTAGTGACGGCGACGAAACTCGGTATGAGCGTCCTTCTGAATGGGCGGGCGCATACGAAGTTGGCTCGCCTCGATGCCATCACGACCAGCGAATATTGCGTCCAGGCGCTTGTTGACGTTCATCAGAATGTAGTTGGTGAAAGTCCAGGCCGCGTATCCCAGAAAAACGAAGAACATCAAGAGGTAAATCATTCCCACGATGTTTCACCATTGATGAGCCGCCGCCCATGGTTTGTCAGTACGTAACTTTTTCCTCGACGAACACCGAGCGGAGCGATGGCCTTGAAGGCTTCTAACTCACGTAGAGCCTGATTAGCATCATCTGTGCTCACCTTTTCAACGTATCGTTTCAACTCCGAGGAGAGAACGGGTCCTATATTTTGTGCCATGAACTCAAGCACCTGAATGCGGGTATGTATTTCCATGATTTCGCTTATTTACCTTTCCAACTATTTCGGAGTTGATATCGCCTCATACAAACACTGTTTTTGTGCCGAGGCGGCCGAACTTGTAGTTGAACCCTTGATGAGGTATCCCTGAATTTATTGAATACCCCAAAACGTCCCACTTTCCTCTTCTTAAAGGTGATCGCTTCACTTTCTACCGGTAGAAAGTTTGGAATTCCACTGCCGTCAACATTTGCCAATTGCATGGTTGTGCTATTTCTTCTTGGTGGTTTTTGCGAACGTCGGGATTGTGATGTTGGGCTGGAACGGCTCTGGGTCTTGACCAGCGTAAGCAGCTTCGAGTGCCGCGAACGTCATAGGCATCGACGCGGGGAAGCGGCCAGTGCGATCGCCTGCGGGAGTCTGACTGCTTGAACGTGTCACCAAGCGGTGAACGCCACCGCCAACTTCGTCAGACTGGATGAACAGAATGACCTTTGCCTTCGCACGAACCCAGCCAGTGATACTCTTGCTCATCGACAGGTTGTAGATCGTGGCCGACTTCTCGGTGTCGTACGAACTATCGACGTGGCAAATCAGAACGACGTGGACATTCAAGTCGAAGAACGATTGCAGGATGGCCGACAACTTAGTCATTGCGCTGCCGTACCATTTCAACTGGGTGAACTCCGATTTTCCGTCGAAACGGTAGGCGGCCAGGATTTTGTTCCAGAGGAAGTCGATTGAGTCGATTACAATCGTTTGATACTTGTGAGTCTGGTCGTTCTTGATCGTCCGGCCAATCTTCTTGAGCCAGTCAAAGATGTAGGTCACCCGGTTCTGGGTCACGTCGGTCAAGTCAGGGAACTTGATCCGGGCGATACCGGAAATGTAGTCCGTACCGCCGTCCTCGCACTCGATAAAGAGTGGCGACGGCCAGTTGGAGGCAAACGTGCTCTTGCCAGTCTTCTGCATACCTGCAATGACCCACGACAGGGGTGGCATTACCGAAAAATCGGGCATGACCAACTCAATTCCGAGATCGTCGAGATCGACATGTTGGATCTGGTTAATCAACGCACACCTCCGGGATCATAGTCGCACTGACTTGAAATATGAACCTCTCGATTGCCGCGGTTGTCTGAAAGAATTTACACCGCATTGGGTTAATGTCCGATTGGTTGTGCCATTTTCGGTAAATCAGGGCACATCGTTCGGCAGGGGATGTGATCAAAGCTGCACCTCACCCTTCTGAATGGCTTGCGCGAGCAGGTATCCCAGCATGATCGCCATCGCGTTGTCTGCGTATATAACGCCCAGACTCAGGAAAATCGGCGCGTCGGGCGTTGCATCGTCAGCCTCTTCTATCCCAGATGCTGTGAGAAAGGTCGCCAGACAGTTGAATGCCTGATCAATCTCTGGGGTTATACCCAGGTTACCCTGGACGGCAAGCCCGCCATTGGACTCTACGTCGCCTTGGAGAGCAATGATCCCGTTTGCCCAGACCGTAATCTTATTGTGGATAGCTAAATGAAATGTGGGCCAGTTGGCGTCGGTACGATTGGCAGCGTTAATTGCTTGCTCGAACTCGGTTTGCCAATTGTCGCCTTCGGCGCGAGTTTTCTTGGACATAAGCCCTCTTTGATATGTGTTGTTTATACGCATATTATGCCACATCCTGCGGCATATTTCAATCCCCAATGCGTGGAATCTACGGGCTAATCCGGCCTAGAATGGAATTACTTCTGGCTTCGCGAAACTGTACTCACCGAAGTTACCCGTCTTCACTGCCCGTTTTTGCTCATCCACGTCCATAACTTCGTCTGGACGAGGTTTTCTACCGGCAGAAGCACCTTCGGGCTGCTTCTTATCGGTCAGCGGGTTGGCGTTTTTGAGGGCACGGATCATCGCATCGTGCTCGGCCAACTGCTTCTCGGTTGGCGGAGTATTGGTATACGGAGCCTTTTCCTGGCCGGGGTGTTCGAGTTGCCAAGTGCGATGAACCTCCGACTCGAAGTCGAACGTCGCGCCTGAGAAGATGCCCGGAACAATACCGGTCGGTCCGTCGTTGTTCAGCAGCACGGCGATATTGCCATATATTGACAATTGGCCTACTTCGGCCAATGTGTTTCCGCCTGACATTTCCGGTCCGTCCTTTTCGGTCAGACGCTTGCGATTGATGTTGATCGTCGCCTGCGATGCACGGTTGATGTTCTTTGAACCGAGCGCGCCGCCATTCGCACCACCCTCTCCGTTGGCCTCCTGGCTGCCCAAAATTACCGGCACTGGGAATGCCGGGTCTTCAGAGATGAACTTGACGCCTTCCATATTCTTGTTGATAGCGGCCAACTCGTTGGTTTCCAGTCCGCGTGGCGGCGCGATCTTCTGGATATAGTCGATGATCACGATGTCAGGCTTCAGCTGCCTGACAACTTTGCCGATCCACCGGACGTTTTGGCCGGGGCAATGGACTGTCAGCAGTTTGCCCGGCCAGTCTTTACGCATCTTGAACTGGCGAGTGAACATTTTGCGTGGATCGCCTGACTTCAACTCCGCCATGCTCGCGCCGGTCAGATGGATCGTGAGGCGCTGCAATACGCGGATCGGCATATCTTCCAGGTGGAAGTAGGCGACCTTGAAGCCCGACTTAGCCAGCCAGGCTGCGGTTTGCAACATGACGGTAGACTTGCCGAACTTCGACATAGCGCTAACCACATAGACCATGCCCGCCTCAAACTGCGGGATCATGTTCGTGAGGCCACCGTAGGCCGGTGGGAATGTCATCAGAGCCTTGCCCTGGTTGTCGATCGAGTTCTGGATATAGTCGCGGACGACTGCCCGTTGAGAATCGAAGTCGAAGATGCGCGACTCGATTCCGTCAGGGCTGAATTGCTGCACCGCTTCGAGGATCATGTCATAGATTTGCGGACTCGTGCCCTGCTGAGTCACGATGTCGTGGATGATCGCCTCAAGGCTCACGAGGCGACGGCGGTTGAACTGCTCAAGCAGGAAAGCGGCCAGGGAGTTCATGTAGGCCGAATCAGACTGCATATCGACTTCGGATAGCTCACGCAGCGCGGCGATCTTTGCGTCGTGATGCTGAACTGTCGAAGGGTCATAGAACTCCATGACCATCACGATATTTTCGGCGGTGGGCTTGATGCCCTGCCACTTTGTATCAAGGGCGAGTTCCATGATTGTCTCAAATACGTGGCGCAGATCGGTGTCTGCGAAGTGTTCCGGCAGAACATCGACATTGCTGATAAGCTGCCACGCGCCGTCAGGACGCTCAGGGGTTGAGATCAGCGTGCCGATGAAGCTGCGCTCGATAACGGTTGAATTGGTCATTGTATCTCCTTAGAAGTCGAGGCGAGAGGCGATTTCCTCAGCAGTTAGTGGCGCAGGCGGCACGAAGTCCGGGCTGGAGCGCTCGTCCAGGTAGTCCATAGCGGTCTTCGTGTTCTTTTTGATCAGTGCGGCTTGACGCTGATTTTCGCGGACGCGCTTGAACTCAATCAGGCCACACTTCTCGTAGGAACGAATCCAGTTGATGAAGTGCTTCAGGTCTCTAATCACGCCGGTGTTGACACGCTCTTCGACGATCTTGTCCACCCAATCCTGAAAGTCCTCGTCGGTATTCCAGAGGTCGTCTGGTGAACTGTAGTCAATCCCCTCGATTACAACCCTGCTCGCCAGCGAATCGGCCAGGGCGGGACCAAGTTTTCGTATGGTGGTCTTGGTATGAAGACTCCAGACATGGCAGACCTTATTGTTTAGCCTGCTCGGCTTCTTAGGAGTCGGTTGATCGTCATCCGTGATCACCATATCTTCACTGCTAAGCTGATTGGTGATCATGTTTTTTAACGGGACAGGAATAACCTGCTTAGCAGGTATATTCTTGTTTGGATTCTTTAACGGATCAGATGACGGATCAGATAACGGATCGGGTGAAGCCGGTTTCACCTCTTGGCTACTCTGGATTTCACCCCTTGATGCACTGGATTTCACCTCTTCTGCACTGGATTTCACCCCTTGCTTTTTGCCGGTCTTGATCTGATCTACAGCGTTCTTCCATTCGACAAACCCTGTAATTGTGTACAGGTTCGTCCGCCCGGTCTCTGTTCGCATCCCGTCGCACTGGCTGGTGCTGATCAGTCCTTCCAGTTCGAGCTTCCTCAAAAGAAGCTGGACATTTCGCTCGCTCAAGCGTGTCATCTTCGCCAGAGCCGGGATACCGGGAAAGCACGTCCCGCGATCGTTGGCGTAGTCAGCCAGGGCGATCAGCAAGAGAATCGTTGATGCCGGAGCATCGTCAGGCGCGGTCTTCCATACGTAGCTGATACATTCGATGCTCATAAATCCTCTGTGAATGTTTCTACCGGTGGAACACCTGGGAAAGCTGAGCGCGCCCAGGTGCGGACTGCGGCCAGTCCTTGTGCTTTGCTCAGATCACCGACATCGTTGTATCCGACTGGCGACATCACGATATTGGCGTAGGTCGTCTTGCTCATGTTGATGGCATCCGCGACTCGCTGTGCGATCGCTGCGCCCTTCATTGGATCGTCATCGTTGTCCGCCACAACGTAGACCATCTTGACGCGAGAGAATACGGTCGGGAGATGTGCGTCCCAATCGGAGCGCGGCTTATATGCCACAGCCGGGAATCCGATCTGTTGGAGTACCAGGGCGCTTTTCTTATCCTCTGTTACCAGGATCGCGGGCATCCGAGCGCCAATGCGCGAGCCATCGGGAAGCGAAACAAGGCGGTCGCACCAAATGCCGTTTTCACTGGTCATCAGCGCTTTATATTTTGCCGGCCATGTCTCGTAAACCAGATCAATTAACTCGGCATTCCGGCCAAGTTTCTTGGATAGGTCTGCAAGGCTCAGGGAGAGCCACTGCGGGCTGCGAGTCTGTAACTCGGCAAGACAGGCCATTTCGTCGCGCCGAACGTCACAGCCTCTCACTGTGGTCTCGCCATCGCTACCCAGGCTCAGGTTCGGGATCGTGTACCCGGCTGGTAAGCTGCATCCGCAGAATGGACGTGATCCAGATGCCTTTTCGCCATTAGTTCGGGCTGACGTTTTTGGACAGACATATTGGCTAGTCAAGCAACATGTCTCCAAGAATTGCGCCGAACAATGCGCCGAATTGTTGACTGCCAGACCTGAAAATATTCCGCAAGAGCGCAAATGGTTTTGCCGTTTTCATACGATACCCTTATTTCGATTACCTGAGCTTCGGTTAATTTGGCGGTTCCGCCTCGCTCACCCTTTGCCTGTCGATCTTTTTGAACCATATCCCTGATGTTGTCTTGCGCTGTGCCCACGAATAGGTGACTTGGATTTACACAGGATGGGTTATCGCATGTGTGTAAGACCCAAAGCCCGTCTGGAATCGCCCCCAGCGCCATCTGATATGACACTCTATGAACACCTAATCGCTTTCCGTTTCGTTTCACAACTCCGTATCCAGTCGCATTGGTATTGCCGAGCCATATCCAGCACTCGCCGGATTTGTCCACTCGATCCCAGAACTTTTCATCTTTGGGTATGCAACCTCTGCACCGCTTACATATTCCATACTTACCGTCCATTGAACCTTTGTCCGCATGAAATGCAGATAGAGGAAGACTCTGTTTGCATGTTGAGCATGTCTTATTAACCATTTATAAATCCCTAGCACAACACTTATTAAAATTTTACCTAGAGTAGAGTAGAATTCACATGAGATCGTAGTAGGATCCCTAACGCGATTCGTTTTAGATGTAAGATTTTGGTTGAGGCAATTAGAGAAACGGGAGTCCTTGGTTCCTGCGGATAATTCAATGTGTTTTATAAACACATTTTACTACACGGAGCAACATCCTGTCAACCTGCAAACTCCACTTACGCAACTAACGTCAACTATTGAGGGTATTCTATGGAATTACCCCAATCGGGAATCCCGTCTTGCACTGGGATTTGATCGGGCCATCCTGTCAGGTCTGCTCCATATATGTTGATGATTGCATCGAGAAATTGCATTCCGTATACGGACGGAGCAATTCTTGCCTCAAATTTGCATATCAAGTCTGCTTCGAGCAACTTTTCCAGTGAGCGGGTGATAACGGTCGGAGAGTTAATTTTCCGATCCAGAGTCGGATACTTTCGCAGAATATCTGCAAAAAGGCCGACATCGTAGTTGCCACTTGGCCCCTTCATCAACAGCATGTATGCTGTTGGCACATCAATTGCTGCGAGCCTCTCCAACTCTGCCATTCCCTGAGTTCGCTTTATTTCGCTTTGGAGTTGTTCTGCGATTATCCATAAAATGACCACCGATCGTCGATCTACTATCACTACCCCCCGGCCTGCCATACTGCCTCCAAATCAGGTTCAAAATCGATAAATATGCGACCAATCCAATTTAAAGGTAGGCGTCGTGAGATTGTCACCGCAAACACTGGTTTCCTATCGTTCTGTATGAAAGTTTCGTTTGTGTAGGGACTCGAAGGTGAAAACCAGAGTACAGTCACCGTCAATAGTCTTCGATTCTTTCGCCGGTATGGGCGTCGGTCCACTTAGTTTCTTCCGGTAGAATCTAGATGTCGATACTTGCGGCTCAAGATTAGGGGGGATTATCTCGGTATGCTCAGGATATTCAGATAATGGTGTTGTGTAATTGTAACACATAAGAGAGGCTTATGAGGAGGAAGCAGATCGGGTTGGGATAGCAAAACGTGCCGTATTTTGCCATCAATAGGGCGATCAGTGTCCAATTCAGGGTGAAAAAGTGGTATCGCCGCTATCCACCGTCTCCATGATTGACTCCATTACGACAAGCTATCGTAATTGGTACAACACGGACGATGTTCATGTCAGCGAAGATTGGCAGGCGTGATCAATCAGGAGGTCAATCATTCGGATGCGGTTCTCGTCGGACTGACAAGTGGCGCGCGCCAATCGACATATTTGTAGCATAAACTGGGGCGTTCGAAATCTCAGGCAAGCCGATCTTCCCCGTGAGGATGGAAACCTTCGACGAAACGAAACTTGAAATGCTCAGCCTGGAAAACTCCACTATCTCGACTTCGCCAATCCCACACTAAATGGTTTCAGCCGTACTGCCGTAGGCGCGGTGGTTTGCTGTACCATATAGTGTGGGAACAGCATTCTACCGGTGGAAGCTCGCTCATAATCCAATTATTCCGTCCACATTGCCGCGAGCAATTCCGCCTGCTCCAGCACAAGATCGGTGGCTTTCTCCTGCAAGTCCGGCGGATAGCCATATTTGCGCAGAATACGCTTCACCAATACCCGAATTTTGGCCCGTGCGCTTTGTTTCACCGTCCAGTCGATAGTCACGTTCGAGCGGACCTGCTGCACCAGTTCGACGGCGATTACGGCAAGCTGGCGGTCACCCAAAACTTGCTTCGCACTTTCGTTTACGGCAAGGGCATCATAGAAGGCAAGTTCTTCTTCGCTCAGACCAAGTTCCTCGCCGCGATGGTTGGACTGGCGAATCTCCTTTGCGATGTCGATCAGTTCGGCAATCACCTGAGCAGTATCAATGGAGCGGTTTTGGTAGCGTAGGATGGTCTTCTCTAGCAACTCGGCAAATGAGCGGGCTTGCACCGCATTCTTGCCCGACCTTGTTTTGATGTCATCGTTGATGAGTTTGCGGAGCAGTTCGAGCGCCAGATTCTTCTGTGGGAGATGTCGCACGTCTTCCAGGAACTCGTCGGACAGGATTGACACATCGGGCGACTTCAGTCCGGCGGCCTCAAAAATATTGATCACATCAGGCGACGTAACGGCTTCGGAGACAATCTGTTTGATTGCGGAATCGAGGTCTTCCTGAGTGCGACCCTCGACTGAGGTAATCTTGGCAAAGGTTGCCCGTATCGCCTGGAAGAATGCCACCTCATCACGGATCGCCAGAGCTTGTTCATGCGGAATCGAAAGCGCGAATGCCTTCGACAGCCTGGTAATGGCATCCATGTAACGCTTCTTGCCGTCTTCCTGGCTCAGGATATGTTCCATCGCTGCTGGAATGAGACTTAGCCGTTCGGCTGGCGTACCCGTGAGGAATGCCGAATAGTCGAAGCTGTGAAAGAACGACTTGGCGATGTCGTACTGGGTAAGCATCACCGCGACTGCTTCTTCTTGTGGTGCGGTCGGACGGTCACTGCCTGCGGCGGTATATTGGGTGACCGCTTCTTGAAGATCGGTGGCGATGCCCAGATAATCGACGATCAACCCACCGGGCTTGTCCTGGAAGACACGGTTCACCCGTGCGATAGCTTGCATGAGGCCATGCCCATGCATTGGCTTGTCAATGTACATCGTGTGGAGTGGCGGGGCATCGAAGCCAGTGAGCCACATATCGCGCACGATTACCAATTTCATTGAATCGGCGGGGTCTTTGAACCGCTCGGCAATGGCTTTGCGGCGTGCCTTTGTACGAATGTGCGGCCTGAACGCTGGATCGTCACTGGCACTACCCGTCATGACCACCTTGATCACCCCTTGGTCATCCGGTGCGGCGTGCCATTCGGGGCGCAACCTGACGATCTGATTGTACAGGTCAACCGCGATACGGCGGCTCATCGTGACTATCATACCTTTACCGTCTAATACTTCGAGACGCTGCTCGAAATGGGTCACAATGTCGCGTGCGACCTGTTCCAATCGTTCGCTTGAGCCGACCATCGCCTCAAGCTGCGACCACTTGCTCTTGAGCTTCTCCTTGGTAGTGAGTTCTTCGCCTTCCGTCACTTCCTCGAAGGAAGGGTCAATCTTCGGGCGCAGTTCGTCGCGTAGCTTGATCCGGGCCAGCCGTGCTTCGTAGAAGATCGGTACAGTTGCCCCATCATCGACGGCGCGTTTGATGTCGTAGACATCGATATAGCCACCAAACACCTGCCGCGTGTTGGCATCAGTCAACTCAACGGGAGTGCCCGTAAAACCGATAAAAGAGGCGTTTGGAAGGGCATCGCGCACGTACTTGGCAAATCCATAGGCAAGGTACGCTTCGGCAGCATTCTCGCCCTTGACGACGTGTGCCTCGAATCCATACTGACTTCGGTGCGCTTCGTCGGCAATGAAGATGATGTTGCGTCTTTCAGAAAGCAACTGGTAGACGTTATCCTGTCCCTCTGGCGTGAACTTCTGGATCGTTGTAAACACCACCCCGCCGGATGCGACCTGCAATAGTTCGCGCAGATGTGATCGGTTTTCACTCTGGACGGGTTGCTGCCGCAGAAGTTCTTGGCCTGCGGCGAATGTGCCGTAGAGCTGATCGTCAAGGTCATTGCGGTCGGTTAGGATGATCAGCGTTGGGTTTTCCATCGCCGGATGCTGGATGATTTTGCCCGCGTAAAACAGCATCGACAGGCTCTTGCCCGACCCCTGTGTATGCCAGACCACGCCGACCTTTTTATCACCCCTGGCGCTTGTCGCCTCAATCGTCTTTTGGACGGCCTTATTGACGGCGTGATATTGGTGATAGGCGGCCACCTTTTTCACCAACTTGGCGTCGTCCTGCTCGAAGACGATAAAGTAACGGATCAGGTCGAGCAGACGTTCACGGGCAAAAACCCCTTTGATCAACGTTTCGAGGCTCGAAGGCAGCAGCGCGTCGCCATCGACTGTGCGCCAGGGCTTGAACCACTCCCAACCCGCGCCGAGCGTGCCGAGTCGCGCATCCACACCATCGGAAATCGCCAGTAGCGCGTTGTACGCGAAGATGGTTGGGATGTCCTCCTGATAGGTCTGGAGTTGGTTAAATGCCTTGCGGATCGTGGCGTTAGGGTCGGCGGCATTCTTGAGTTCGATCATGACCAGCGGTAAGCCATTGATGAACAGCATCACATCGGGACGGCGGTTAGTCTTAGCGTGTGTCTGGAGATTCACATCCGTAATCGTGAACTGATTCACCGCGAGCCAATCGTTCGCGCTTGGATTGTCAAAGTCAATCAGCCAGACCTTGTCGTGCTTGAGTTGTCCATCTGCGCGATACGAGACATCTACCCCTTCCGTCAACAACTGATGGAATGCGTGATTGCTGACCAAGGAATTCTGAGTCTGGATGCGATTCAATTTGATTAAGACATCATCGCAGACTATATCTAAGACATCCGGTGGAACGTGGGAGTTTATTTTGCGCAAGGCGACAATTAGTCGTCCGGCCAGAATCACCTCTCCATAGTTCATTCGCTCCGCATGTGGTTCGCCGGAACCAAGAGCATCACCTTGGATAATTTGATAGCCTATGTCAACAAGCAGCGTAAGAGCCGCGTCTTCCACCACAGATTCGTCAAATTGTGGTGTCATGGCGTTTTGTCCCCAAGTTGTAACAGATTGTCTAGTTCCGCAAGATCGCTCGAGAAGTCGTTTTTTTGTCGCATTTCGGATTTGCCCTGCCCCAATACCGTATATGCAATTTGAAGGCCCTCAAGCTGTTTATAGTAGCATAGCCGTGTTGTATGGCCCGCGTCTTCTTCGACATACGTATACCAAGGCGAGATCAAATATATGGAATCATCGTGCATCGCAAGAATATTTTTTGAGTGGAAAACGTGCGAACTGCCGGGAATCCGAAGTTTGGATGTATCAAGACTTTTGTCCTCAGAATCTATGTGCCATCCAGTATAAACTTCGAACACATGCTGGTTATAATTCGCAGTGCCACGGCGGTAACGAAGCAGTCGCACATCTTTGAGATCAGACGCAAGGCGAAGAATATTGAGTACATCTCCGACATATCTATCAAGTTGTTCCCGTGCCTGTGACTCAGAAGACGATTCGTTATGGGCAAATTCATTGCGAAATCGGTTCAGATCGCTTATACGTTGTATGAGGTTGGGCGAGATGATTCTCAGGCAATTTAGTGTGTATCTTTTGAGGGTCGCATAGTCATAGAGTTGTTCAATCACATCGAGTTTTTCTGCGAGTTTCCACGTACAAATATTCTCTAATAACATTTGTTTATGGGGTTTTGCCGTTTGACGTTCCTTCTTTTGGGTCTTTGTCAAACGCAGAGGATATTGATTCGCCCGAAATTCACCAAGTACGAGGGCAAAGACAATGTAGATCGTCGCTTCCCAAGTGTCTCGTAACGACTCAAACCGACTTTTGGTCTCGCGAGTGTTATCGAGTGCCCGGTGCAAGTGAAGGGCAATTGGCTTCGGATATTCCTCGTAGACTAGGTCGCGGATTTCATCTTCTTCGAGTTGTTTGAACTGGCCTAGCGCATCTTCATAGAGATCAGGGTCCAGTGTGAACAGGACTCTGCTTGGGTAAAAGGTTGCACCCGCAACCTCTATCTCCTGTTCGGTATCGAGGCTCTCATCAAATCGCTTCCTGGTCTCAGCGCCGAATTCATCAAGGAGGCGTCGCTCAAGCTCCGCCAGTTCGATTTCCTGTTCTTTGTCCTCAAGAACTTCTTGTATTGCCGCAGCCTCAACCGCTGAAACATTGGCTGAGGTTAACTCGCTAGCAAGTTCCTCCGTCGTGGAAGTAGATAGAGGATCCGGATTAGCGTTCGTATCTGTGCTCATTTCTCCACCCGCACTTCCCCCGACAGCAACTTGGGCAGCAACGTATCGCGGGTTGCGGCGAGCGTGCGTATACCGCGCTCATTCGAATGGATCGAGTTAAACAAATGATCCGCAAAAGTGTCAAACAGGTCAGTTGTTTTTGTAGAAGGCACCAAAATAGCGGTCATATATGCTAGGTTGCGATTCAGACCAGGCACGGCTGAGTCAGCACCGAGTGATGGCAATCTCAAAGACCTGAGCGCATAGTAAAGATAAGGTAAACTGCTGATTGCTCCGGTCTTCATTATATAGAATGTAGTATCTATCGGGAAGAAATCATCTTGAACCCATGTCACGGTACCAGGGTTTCCCTTCCGGCCAATAACTATCCCCGGTGCCCTAACCAAAGCCTCGTCATGCCAGCCAATCTGACCGTTTGAACCGTAAACTGGTATCGGTCCGGACTTACGAACATCTTCTTTTAAAGCTTTGCCGTAGGCAAACTCTACTTCTTGACCGATTGAAGAAACTCGCCAACCCTCCGGTATCAACCCCAACTCGCTCTCGACCAGCCGAACCGGGAACAGCGCCGCCGTCTCCGCATCGAGTCCGTCGGGCTGCCGACCCTCCATCTTGGCGCGTACCGGATCGAAATCGACGAACCACGATTTGAACAGGGCGCGGGCGGTTTCTTCGAGTGCGGCGTTCGTGCGGTGGTTGAGTTCGATCTTGTCGTCGAGTGAGCCGAGGATTGAGGCGATGGCGCGCTGTATTTCCTTGTCAGGTGCCGGAATTCTGAAATTTTCTATCATGCCTTTTGTTAGGGCGTTTCGCGTTGCACCCGCACTAGCTAGCCCGAGCATATATGATTGCATTGCTGGGGACACCAAAAAGTATTTGACGAAATTGGTATCCCAGACTGATGGATCAGGGCGAATAAGGGCGACATGCTGATTGACACGTGCCGGTAAAACCTCGTCTGGTACTGCGCACACGCGTGCCACCGAGTCGCCTGTAATATTGAGTAATATATCACCGGGTTGTACAACAACATTTGCCAGTTTTTCGGCTTCTCCATCGTCGATGTGGACGAGTCCGTTGAAATCGAAAGAATTGTTGTACACATTTTGGCTACGGATTAGCGAAATGCCGTTTGTTTTGTAGACATTTTCGCCGCCACGTGGTGTTGCCCCGCTACCGATTTTTAGAGAATAGTCACCGAGGCGTAATAGTTGCCACTCATTCGCCATAACCGATCCTTTTGAGGTTCTCAAGAATGACCTGCTCTAACCGCGCCGACTCTGCGAACTGTTCTTTCAAGGTTGTTGTGAGCCGTGCCATTTTTTCTGCGAATGGTTCGGCGTCTTCTTCTTGAGCGGTTGCGCCAACATAGCGCCCCGGCGTCAGCACGTATCCGTGTCCGCGTATCTCGTCCAGTGATACGCTCTTGCAGAAGCCCGTGCTGTCTTGATATTCGCCCTCGCCGGTGCGCCAGTTGTGGTAGGTCTGGGCAATGCGTCCGATGTCATCGTCGGCCAGGTCGCGTAGGACACGAGACAGCAGATAGCCCATGTTGCGGGCATCGATAAACAGCGTTTGTCCGGCGCGGTGCGTCGGCTTGTTCCGATTCAGGAACCACAAGCAGGCCGGAATCTGCGTGTTGTAGAACAACTGCGGCGGCAGGGCGACCATGCAATCCACCAAGTCGGCATCAACGATCCGCTGCCGAATCTCACCCTCGCTCGTGGTGCTGCTGGACATCGAGCCGTTGGAGAGAACGAACCCGGCCCGTCCATGTGCGCTCAGGTGATAGATGATGTGCTGCATCCAGGCGTAGTTGGCATTGTTCGCAGGCGGCACGCCGAACTGCCAGCGCGGGTCTTTTTCGAGCAGGTTCCCGCCCCAATCGCTCATGTTGAAGGGCGGATTGGCGAGGATGAAATCGGCGCGCAGATCGCGGTGCTGATCGTTGTGGAACGTATCTGCCGCATAAGCGCCGAGATCGCTATCGATACGGCGAATAGCGAGGTTCATCTTGGAAAGTCGCCATGTGGTCGGGTTCGACTCCTGCCCGAAGATCGAGATCGCGCCGATATTGCCGCCGTGCGCCGCGATGAACTTCTCCGACTGCACGAACATCCCGCCAGAGCCGCAGCAGGGGTCATAGACACGGCCTTTGTACGGCTCAAGCATATTTACTAGAAGCCGTACAACCGAAGTCGGCGTGTAGAACTGTCCACCCTTCTTGCCTTCGAGGGTAGCGAATTGACCGAGGAAGTATTCGTAGACACGCCCCAGGATGTCCTGAGAGCGGCTCTGTGCATCGCCCATGGAGATCGTGCTGACCAGATCGATTAGCTCACCGAGGCGGCGCTTGTCGAGGTCTTGCCGTCCATAATCCTGCGGGAGCACGCCTTTTAAGCCAGGATTGTCGCGTTCGATGGCGGCCATCGCCTTGTCAATCAGAATGCCGATCTCCGGCGACTTGGCGTTCTGTTGAAGCATCGTCCAACGCGCATCCGGCGGCACCCAGAAGACGTTCTCGGCAGCGTATTCGTCGCGGTCTTCGGCATTTGCCCCTGACGTATTTTGAAGCTTTTGAAGCCTGTCGTACAACTCTTGAAAAGAGTCCGAAATGTACTTGAGGAAGATTAAGCCAAGAACGACGTTTTTGTACTCGGCAGCGTCCAGATGCCCACGGAGCTTGTCCGCAGTTGCCCAGAGTTTCGATTCGAGATCGGCGGGCATTCCATTGCCATTGTTAAGTTGTGCCATGACCTACTTGTGCCTGCAATAACGTTTATATCACCGCAACGGGTATTATACTCCGAAGGTATGGAAAGAAAGTTTTCAAAAGATCCGATTATGCTCACATTTCCTCGATTTCTACCGGTAGAAGCGGAAGAGTTGCCTATTATGCTGTTTCCCGCCCGTGAGATTTGCCGTCCCATTCAGGTAATTCGATAAATCAAGGGATAGAGCGATGCGCGGATCCGTCGATTATATATACGCGCGTAGTCCGGTCATATTTGCTCGATATTGCACCATCGAGACGCTTGATCCAAAGTGGTTAGCAACTTGCTCAACACTCAGCTTCTTTTGCACTGCCCAAAGCAAGCCGCGTTTCGGAATCTGAAAACAGCCACCGCAGTAAATCGCTTCTTCTTCGTATGGTGAGGGTGACCCCAATGCTGGAATGGAATCATAAGATGCTTCAAAAGGATGTGTGCGCACTCGTGCATCATATCCGATTCATATCGGACCGGGGGATGCGCCGGATTATGCAATATAGTGATCGGGCTGAGTTCGATGATCATTGCGGACCAGTCCTGGACAGTGATGAGATGCTCACGCTGAGCTTCTAATAGACCCTGATAGTGATTCGGCGTGGTAATGCGTACCTCAAGCTCCTGGAGAAGCATACTAGCAGGTAGTGGGTCGAACGCGCGACGGTTCCCTAACCGCCGCCGCCAAGCCACCGAGAGTGCCTCACAAGTGCGTTTGAACGACAGGGAGAGTGCCATCATTCACTCTTCAGCGGCGGTAGGGACTAACCTTGCTAAACGGATGATCGTTTCCAAGGCTTGTAATGTTTCTGCGCTGACATTTTTGGAAGCGCGAAGTTGCGCATCGATCGTGCGAAGTTGTGCTTGCTCTTCGACATCGTTCGAGCAAATGATTGCATCTAAGGGAATACCACATGCGTTTAGCCCGAGTAGCAAAATCTCGAGACTAGGGCGTGTCTGCAAACCCTTACCCGAAGCCCCCCTCATGGCGAGGGGCTTAAGATTGCGTAATCTCCCCTTCCCTCTCATGGAAAAGGGGGCGGGGGTTGAGGTTTTTTCGACTTTGCAAACACGCTCTAGTACTACAACCGCAGATGGTATTCTAGAAAGAATCCACGCTTTTTGAAGTGAGCGCGTTTGGCAAGGAACTGTTTATGTCTGCGCCACATCGACCAGCGCCAAATATGTTCAGGTAGATGACGAACGGCACAGCTCTTGAAAGCTGGGTTAAAGGCACTTTCTCAGTTTACCTGGAAATTCCCTTACGACCACACGGCGCCAAAGGGTTTGTTTTACTGCCGAAACGCTGGGTGGTCGAACGCACTTTTGCGTGGTTCGGTCGCTTCCGCCCGTTGAACAAAGATTACGAAAAGTTGTCGTTGCGATGCGCAGGCTTGGTCTATCTAGCGTCTATTCGGCGTTCACTCACTCAGTTTGCCCCGGTTTCCTAATTCCCAAATGCCTTCTACCTATATATCTCATCAAAGCTCTGCGGAAAGAAGGTCAATTTCAGACAATAGTTTTGAGTTATCATGGGCAGCTGTAATTGTCTCCATTACATTCGGAGGTATAGGCGTCAGACGGCGCTTAAAGACATACCGGCTATGGACAGTCATCATTGCAGAACTACCACCACCTGTTGTGATAATGGCAACCGTGACCAATTCCCATCCTCTTGACCCCGCCGTTTCTAGCCCTGAAGGATTAAGATCGTCAACCATTAAATATTCCCATTTATCAGCTAGAGAAGCTCTATAAACCTCAATAGCCTGATTTTTTAATTTATCGTTATTTCTCACAACAAGTTCAAGTTGTTTAATGCGCTGTTTGGCTTCATGCTTGGCCTTATTTTGGAACATTCTCATCTCCTATAAAAACTCAAGTTACAGACTTTCTCAGACTGTAAACTTCACTATTGATCATAGCCGTTTACAGTTAGCAAAGACATTCTAAAATTGTAACAAAACCTTAAAAAGACAGCCATTAGTACTACAACCGCAGAAGGGTCGGTAAAATAGAGGAATAAAAAAGGCGAGACGAAATGGTAGACGAAGCGACGTTAGAAATCTGGAGTGAAGAACTGGCGTGCTTCTATAACAGCCAAGTGGGGCCGCATTTCAAACGGCTGGAAGCGCGCGAAAGGGGGTTCGTACACGTTAAAGGGCTGCTGTCGGAAACGAAAAAACGGCTGGCAGTTGGCGAAGCGAGCGGAGCACAAACACCGGATGGGATGCAGCGGGTGTTGACGGGGAGTCGGTGGGATGTGGATGGGGTGCGGGATGCGGTACGCGCGTGGTTGATAGGAGACGTATGGCAAAGCGGAAGGGGTGGTCATCGTTGATGAAACCGGTTTTTTGAAAAAAGGGGATCGGTCGGCGGGGGTCAAACGACAATATAGTGGAACGGCGGGGCGTATCGAAAACAGTCAAGTCGGCGTGTTTCTGGCGTACACCTACGGCAGCGAATACACGCTCATCGAGCGCGAATTATATCTGCCTCAAGAATGGGCGAATGACGCTGAGCGGCGCCGCGCCGCGCATATTCCAGAAACGGTTGAGTTTGCCACCTAAGGCGAATTGGCGAGCTGAATGGTCGAACGCGCCCTCAACGCACAGGTGCCATTTCAATGGGTGACGGCAGACAGCGTGTATGGAGATGATGGCAAAATTCGGCAGCAGTTGGAGACGGCACAACGCTGGTATGTGCTGGCCGTGGCACATTCACATAAAATCTGGTGGGGCATTGAACAACACACCGTTGAAACGTAGGCGGCCAGTGCCTCGCCCACCGACTGGCAGCGTTTGAGCTGCGGTACGGGTGCCAAAGGGGAACGCATTTATGATTGGTGGTTCGTACCCTTGCCGCGTTGGACACCCCTTGAAAATACCGGTGCGGGACCGCTGGTCAGACCCCGTGTGACCGATACTCAGTTGACTTACTACCTCACTTTTGCCCCACTCGACACACCCCTCCAAACGCTCGTGCAGGTGGCTGGCTCGCGCTGGAAAGTCGAAGAATGTTTTGAGCTTGCCAAGCAGGACGTCGGTTTGGCTGACGACGAAGTCCGCCACTATCTCGCTTGGTAACGTCATATCACCCTGTCGATGCTCGCTCTCGCTTTTCTATCCATCGTGCGCGATGGTCTGCGCCTCGCTGAACGCCCAAAAAAATGAGCCTTTCAACCCGCCTCCACGCGTGCCGCTCGCCACTCCCGAACTGCGTCGCCTGCTTGTCCGTCTGTTTTGGGCCGTTCGTCACCTACCTGAGCATATTTGGCGCTGGTCGATGTGGCGCAGTCATAAACAGTTCCTTGCCAAACGCGCTCACTTCAAAAAGCGTGGATTCTTTCTAGAATACCATCCGCAGTTGTAGTAATAGACGTGAACATTCTTACGTTGGTAATGTGTTCAGGCCACCACGGGCGAGGCGCTCCTCAACAGCGTGTTATTATGGGCATCTCTTTCTGTCCGCTTTTTCGGGTATGATCATATCTGCCACGTAAAAGATCCACTTGGCGATAATGATCACATGTCCTTGATTTCTACCGGTAGAAGCAGATCACCACATATACGATTGCGACTTACCGTGGGGTCTCTCAATATCCTACCGCTAGTCTGGTAACTTCGGTTTATCGAGTAGTCCTGTACAGAAGAAGCCCATTGTAGCGCCAAATCTAAATCCGTTTTTAGTAGAGCCAATGCCGGAAAACGGCTCTTTATCCCAAGTTACCAGACTAGCGGTAATTTGCGCGGTCAGGTATTGACCGATGACCCATAGACTGTAGCTACCCCAGCCGCAAATTCGTGGACTCGCCTAACGAACATCACTGCTCGCCTCCCTCACGCCTTCCCTTCCCCCGTAGGGACGCCATTCTGTGCGTCCGCTCGCCTCGTACGCCCTGGTTTGTCCGCCCCGTCTCTTCTGTCCATTCTCAGCCGCCACCGCACCATCCGTCTTGCCCCTCTCTACCTGCGGGAGAGGGGCTGGATGTGAGGGCATCTCTCAGGGAGTCGGGGGGGCAGCTTCCCCGTTCGGCGCTATAATTCCTCTGCATTACCCACTTCTCCCAAAAGCGAGTAGCGCGCCATGCCACTAAGGCCATTCCAGAGAAAAGAAAGCTCCAAGACGCTATAATAAAGACGAAGTAAGGAGCAAGAAGCCGTGCCATTGGATGAAGCCACAAAACAGGTGTATATCGAAACTGCTCAATCCCTGAAAGGCAGCGAACGACGGTTGTTCATGGCGCGCGTAGTGAAAGCGCTGGGAGAAGGCGGACAACGCCAGGCGGAGCGCGAATTGGCATGGAACCGACGGACGATTCGAAAAGGGCTGCACGAATTAGCGAGTGGGCACGTATGTTTAGATGCCTATGCCGCACGGGGACGGAAGGCCGCGGAGGAACGCCTACCGAATTTGCTGGCGGATATTCGAGCCATTGTGGATGGACAGAGCCAGACCGACCCGCGCTTTGAAAGTAATCGTTTGTACAGCCGCTTAAGTGCAGCGCAGGTTCGACAGCACCTGATGACGCAAAAAGGCTACCGCGCGGCGGAAGTGCCGAGTGAAGAAACGATCCGGGTCAAGCTGAATGACTTGGGCTATCACTTACGCACGGTGCGCAAAACAGTGCCACAAAAAAATTAAAGAAACCGATGCGATTTTCGACCAACTGGCCGTCCTGCATGAACAAGTCCGTCAGGATAAAACGGTGTTGCGCGTCTCCATTGATGCCAAAGCGATGGTCAAGGTTGGGTCATTTTCGCGTAACGGTCAGAGCCGGGTCATCGTCCGTGCGGCAGACCACGATTTCCAAGCCGTCGAAACCCTCACGCCCTTCGGCATTTTCTTACCCGATGCGGATGAAGTCTATCTCTACTTTGCGCCTTCAGGCTTGACCGCTGATTTTATCGGCGACTGTCTGTGCGACTTCTGGACGCTGGTGCGCGCCAGTTTTCCCGCCATTATGACTCTTCTCATTAATCTCGACAATGGCCCAGAAAATAACTCGCGGCGCACGCAGTTCATGCAACGCTTGACCGATTTTGCCGATACCTTCCACCTAACGGTGCAGTTAGCCTACTATCCGCCATATCACAGTAAATACAACCCCATTGAGCGCGTGTGGGGCGTGCTTGAGCAACATTGGATGGCGTACTACTCGATTCCCGTCAGACCGTTCTACGCTTCGCTGCGACTATGACCTATACCCACTTGTCGCCCGTTGTGAAGTTCATTGACCGTGCCTATCAGACCGGTGTTAAACTCACCCAGCACGCCATGACCGCCTTGGAGTCTCGTTTTCAACGCCCGCCGGGTCTGGGCAAATGGTTTGTACGGATTGCGCCTCTATATTGAGGGGTAGTTATTTCTCTGGAATGGCCTTACGAGAAATACCACGCCAAACTCGCTTAGGGCACGTAAAAGTATAGAATCCCACACAAGCTTGGTAAAATAGGCGCATCAAAAAAAGGGCGAGAGCGCACAACATGGGGCGTGAGACTCACAATTGTGAATGTGGCGTGTGTCAGAAAGG